>NZ_JBGFGP010000149.1:0-52375 GCF_041224545.1 Sedimentitalea sp. XS_ASV28 | reverse complement strand
CCGTCGGCATGCCCGCCTCTTGCTCCTTGATCATCCCGATAATCTGCGCCTCGGTAAAACGGCTCTTTCGCATTCGTCTGCTCCTTCAAGGTTGGGCAGACTCTACATCATGATGAGGGATTTCGCGGGGGGCAGGTCACTCCTCGGCCACCAGAACCGCAAAGGAGGCTCCAACCGCGGAACCGACCAAGCCAATCTCGACCCCTGCCTCCAAGCAAACAAAGAGTTCCGTATGATAGCAGGCCCAATCATCACGGCGCCATGCGCGGCCCTCGGCGGTCAAATGCCGAAGAATGTCGCCGTCGGGATCGAGCAGGCAGACCCGAGGTACCGCCCCCAGTTGCACGCCTTTCTGTCGCCGTGCCTCGCGCATGAGGCTTTCGGGCGTGAAGACCGATGCCGAGGCATACCGCTTTTGCGCGAGGATGGGCGGCAATTGGTCAGTGTCATCAGTCATAATGCTCCCCTTATTACTTGATCAAAGCAGGTTTCGTTGCTGTGAGAACAAGAAATGCCGCGCCGGCTGATGTCCAACGTCCGATGTTGGCGTCAATAGACGCCATGAGGCGCGCGGTGACGCCGAATGGTGGGTAGAAAATCGCTCCAGTAACGTTGGCATCAGTGAACCCTGTCGCCCGTGCGAGCGAAATGAGCTGCGATCGGTTGCGAAACCGCGCGCTTCGCCACACCGGTGATCCCAGCCACGCCTTGACGCGACGGAGCGCCGCCCACGCGTTCCAGCGCCCGAGTTCACCGAGCACGAAGCGGCCTCCGCCGCGCAGGCACCGCGCCATCTCGCTCATAGGTCTTTCGGCGTCATCGCTGAAACAGAGCGTCGCGACCGATATCACGATATCGAAGCTGGCATCGGCGAACGGCATGGCCTCGGCATCAGCGACCAGGAGCGTCAGCGCAACCCCCGCTTCTGCCGCACTTCGTTCGGCAGCGGCGATCATCTCAGGCGATGCGTCAACGCCTGTAACCAGAGCACCGCTACGCGCAAGCCTTATCGCCAAAACACCGTCGCCACACCCGACATCGAGAACGTTCAGCCCCCGCACAGGTCCGATGCGGTCGAGCAGGAGGCGCTCTTCGAGCGCATCCGTGATCCGACCGAGTGCGGATCGCCGCCAGCCAACATAGCTGGTGGGCAGAGCGCCAATGGCTGCATCGTGGTAGCTGGGCTCTCTGGTCACGTCCCCCCCTTCCGCGCGGTCAGACAATAGCTACTTGCAGGGCAGCGATGACCTTGTCGATTTCCTGTCTTGTCGTTCCGCGGCCGAGGCTGAAGCGGATGGCGCCCATCCCGACCTTGGGCTCCACGCCCATCGCCTCCAGCACCGGCGACAGTTCGATCCGGTCTGCGTGGCAGGCGGAACCGGTCGAGGCGGCCACGCCGTCGAGCGCGGCCAATATCTCGGACCCGACCCGTCCGACAAAGGAGACGTTCAGTGTGTTCGGCAGCCGTTCCACCACGTGACCATTCAGGGCCACGCCCGCGCCGAAGCGCTCTTTCAGTCCGTC
Organism: Sedimentitalea sp. XS_ASV28; assembly: GCF_041224545.1. Lineage (NCBI taxonomy): Bacteria > Pseudomonadati > Pseudomonadota > Alphaproteobacteria > Rhodobacterales > Paracoccaceae > Sedimentitalea > Sedimentitalea sp. XS_ASV28. The sequence goes on along the minus strand of NZ_JBGFGP010000149.1, from coordinate 50,851 downwards.
CCAGAAATGATCGCGCAGCCGTTTCACCTGCTCCATGCCGGTAAGATCCGCGGCCAGATCGCAAGCCGCGCCGAGGGCCGCCGCCATCAGCGCGCTTTCGGTTCCGGCGCGGCGGCCGCCTTCATACCCGGCGCCGTGGATCAGTGGCTCAAGCGTCACCCCGCCGCGAATGAAGAGCGCCCCGATTCCCTTCGGCGCATAGAGTTTGTGGCCGGCGATGCTGAGCAGGTCTGCGCCTAGGTCATCGGCGCGCACCGGGATCTTGCCGACTGACTGCGCCGCATCCGCGTGGAAGGGAACGCCATGCTCCCGCGCAATGGCCGCGCAATCCTCGACTGGCTGGATCGTGCCGGTCTCATTGTTGGCGTGCATGACGCTGATCAGGATCGTGTCGGAAGAGATGGCGCGCCGCAGATCGTCGGGATCGATCATCCCGGTGCCATCGACCGGCAACCAGGTGACCCGCGCGCCGAGGCGCTTGAGAAACCGGCAGGGCTCGGTGATCGCCGGATGCTCGACCTGGGTGGTGATGATGTGTTTGCGGGGGCGGTCGCTGGCGAAAAATACGCCCTTCAGTGCGAGATTGTTGGCCTCACTTCCGCCGCTTGTGAAGACGATCTCGCTCGGCGAACACCCCAGAAGCGCGGCAACCTTGCCGCGCGCCGCCTCAACGGACTCCCGCGCCGGCGCGCCCGCCCAATGCGGGCTTGAAGGGTTGCCGAAGGCGCGTTCCAGCAGCCCGCGCATGACATCCGCCACTTCGGGCGCGATCGGCGTGCTTGCGTTGTAATCCAGATAAATTCGTTGCCCCGAGCTTCTGCCCATTTAATTCTCCCTTCGAGTGGACGGTTGCCGCCGCGATCTGCGCCAGTCGATCATCAGTTTGGCGAGGATCGGCGCGATCGTTACTATCCCCAGCGCCAGCACCGCCGCCATCGCCCGCCGCAGGTTTTCCGACGCCATCTCGCCGCCGAAATGCGCTAAAAGAAAGCTCGCCGGAATGATCCCGGCAAGCGTTGCGACGGCGAAGCGCCAAAAGGTGAGCGGGGTAAGCCCGGCGGCGTAGCTGACCAGATCGAAGGATACGAAGGGCAGAAGCCGGCTGAAGAACACGACCGCCATCAAGGTGTTTTGCGAACTCAGCACTCCCAGCGAGGGGCGGCGTCCGAGCCAGCGCGTCAGCACGTCCTGTCCGACCACACGGCCGATGGAAAAGGCGATAAGCGCCCCGGCCTCGGCGCCAGCGACCACATAGACCGTGCCCCAGACATGACCGTAGACCGCGCCGGATGCGACCGCGACCGGCGCGCTCGGGATCGGGTTGAGAACGATCGCCGTGGCCAGCAGCACGACGATCAGGATCGGCCCGAATACCCCCAGTCCCTCGACCCGGTCCCGCAGGCCCGGACCATCGGTGAGCCCGTCCAGCGCGCCCAGCCGCCACAACAGGGCGTAGAGCGCCGCCAGCACGGCAAGAGCGGCCAGGGCCGGGACAAGCCGCCAGCGCCTGCGACCGGCGTCAGGCGATGTTCGGTCCTCTGTGCCGTCTTCCGACTTCGTGCCCGGCCCGCTCACCGATCCGGCCATTCGAATACCCTCACTCGCCCAAAACGCGCCGCCGTTCCTCGAATTCCTCCTTGTCGATTTCACCGCGGGCGAAGCGTTCCTTGAGGATGTCGATAGGCGGGCGTCCCCCGGTTGGTCCCGCCCCCGACCGCGGCTCGCCGATCCAGCGCACCAGCACCACCGCCAGGGCAATCACCAGCGCCAGCACGATGATCATGAAGAACGGGCCGAAGATCATGCCGCCCCAGCCGCCGCCCCAACCCATCATCGGATGACCATACCAATAGTCGGGCACATCTCGGTTCGGCAACTGCTGAGCCAAGACCCGAGCCGGGACCAAGAAGAATCCGACGGCCACTCCTAAAATTGAGATCATTCTATGTTTGAACATCTTGCTATTCCTTTCAGTTTCAGTTGACCCGGAGGTGAGTACGTTCGTCGGTCGCAGCTCAGGGCGAACAATGCCAGTTCAAGGTTTGTAAGCGGCGTCCTGCTCCCAACCGACGAAACCGGTCTGGAGCACAACGACGTTGTCGCGCCCAACGACGCGCAGGGCGAAGGATGCCTGAGACGAGAGGCTGCCGGTATTGCAAAACAGAATGGTCTTGCGATCCGTTGGAATCTCGTCAATCCGGTCTAACACCTCGCGCCATTCGATATTGATCGCCCCGGGGATAGTGGCCGCTGCGTATTGCTCGGCGTCCCGCGTATCGATGAACAGGACGTTTTCAAAGACCTCCTCGTCGATCTGTTGTGGCAGGATGATCCCGGCCTCGTATTCCGAGAACATCATGTATTCCTGCATCGCCTCGATTGCGGCGTCTTGCGCCATGACAGGCGGCGCAAAGACGCCAAGTGCGACCGTTGCTGCCGCGAGAAAGTGTTTCAGCTTCATCCGGTGTTTCCTCCGTTCCGGTTACTGATTTGGCTGTTGCGCTTGAGCCAGCCGTTCGTGCCGCCCTCGAGCCAGAGCGCGCCGGGTTGGCTGCGGGTGCGTAGGAGCGCCGCGCCTTCTGCGGACCGGCCGCCGCCCTTGCTGCAGATGGTCACGGGAACCTTGGCCGCAGGAAATTCGGCCGCGCGGTCTCCCAGTTCGGTCAGCGGAATATGCACCGCATCCAAAACATGCGCGGCGGCGTAGTCCTCAGCATCGCGGACATCAATGAGGTAATACGGCGCGGGATCTTCGTCGAGCGCGGCGAAGGGAAGCATGTCTTGCATCAGAACACCAATACCTTGTCTGCGGCGAGCTCTGCCTGCGCAAGCTCGTCCGTTGTCGATCTTTCCGCACCGTCGAGCATGTCGCCATCAGCGAGGCCGCGGGCCTCCATGCGGGCCCCGCACATGGGCACTCGGCCCCTGGCGTTCAGCACTCGCCGGATCACGCGCTCGATGTTGTAGGTAGCCATCCGGTGTTTTCTGCCCCGCCTTGGCGCAAAGTACAGCGTCGGCCATCATGAGGACGGTGATCTCCGCCTCTGGGTCGTTCGTGACCAACGCATGGGCCATGCGCAAGCCGTTGAAGTTGCGCTCGGTTCCGTAGGGCTGGTCGTTCAACAGGATCTGGTGTTTCAACTTCGGTCCTCAGTTTGCAGCGGACTGCGCAAGATCGGAAAGGAAGGCTTCGATACGTCGGGCATTGGTGCCGCGGTCGATCTGCCCGAGGCGCGAGCGCGATCGCATGTCAATGCGCGAGCCGCTGTCGGTCTCCGTTACGCGGACGGCCACCTCGTCCTGGAAGCCGAAAACACGACTGGTCGCGATGGCTTCGATCTGCTCCTCTGCAGGGTCGTCCGAGAGCACCTCCCAGCCCCGCTCTTCCACCAGAGCCAGCGCTGCAGAGAACGCGTTGTCAAACGATAGTGGAAGGTCGAGTGGGCGCACATCGGGATAGGCCGTGCGCTGTGGTTCAGCGTTCGCGGCCGGATAATCGGTGGGCGTCACTGTGAACCAGAAGACCGGCGGGTCATCGATATCAGTCGAGATATCGTTGATCGGCGGTGTCGTTCGGGCGGCGAAATCGAAGGCTAGACCCAGCCCAGCGATGGGCAGCGAAAAAATCAGCCCCAACAGAACTGCCATGCCACCGCCTCGCCGTCGGCGCAGCCAATTGACGCCACCCGCCAGCGCCAATGCGACGCCAGCACTGGCTGCCCATGCACTCCAGCTCGCCAGGCGATATGCCTGCGTCCAGGGCCAATCGTTCAGACGAAACCCCCAGGCCGACACGGCAAACAGAAGGATCGAGCCGAACCCGAGCAGCACGGCGCTCAATCCAAGGCGGGTGGCCACCTTGTCATCCATTGGTTTTCTCCGTCTCATATGCAGGATTCAGGCGGGGATGGGTTTCCGTCATGCCGAGGATGAGCCAAAGGCCCGATCCCGCCATGGCGACCCCGGTGAACCAGAAGCCGGCCTCCAGCATGCCCGCCGCGTCGGCGATGAGCCCCATGGCGAGCGCGCCGATGGCGTAACCAAGATCGCGCCAGAAACGGTAGACGCCAAGCGCCGAGCCACGCCACGACGGATGCGAGATGTCACCCATCGCAGCGATCAGCGTCGGATAGAGCAGCGCCATGCCGACGCCGGTAACCGCGGCCGCCACGGCCCAAGCCGTGACGGTACCGAGGACCGGAAAGGACAGTACACCGCCTGCACATAGGAAAAAGCCGGCGACCGTCGGCCATTTGCGCCCAAAGACATCCGACAGTGGCCCGGTCCAGAGCTGGCTGCCGCCCCAGACGAAACCGTAGATGCCGGTGACCCAGCCGATCTCGATCAGGCTGGCACCCTTGGTGACCATGAACACTGGAACCAGCGCCCACATCAGCGCATCCACGAATTTCTCGACGCTGCCGGCCTGCGCCAGTGCCGAGAATGTCCGGTTTTTCCAGGTCACGAGAGCGAAGATTTGCCCCGAAGTGTGATCGTCCGGCCCCTCTACATAACGCGGTCGTGGACCTGTCGCCTCGCCGGACCTCTGCCGAGCGGCCTCGGCCCGGGCATAGGGTAGAGTCTCGGTAAAAGCGAGGAACCCAGCCACTAACGCCAGCAGAATGACCACGAGACCAAAGATGAACAGGCTCATCCGCGGATCGAAGTAACTCGCGAGATAGCCGGTCACGAGTCCAGCCAGCGCCACCCCGCCATATCCCGCGAACTCGTTAAATCCGGTCGCCAAGCCACGCTCGGTACTCTTCACGATGTCCATCTTGGCTGTCACAGTCATCGACCAGGCGAAGCCTTGGTTAACGCCCAGAAGTACGTTCGCCGCGACGATCCAACCCCAGGAAGGAGCCCATAGGATCATGAACGGAATCGGCAGCGCTACGAGCCAACCCCAGATCAAGACGCGTCCACGCCCGACCCGTTCAGATACGCGGCCGGAAACGAAGTTCATCGCACCTTTCACCAGCCCGAATGAGACGACGAAAGCGAAAAGCGCGGTCATCGACCCCTCGACCACGCCGAACTCGGTCTCAGCCAATGCGGGGATCACTGTGCGCTGCAACCCGATGGTCAGGCCGACGAAGAAGACCTGGAGAAGTTGTTCGAGGAACGGGCGCAGGTTTTCACGGATGCCTTGCGTGAATTCGACCGTCTCGCGCGCCATTGCGTCGCCGACGGAGGATGGCTGCATGTTCACGGCCCGGGCTTCCTGTCGTCGCGGTTGATGGCATAGCGGCTGGCGCGGCCCAGGACCGGCTGGATCAGCATCCGGTCGAGCCACAGGTCCCGCCGGGTGCGGAACTGCTCGATCCCGATCGTCATCTCCTCGTGCCCGTCGCGCGGCTGCGCCAGATAGGTGCCCAGCAGACGGTCCCACCACGGCAGGTTAAAGCCGAAGTTGCTGTTGGTCTCTCTGGGGTGCACCGAATGGTGCACACGGTGCATGTCGGGGGTCACGACGATCAGACGCAGGATGCGGTCGAGCCCCAGCGGGATACGGATGTTGGAGTGGTTGAACATCGCCGTGCCGTTCAGCACCACCTCGAAGACCAGCACCACCGCGGCGGGAGGTCCAAGGGCCGCCACCACGGCCAGTTTGATGCCCATCGACAAGAGGATCTCCACAGGGTGGAAACGCAAGCCCGTGGTCACGTCGAATTCCAGATCGGCGTGGTGCATCCGGTGCAGTCGCCAGAGCGCCGGCACGGCGTGAAACATCACGTGCTGCAGGTAGATCGCCAGATCGAGCGCGAGGAGCGAAACCACGAAGGCCACCCAGGCCGGCGCCTCGATCACGTTGAACAGCCCCCAGCCCCGCTCTTCGGCCATCAGTGCCAGGCCCACCGCCACGATCGGGAAGGTCAGCCGGACGAGGATCGTGTCGACCACAACAACCCCGAGATTGTTGGTCCAGCGCAGGACGCGGGGGATCTCACGCCGGCGCCGTGGCGCGGCCAGCTCCCAGATCGCCATCGCGATCAGGATACCCAGAAAGAAAGACAGGCGGAGCATTGCTTCGTTTTCCAGCAGCAGGTCGGTCATCAAGTTGGTCCTTGCACGGCGTGGGCGAATCTAGTAGTCAAGCTATCACTTGATTAATCTAGAGGCCGGAGCGATCGAATGTCAACCTGTGGCCCAAGCGTCTTCACGCGTCTGTGTTCAAAAGGCGGAAACACTCGCGCGTTTTCCACTCGATCGACGTTTGGACCAATGGGCGGCTCCGCAGCACAGCGGCGCTTCGCGACCAACCGAGGGGACGGGGCATGAGCACCGGCGGATTCGGCGGCGGCGTCATCCGCTTTTCATCCAGGCACCCGAAGCTGATCACCTGGGTCATGGCCCTGACGACCCTCGCCCTGGTTGTCGTGGCCGCACTTCCAACAATCTGGCCGAGGGCGTCCGAGTACCTGAACTCCGTCGCCGTGGACACCGATCCCGAGAACATGCTGCCGGAGGACGCCCCGGTCAGGGTTTTTCACAACGCGATGAAAGCGGAGTTCTCGATCTACGACATGGTGGTCGTGGGTATCGTCAACGAAACCGACCCGGACGGCGTCTTCAACCCCGGAACGTTGGCACGGATACATGAGCTCTCCCAGTTCGCACTGACTCTGCAGTGGCCCGATCCCGAAAACCCTGACCGCACGGTCGGCGTCGTCGAGGCGGACATGCTGTCGCCGATGACGGTGGACGACATCGAACAGGCCGGCGCCGGCGCCGTCAGCTTCAACTGGCTGATGCCCGAACCACCGGCCAGCCGCGAAGAGGCGCGCGCCATACGCGAGGCCGCCCTGCGCCTGCCTGTACTGGATGGCACGCTTGTCAGCGAGGATGGCAAGGCGCTGGCCCTTTACCTGCCTCTGACCAGCAAGGATCTCAGCTACAGGGTGCGCAAGGCAATCCTCGCCGAGGTCGAGGGTTGGCCCGCCGAGGACCAGGTCTATATCACCGGCCTGCCCGTCGCCGAAGACACGTTCGGCATCGAGATGTTCATTCAGATGGCAATCACGGCCCCCCTGGCGATGATCGTTGTGTTTCTGGCGATGTGGTGGTTCTTTCGCAGCCCGGTTCTGATCTTCTCGCCAATGCTGCTGGCAATGGCGAGTGTGGCGGCAACGATGGCGCTCCTGGTGATTACCGGGAACACAATCCACATCATGAGCTCGATGATCCCGATTTTCATCATGCCGATCGCCGTGCTCGACGCGGTACATATCCTCTCGGAATTCTTCGATCGATATCCGCGCACCGGGGATCGCCGCAAGACCGTGACAGAGGTGATGCGGAACCTCTTCACCCCGATGCTGTTTACCAGCCTTACCACCGCCGCCGGCTTCGCCTCGCTCGCCCTGACACCGATCCCGCCCGTGCAGGTGTTTGGCGTCTTCATCGCCATCGGGGTGGCGCTTGCCTGGCTCTGGTCGATGACGTTCATCCCCGCCTACATAATGATGATCCCGGAGCGCAGGCTGGAAAGCTTCGCCCGCCTGGGGGCTGCCAAGGCGGCGGACGATACGTCCATGGGCCGCGCGCTCGGCGCCACCGGGCGATTCACCTTCCGCAAGTCCAGGCTGGTCCTCGTCGGCACGGCTGCGGTGGCGGTCCTTGCCGGTTTCGGCATCACCCGCATCGAGATCAACGACAACCCGGTCAAGTGGTTCACCCCCTCGCACCCGATCCGCGTCGCCGACCGCGTGCTCAATGAACATTTCGGCGGCACCTATATGGCGTATCTCGCGCTTGACGCCGGCGATGCCGGGGCCGTGTTGGGGGACTACACCCCGGGGCTCATGGAGCGCGCCGCCGCGCGCGGACAAGCCCTTCAGACCGAGGGCGTACCTGGCGCGCTGGAGGCGTTCGGCGGCCTTTCGGCCGCGGTGCGCCGCGAGGCAGCGGGCGCGGCGTCCGTCGAGGCCCTGCTCGACGCCCTTGGCGCCTATGCCGACGCCCAGGCGGAGGCCGCATCGGACGAGACTTATGAGGCATGGAGCGAGGTACGGCTCTTCGTGGACGCCGAGCGTCAGCGCGGCGAGGTGTTCAAGCAGCCCGAGGCACTGAGATACATCGAAGCCCTGCAGGCGCGGCTGGCCGCTATCGACGTGGTCGGTAAGTCGAGTTCGCTCGCCGATGTCGTCAAGACCGTGCACCGGGAGCTGTTTTTGGGTGAGGACCGCGCCTTCCGCATTCCGAACACGCCGGACGCGGTCGCCCAGACCCTGTTGACCTTCCAGAACAGCCACCGTCCCGACGATCTTTGGCATTTTGTGACCCCGGACTACCGTAAGACCAGCATCTGGGTGCAACTCAGAAGCGGCGACAACCAGGACATGACCAGGGTGCTTTCGGCGGTCGACGCGTTCGTGGCCGCCAACCCGCCGCCCTTCGATCTGCAGCCACGGTGGTTCGGGCTGAACTACCTCAACGTCGTGTGGCAGGAGGAAATGGTGCGCGGCATGTTCCAGGCCCTGCTGGGCAGTGCGTTGGTCGTGCTGCTGCTGATGACGCTGCTGTTCCGCTCAGCGCTCTGGGGGCTTCTGTCCATGGTGCCGCTCACGGTGTCGATCGGTCTGATCTATGGGCTGATCGGGTTGGTCGGAAAAGCCTATGACATGCCGGTGGCGGTGATGAGTTCGCTCAGCCTCGGGCTCGCGATCGACTACGCCATCCATTTTCTCGCGCGTACCAGGGCCGCCGTCTCGCGGACCGGCCGTTGGCGCACGGCCGTGGGCGAAGTGTTCGCCGAGCCGGCCCGGGCGATCACACGCAACGCGATCGTCTTAGGCGTCGGATTCCTGCCGCTGATCGCCGCCCCGCTGATGCCCTACAAATCGGTCGGGTTCTTCATCGCGGCGATTCTGGTCGTTGCCGGGCTCGCCAGCCTGCTGATCCTCCCGGCGCTGATCACGGTTTTCCAGAAGTGGCTCTTCCCGGAGAAGCTGCGGATCGCGATGGTCTGGAACCTGGCCACCTATCTGGCCGTCGTCTGGGCGTTTGTCGCACTGGTGGCGCTGCTGATCTACCGGTTTCTCGACATGCCCGCCGTCCCGGTTTCGGCGGCTGGGGCCATCGCCGCGGCGATCCTGACTGCCGCCGGCACCCCGCTGACCTTGCGCCGGACGCGCAGGGCATTCCCTCACTCCGTCCCGGCAGAAATGAAGGAGGAAACGTCATGACTGCTCAACGCTCCTTCCGCGCGCTCGCGGCGATTGCCGTCCTCTCCGCGGTTGCCCTCCTTGCTAATCCGGGTGCCCGGGCCAATGCCCAGGCGGCTCCCTCCGTCACCGAAATGGTCAATCGCGCCAATCTGGCGAGCTATTTCCAGGGCAACGACGGCCGCGTCAGGGTGAGCATGACGATCACCGACAGCCAGAAACGCACGCGAACGCGCGAAATGACCATCCTGCGTGTCGACGGCCCGCGAACCGACTCGCTCGCCGGTCGGGCCTACCTCGGCCCGCAGAAATACTATGTCTATTTCACGCGGCCGGCGGATGTGAACAAGATGGCGTTTCTGGTCTGGAAGCAGCAGAACCGCGACGATGACCGCTGGCTGTATCTTCCTGCTCTCGACCTCGTCAAACGCATCGCGGCGGCCGACAAGCGTACCAGTTTCGTGGGGTCTGACTTTTTCTACGAGGATGTGTCGGGGCGAAATATCGATTTCGACACCCACGAACTGAAAGAGGTCACGGCCAATTTCTACGTGCTGCGAAACACGCCGAAGCGACCGGGGTCGGTCGAATTCGCCTATTACGACATGTACCTCCACAAGGGAACATTCCTGCCGGTGCGGGTGGAATATTTCGACCGCAGAGGCCGGAAGTACCGCGTCTACGACGCGCTCGAAGTCAAGACGATCCAGGGTAGGCCGACGGTGGTCAAAGCCCGGATGTCCAACCTCAATACCGGCAGTTCAACCGTCGTCACCTATCGCAACGTGCGCTACGACGTGGGTCTTCCCGATGGCATATTCAGCGAGCGATACCTGCGTCGCGCCCCCACCGAGTACCTGCGGTAAAGACCGATGAGAACCGCCATGTCACCACGAGCCAAGATGCCGGCGCTCGCGGCACTGCTGGCGATCACACTTTCCCCCGTCGCGCTCCACGCCGAGCCGGCGCTGCCCGCCGGTTTGAGCGCCCCCACGGGCGAGCTGGCGTTACCGCCCGGTCTGGCCGGCGGCGAAGAGCCTCTGCTTCCAGCCGGCCTGGGCGGAACGTCGGAAATTCCGGAAGGCGAGGACGACACCCGCCCCGCGCTGCCCTTCGGGCTGACCGGGTTCTGGGAGGTCCGCGGCGGGCTGCGGCTGCAGGACGACCCCTACGAACGCGATGCGTCGCTGGCCGAAACGCGGCTGCATTTCGAGGCCGATAAGACCCTCGGCGAGGCGTCGCTGCGGTTTTCCGCCGATCTCCTTCTGGATGGTTTGGCCGATGACCGTGGCACCGTTGATCTGGAAACCGGCAACGGCTTCTTCGACCTGCGCGAAGCAAATCTGGTTTTTTCGCCGCTCTCGAACGTGGATGTGAAGGCCGGCCGCCAGATCCTGACCTGGGGTACTGGCGACTTCATCTTCATTAATGACCTGTTTCCCAAGGACTGGAATTCCTTCATTCTTGGCCGCGACGACGCCTATTTGAAGGCGCCCTCCGATGCGATCAAGCTCTCTGCCTTCAGCCCGCTGGCCAACCTCGATGTGGTTTACACGCCGCGCTTCGACGCCGATCGCTTCATTGACGGGAGCCGTGTGTCCTATTTTTCGCCAGGTCTGGGGCGTCTTGCCGGACGCGATGCCATCATTTCAGCCGATCGCCCGAGCGATTGGGGCGTGGACGACGAGTGGGCGGCTCGGCTCTACCGGAATGTCTCGGGCTACGAGGTCGCTGTCTATGGCTATGATGGGTTCTGGAAGAGCCCCGCCGGAGTTGACCCGTTGACCGGCAACGCCACCTTTCCGAGGCTTTCGGCCTATGGTGCCAGTCTGCGCGGGCCACTGGGCCGCGGTATCGCGAATGCCGAACTCGGATATTACGCGTCGCGCGAAGACCCCGATGGCGACGATCCGAACGTCCGCAACAGCGAATTCCGATTTCTGTTGGGCTATGAGCAGGAGATCGGCCGCGATCTCACGCTGGGTGTTCAGTATTATCTCGAACAGATGCAGGGCTACGGCGCGTTCCTGGGCGCGCTGCCCGCAGGTGCCATCGCACCCGAAAGGAACCGGCACGTGGTGACCGGGCGCCTCACCTGGCTGACCAACGCGCAGACCGTCCGATGGTCGCTCTTCGGCATGTACTCGCCCACCGACCGCGACGCGATGATCAGACCCAGCGTCCGATATGACGTCAACGACCGGTGGGCCGTCGAGGCCGGGGCCAACATCTTCGTCGGCAAGAATAGCATGACCTTTCTTGGCCAGTTCGAGAACAACAGCAATGCCTATGTGTCTTTGCGTTACGGGTTTTGATTCTGCCTGAGCGCTCGGAGTGGTTGTGCGCAATTTCGCATCCTCACGGCTTGCCCGAGCACGTCCAATGCACCAGGCGAGACCCGAAGCGGCCGGAACATGTCTCAATTGTCTGAAAGCCGACCCCGGCGAGAGTGGTTTCGATCTCGCTCACGCTGCGAAACCTGTAGACCGTGCTCGGGTAGGTCTCCAAGGCGCGCCTGTCCTCGGTTGATCGAAAGCACAACACGAAAGATCCTCCGGGCTTCAGTACACGGAAGATCTCGGCCAGGTGCTCGGTCGGGTCCGGCCAGAAATAGATTGTGTGCACCGAAAGCGCCTTGTCGAACCGGTTGTCCGGAAAGGGCAGAGCAGCAGTGTCGGCACAATGAAACGTCAGGCGCGTGTCCCAGACCGCATCACGGTTTCTGGCGCGGGCGCGCTTCAGCATGACCTCGGAGAAATCCACGCCGGCGCTGTCCGAAAGGCGCACCATGGCACCAGCCTCGAAAAGTGTTTCGCCGTGGCCGCAACCGATGTCGATCAGGCTATCGCCGTCTGCCAGGTCGAGCATGTGGAGGGCGCGTTCGTTCTCGGGCCGCGTCTCTCGCGCCATGACGCGGGCGACGATGTGGCCGAGCCATCCGGTCGGCTTGCGGCCTTGGCGGGCGATGAATTCAGGTTTGCTCATGATAGTTGCTCCAGATGAAGGTTGGGCCAAATTCACTCGGCGCTTTCTAGGGCGCGTTTCAGCGAGCGAACGGAATGCCAAATCTGCGAGGTGCAGAAGGAACCCCCGCAGCCGCGCACGGCAATTGAGTCGGGGCTGCATCGGGTCACCGAGCCACGATAGATGCGCCCGTTTTGGGGTTCTTCAGTTGACCCGACCAGCCATCTTCATCGCGGTGCAGGTTGGTGACGATGAGGTTCCCCTGCCGGGCATGCGGCACCTCCGCAGGGTCCCACGCCCAGACCATCCGGCCGCAAGTCAGATCTGGGTTGGCGCCGCAAGGCTCGAACCGGACGATGATGCCGAGGCCGGGTGATGCATAGGCCCCGGACAGACGCTCAGCGCGCGCGTCCGACAGTCCGAAACCTGCAATGATCGCGAAGGCGAGCATGACGGCGCGGACGGATTGCCACGAGACAGGTTTGGCCACCCGTCCGAAGGCTTCGTGATAATCGGGATGCTCCGTCCCCATCAGCCGGTCCCACCAGGTGAAGTAGAGGCCGAGGTTATAGCCGGCATGGGCATGGTGCAGATCGTGGTGGGTGACGGTCGTCATCCAGTCAAACAGCGGTCTGCCGTGCCGGTTGGCCGGGAATAGCTCGTAGCCCGAATGCCCGATCGCGTTGCGGAGCATCATGTGCGTGACGAAGATCAGGATCGCCACCGGGTGCGCGGGCAGGACAAGCAAGATCAGCGGCAAGTAGATTGCATTCGCGACCGCCTCGCCCAGATCGAAGCTGTAGGAGGTGAATGGCGTGGGATTGTATGACCGGTGATGCAGCCGGTGAAAGCGGCGAAATAGCGGTGGGTAGTGAAAAAGTCTGTGCGACCAGTAGAACCAGGCGTCGTGGGCGACGATCAGAACCGCTGTGCTGAGAATAAGATAGGTCCAGCCGTAGGTGGCGATCTCGGTATAGATCGGGACCATCCCGGTCTCCGCCCCCAGAACGATCAGCGTCCCGTTCAGAGCAAAGACCAAAACCGTGCGCAGGCTCGTCAGGATTTCACGGTGGATCTGACTCCCCGGTGGCTTTTCCGCCCGGATCTTCCTCGCGCGCAGCCGGGCGGCCAACGCAATGTTCACGACCAAGTAGACACCGCCCGCGCCGATTGCGTAACGCAGTAGATCCGTTGCGAGAACGCCGGAGAATATCCCGGCGAGATGATCGATAGGACATTGCTTCGTCATGATGGTCTCCTGTTTGCGGGTGCTCCCGACCACATGGAACACCGGGGCATTGCTGCGCTCGCCGTATTCCAAAGTCGCAATGCGAATTCTGGAATCGGCGCGGCTTTTTCGGATTCGGCGCGCCTATCACGGTTGACCGGTTCACCGGTCTGGGCTTCGCTCGATCCATGGACGACTTGGCGATGAGGATTGATCTCTTTTTGAGAGGCGGTGCGGTGACGGCGCTGAAGATTTGCGCGCTGGTCTTCTTGGTCGACCGCACGGTCTGGCCACGAGGTCTATCGGTGCCGGCCCTCTGTTTCGGACTATGCGCCTACCTGCTTGTGTCGTCGCCAAACCTGGGACTTTCCGGGACCCGGTTGGAAACCGTTCTCGTCATGGTAGCCGGTGTGGTACCGGTTCTGGCGGTCTGGGCCGGGGCCGAGGTGTTCTTAGACCGACCGGTTTACCGGCCTTGGCATGGCGCGATGGCGGTCCTGGTTTGTGCAGGTGCGTGGCTTGCACCCATCCTGCCGTTCGCGGCGACGCTGCGGGGCATCCTTGTCGTCCTGCTTTATGTGGCACTACTCTACGTTACACTTTCCACCGCTGCCGGTGATCTGGTCGAAACCCGCCGCCGGTTCCGCAGGTGGTTTGTGTCGCTCATGGCCCTGACCGGTCTCGGGATCTCGCTAGTCGAGCTACTGAGCCTCGACGCCGCGCTGCCGTCCGTGGTGTACCCGCTCCACGCTTCGGCATTTCTGGTGCTGACGCTCCTGTTTCTATCCTGGACAATACGGATCGCACCCGATCTCTGGCCCCTCCGAAAGGAGTCCGATCTGCCGCCTGCAATGCCGCTTTCAGCTGCCGATTCCGCAGTTCTGCAACGGATCGAGGCGGCGATGGATGATGGTATCTGGCGACAAGAAGGTCTGGCGATCGGTCAGCTTGCGGCTGCTGTGGACGCACCGGAACACCGAGTCCGGCGTGCGATCAACAAGGGGCTTGGTTACCGTAACTTCGCCCAATTCGTAAACGAACGCCGGATCGAAGCGGCCCGTGAGGTCCTGTCCGATCCGGCGCGTGCCGATAGGCCCGTTCTGACCATCGCCTACGACGTCGGCTTCGCCTCAGTCGGACCTTTCAATCGTGCATTTCGCGCCATTGCCGGACAATCACCTACAGAATATCGGAAAGAGCACTCCGCAGTTCCGATGCCCTGACGTTCAGGGTGCATATTTGCACTCGGCGCTTGTTCAAAGCGGCCGCTCAGTTGAAATGCCGTCCATTTGGGCCGCAGAGCGGATATCGCATGTACAGGAAACCAGTCTCTCCCCCTGAATAGTTCCATCTGAAGGAAATGGCAGAATCCCCGCCTTCCATTGGTTCCTGTTCCGCAATGCATTGGTTTAAGAGGGCTCTGAGCGGTCAACTGGCGATTTCTGTGAGGCGCTGGAAAGCGCGGGGCAGACAGCCCCCTTTCAAGAGCCGGCCGCCTTGCGGCGGCCGGCCCAGGCTTTACTCCGTGACGTCGCGGGTGCTTGGCTGGAAGGCGACCAACTCGGTGGCGCCGACCGGAAAATCCAGCTTGATCGTCAGGAAGGTCTCGCCGGTGTCGCGTTTGGTGTTCTCGAAGGCCGCGCCCACCCGGCGGTAGGCCGTCTTCTCGGTGCCGTTGTCGTCGTACTTGACCGGGACGGTGATGGTGTAATGGGTCATGAGATGTCTCCTTGTTTCGATGAAGGTGACAAGGCGCGTCGCTCCAGGGTGCGGCGCAGGCGGAAACGCGGAGGGTCCGTCCATGGAAGCCGTTTTTCCGCTTGCCGGAGCTCTGACCCGGGAACGCCAAACCCGCGATGCGCAACCGCTCATCTCTCGGGAAAACAGGAGAGACCTCCCCTGTCCCTACAGATGGGCCGTTCGCGTCCGACGAGCCCACGCTACGCATTAGGAAGCGGTGATCCCGCTGGCTCCGCGGGATCGAGGATCCAAAGGACACCGGGTCCTCCGCTCCGCTCTAAGCCCAGTGACCGTTTCCCAATCGAGTGATCCGCCTGCCAGCCCCTGGTGCCGGCGTCAACGGGCGAGCGCCGCGCGTGCCGCGCGTCGGCTGCGCAGGGGCTCCCGTGTCCTCGCGCTTCGCGCTGCGGGCCGCACCACGCCCCTGCTTCGCCCCATTGACCCCTGCCCCAGCGACCGCAGATCGGGGCTTTGCCCTCGCCTGCTCTGCCCTCCGGAAGACGCGGGGGTCTTCCGAATGTCAGAGACAGGAGAGGCCTTCGCCCAAAGGCGGAAAGCGGGCCTGGGCCGAGAAGTCATCAACAAACGAGACCCGCGCCGCTCCAACCACGAAGGAAAGGAGCCTGCACATGGGCCTCGACCAATACGCATACATCAAGACCGCGGAGAGCGGCGAAGAAGGCGAAACCCCGAAGTTCGTCTGGCGCAAACACTCCAAGCTGCAGACCTTCATGGAGGCGCTCTACGAGGACCGCACCGGGCTTGCGGCCTCCGACCTGAATTGCGGCGAGTTGCGGCTTGAGGCCAGCGACATCGACAGACTGGAGCAAGCCGTAACGGACAGCACCCTGCCCCAGTGCGGTGGCGGGTTCTTCTATGGCCACCAGTTCCAGGACGAGCAGGCGACGGAATACCGAGACTACGATCTCGAATTCTGCGCATGGGCGCGGGCCGAACTCGAGCAGGGGTCAACCGTCATCTACTCCTGTTGGTGGTGACCCCGGGGACCGGTCGCAAGCGCCGGTTCCCGGCCCTGCCCTCCCCTTCGAAACTAACCCAGCCGCCGGTCGCGATCCCGCGATCCGGGCTGGTAGTCCAAATCTCAAAAGGACAAGACCATGACCAAGCAACAGACCATCACGGCCGACGGAACCATCCAGCATATCCCATTGGAAAAACTGTATATTACCGATCTCAATCCGCGTACGACCGTCTCCGAGGCGCATATCGACAGCCTTGCCGACAGCATCGAGCGCTTCGGCCTGATCCACAATCTGGCGGGTATCTTGGACTCGGACGGTAAGGTCGGAATCGTCGCGGGTGGCTGCCGCCTACGGGCGATCCAGAAAATCGTCGAGCGCTCCGAGGGCCATCCCTTTGCCACCCTGCCGGTGAAACTGGCGACGGACGCGGCGGAGGCCGAGGACTGGGCCAGCGCCGAGAACGCCGCGCGGGAGGACATGACCCCCGCCGATGAAATCCGCGCCTTTGGTCGGATGAAAAAGCGCGGCGCATCTGTGCCGGAGATTGCGCTGGCCTTCGCGGTCTCCGAGGCCCGTGTCTACCAGCGGCTGGCGCTCGCCGGTCTGCCCGAGCCGGTGCTCGATGCTTTGGCGGCGGGCGAGATCAGTCTTGGGACGGCCAAGGCCTTCACCCTGTCGCAGGACGAGGCGCTCACGCTCGATATTCTGGTTCAGGTCAAAGGACAGGCCGTCTCGGAAGCCGCAATCAAGAATGCGCTGCATCCCGACGCGATCAAGGCCACCGACCGTCGCGCCCGGTTCGTCGGCATTGAAGCTTACGAGGTCGAGGGCGGCACGGTGACGCGGGATCTGTTCTCCGACGAGGTCTTCCTCGCTTCCCCTGCCCTTCTGGACCGGCTGTTCGAAGAAAAGCTGGACGCCGCACGGGCCGATCTGGTTGAGAGCGAAGGCTGGGCCTGGGCCGAGGCTAGGCGCGAGGCCTGGCTCAACTACTACGAGCTGGACCAGATGAATCTGGCTCGGCTCTACCCGGTGGAAGGCGATCTGACGGAAGACGAGACGCAAGAATATGACGAACTCGCGGACCTCGCAAATGGCGGGGTGCTGGACGCGGAGGGTGAGGCGCGGCTCGCGGTACTGCAGGCGATCCTTGATGGCGAGTATTCCGATGATCAGAAGGCCCATTCCGGCTGCATCCTGCTTGTGAACAATGCCGGCAAGGGCGAGGTCCCCGCCGGGCTGGTCCGCGCCGAGGACAAGAAAGCGGCAATCGAGGCGGGTGTCCTGCAAGCACCGCAGATGACCAAACCTGACGCCCCGAAATCCCCCTACTCGCAGAAGCTGGTCGCCGACATGCAGGCGATCCGGCTTGCGGCGGTGCAGGCGGCGCTTCTGGCCAAGCCGGAACTGGTTCTGGACCTGTTAGGGTTCGGTCTGTCGGAGGCGTCGGGCAGCTTCGAAAGTGTTTTCGGGTTCCGGTTGGAACGCCCGACCAATGTTCCGAGCGTCGAGGACGGCTTTGACCACGAACCGCGTCTCGACCACGGAACCGATCCGACCGCCTATTGGCAGAATGGAACACGGGTCGAGGACCTGTCTGAGGCTTTCGCCATCTTCCGGGAGGATGGCAAGAAGGCGCGGAACGCCAAGATCACCGAAGCCATCGCCCGCACCCTGCCCTATCAGGCCGGTGGCGCGGAGTTCTTTGGCCTCATCGCGGAGGAAGCCGGGGCGGAAATCCGCAAGCACTGGACGCCCACGGCGGAGAATTTCTTCTCGCGGGTGTCGGCGGGACATCTTGTCGATTTGCTTTGCGAATTCCTCGATTGTGATGCGCGCGATGAACGGGCCGCGGCGTTTGCCAAGCTCAAGAAGGCGGAGAAGGCCGACAAGATGGAAAAACTGGTGAGCGATCCGACGACCCAGAAGCTGATGAAGCTGACTCCAGAGCAGAAGACCAAACTCGACACATGGGTGCCCGACTGCACCTGACGGCTCCTTCGTGGGAGACCCAACTGGCCCCGCTTCGGCGGGGCTTTTCTTGTTTATGTTCGACCGACTTACGGCCCAAGAATTTTCCGGCGGCGGGGCAGAAGGCCGGGCCCCCTGCCCCGCCGCCGGACCGGCGCTATCCGCGCTGGAGCACCGCATGTGCGGTGCATTGAAGCCGAGAGCCACCTGCCGCTCCAACCGCTGAAGGCAGCTGAGGTGCCAGGTGAGACTTATGCTGAAGAGCCCTCGTTGGTCATTCTTTACCGAATAGGTCTTCCAACGAACGTCTGGCCAGCTCCAATCCTCGCTCGGTCAGAACAAGGGATTTTGCCTGGTTTGCCGGGGTTTCGATCAGGCCTTTTGCATGAAGCCGGTCGGTGACCTCCCAATCTATCCCTTTCCAAACACGCGCGTCGTCATGAAGTGTCAGGCTCAGAATGGCCAAGGCGGCGGCGTCCAGTTTGTCGGTATCGATATCCATGGTTTGCGTCCCACTTGAGCCCAACATCAGTATTTGATGGCGAAACCGCTCTTCGCACAATGCCACGGGTTTCGTGTCGCGCCTTGGGATGCATCCGATAGCCGCTACCAGCGAGGCGGTGGGTGTCGCCCGAGGTCGTCTACCTATCGATGCAGGCTCCACCATGATGCGGTGCGCTCGCAATGCCCCTTTGTCCGGCGTTGCAAGACATGCTGGTCGCAAGGTCCGACCCAAACACAAAGGGCGGGTGCCGGATTTTTCCCCTGCCCTTGCGGGCATTCCTCGCGGGGCAAAATTCAGGCCCCCTGCCCTTCTCCGCTTCGCTGCGCCTTCGGTGTGTTCAGGTCGTAGGCCCTTGCCCGTTGACCATCATTGCAACACCAGAAAAGGAGCACAGCAATGACCACCAACTGCATCAAATTCGACGGCACTGACATCGAGACGGCCAAGGGCGTTGGATCGATCTCCACCCTGACCTTCGACATCGATATCACCGTCGAGCCAATGACAAGCGACAACCCGATGGCGCCCACGCATCGTGTCCTCGGACGCTCACCTCGCGGTCGTCTCGTCGAATGCGGCGGCATCTGGAAGAAGCAAAGCCGTGAAACCGGCGCCGACTATTTCACGCTGACGATCCGCGATTATGGCTTCAATGCCAATCTCGGCAAGGCGGCGCACCAGGACGACGCCTCGCTGCAGGCGGTGATCCCCTGGGGTCCGAAGGAAGCCTAAGCCAGATTTCCAGCGGGGCGAATTGCCCCGCTGGAGAGTTTACAACTGTAAACGGTTCTGGTTTCCTAGATGGCGCATATAGTCTGTTCATACCGAACCAGACACTAAATCAGCGAAAAACCTTGACTTAGGTGGGTGAATCACACCTGTTATCCCCAAGTGGCGCGAAAGAGGCCACATGTTTGAATTTGGGGCAACCACATGATTCCCGTGACACCACTTGCGACTGAGAGGCCTTCGGCACTCGCGACGGAGATTTCCGAACGGCTGAATGCCGCAATTCGTGAACATCTTCTCGCGGCATTCGCGCCGGACAACACAAAAACCTTGCGCAGTTTTGCGGCGCCGGAAGTTGCGGATCTCCTAGGTGTATCTGGGCAGTTCATGCGCAAGGTACATGCCGAGGGAACCGTTCCAGAGCCAAGCGATATTCGGGGTGGTCGTCGCCACTACTCCGCGCAAGAAATCTGGGATGCGCGAGACATACTTGAGAGGTCTTCTAGGAAAAAGGGCCGATACGTACCGCGCCGATCACTCGACGAGAAGCTCCAAATCTGGCAGCTGATGAACTTCAAAGGTGGTAGTAGCAAGAGCACCACTACTATTCACCTGGCTCACTACCTCGCACTTCGAGGATACAGGGTCCTTGTCGTCGACCTTGATCCGCAAGGGTCGCTTACCTCGATGTGTGGGATAAGCCCTGAGATCGAATTCGACGGGCTGACGATTTACGATGCGATTCGATATGACGAACCCGTCGATATGGCGGAGGTTGTTGTGTCGACATACTTCCCGGGTCTTTCAATCGCACCTTCGAGGTTGATCCTCTCCGAATTCGAAACTGAGTCGGCAGTACATTCGAACCCTGAGCGACCGTTTTTCACGCGCATCCGGAACGCGATTGCCCAGGTGGAAGGTGATTTCGATCTTGTTCTAGTGGATAGTCCGCCGCAGCTCGGGTTCCTGACGATTGCAGGTATGGCCGCTGCAAGTTCGCTGATCGTGCCTCTTACCCCGTCGATGTTGGACGTTTCCTCAACCGCGCAGTTTCTGGAGCTCGCAGGCGCCTATATGGGAGTTATCGAAGATGCCGGCGCCATGCTGCAGTACGACGAGTTCAAGTTCCTGATCACCCGTGATGAACCTACGGATATTCCATCGCAACAACTAACGTCGTTCATGCGAGCCCTTTTTCAAGACCGGGTCATGTCGGCCACGGCGCTCAAAAGCACGGCCATTAGCGACGCTACGATGCTGAAACAATCGATCTACGAGGTCGTGCGGTCGGAGATGACAAGGGCGACCTACGATCGCGCCAAAGGATCCATGGATGCTGTTGGCGTCGAGGTCGAACGCATGATCCATCAAGCGTGGGGACGTTCATAATGGCCAGGAAATCACTTCAGGAAATGTCTGGCATCGCCAGCACGATTGCTCGGTCAGGCGCAAAGGCCAGCGACAAAGTGCCAAAGACCAGTGCCCCGGCTCTCGGAGCACTGCAAGGATCACTCGCAGCAATCCGCGAAATTGATCCCGGTCTAATCGATGATTGGGGCCCTGCGGATCGGCTTGACGAGTTTACACCTGTAAACTCTGAGGACGACGGCGAAGGTTTTGAGGCGCTGAAGAATAGCATCCGCGATGGTGGGCAGCATGTCCCGATCCTTGTGCGAAGAGCAAAGTCTGAAGGACGATATGAGGCTATCTATGGTCGGCGGCGGTTACGAGCTTGCCGAGAGCTCGGCATCAAAGTGCGTGCCAACGTCCAAGACGTCGATGATGCAACCGCGCTTCTTGCAAAAGGTTTGGAGAATGCTGCGCGTCGCAATCTTTCGTTCTATGAAAGGGCGCGATTTGCAGAGGCCATTCTGGAAGCCGGCCATGCCACTCCGACAGTGAAACAGGTTCTGAGCCTGTCCGCTTCGGGTCTCTCACATCTGATGAAGGTGACCCAAAACGTTCCGGGCACGGTCGGCGATCTCGTCGGAGCTGCCCCGAAATCTGGAAGACCCAAATGGACAGCTCTTGCCGAGCTATTCATCTCCAAGAAACTGACAGAACAAGTCGCCCTTAGAATTCTTGGGAAATGCGGTTCGGATATGCCCTCTGACGACCGCTTGGAAATCCTTCTGAGAGAAGCTTCTAAGCGTGGAGCGAGGCAAGGAAACGGTTCGATCGAAGAAACTCCCGTCGATGGGGTGACGATCAAATCCGGCCGCGGTTCGGTGTCTCTGTCAGCAAGAAAGACTGGAGCGAATGCTGCGTTTGCCGAATGGCTAGACAGCAATCTGGCCGAGATCATCAAGAGATCCTACGCCGAGTTTACAGCTGTAAACCGGCAGGATGAAACGTGAGGACGAGCAGAAAGGAGGAAGGCGAGCAAAGAAAACCCCCGAAACCGGAGCTTCGAGGGCTGCTGCGCAAAGCGCAATTCTTAGATTAGGCACCTAGAATCTAGCAGCCACCGAATCACCACACAAGAGAAAACGCTCTTGAGCGAACGGGATTTCTTTGCCTGCTGGCAATGAAATGACAAAATGTAGTGATGCTCCGCGTGGAGCGACTGGGACAGGCATGCCTCAGAAAGGTGGAGGTATATCCAATATCATCCAATCATCGGGATGGCGGAAGGCAACAGCCGGACTCGCCTTCGCCGAGCGGTACGCGAAAGCCGGCGAGCAGGAGGCCGTTCCCAAATCACGGGCCTTCGTGGCCGTGAAACGCGTCGGTGCTCATATCGGTCTCAAAGCCGGCGACATGATGCTCCTCGACACGCTGGGCGCGTTCACACAAGCCCAGGACTGGGAAGAGGGCAGGCGGCCGATCGTCTGGGCCTCTAATGCCTATCTGATGGAGCAGACCGGGTTCTCGCTCTCCGCACTCAAGCGCCATGCGCGGCGCCTGGCGGAATCGGGCGTGATCGCCTTCAAGGACAGTCCCAACGGCAAGCGGTGGGGCCGTAGAGACGAGGACGGCGTTATCATCGAGGCCTACGGCTTTGATCTGTCGCCGCTTGCGGCCCGCGCTGAAGAATTCGAGCAGCTGCAGGCCGAACTACAGGCCGAGCGAGAGCTCTGCCAGCTCCTGAAGCGCCAGATCACCGTTTCGCGGCGGATGATCCGGGCCCGGCTCGAGGCGGCGCTCAGCGGCGCGCTGAGGGGCCCCTGGGTGCAGCTGCACGAGGTCTTCGAGGAGCTTCTCGGCAAGCTTCCGCGGCGCATCGTGGCCTCGCAGACGCTGGACCGGCTTCTGGGCTGGTTCAACGATCTCCAGGAGCGCGTGGAGGCGGCTTTTCTCAAGGCCACGCGTCCGACCGAGTCTGTGGAAAAACAGTCTCTAACTCAGGGGAAAACGACCGAACATACTCAAGAAATGAACCCCAGGGAGGTCAATACTGACCCCCATATACAAATTACAAATCAACCTGATCCTGTAACCTGTAATCGCTCAGAAACTGAGCAAGCGGCGTGCGTGGCGCCAGACCCCGAACCGGCGGTACCGATTGAGAGGTCGGGTAGAGAAGAAGAGGCGCAAATGGAGGCCAGACCGCGCGGTGTCGCGCTGGATGTGCCGACAATCATGCAGGCCTGTCCGGAATTCGCGACCTGGGCGCGGGATCTGGGGGGTTATCTGAAGGATTGGGGCGATGTCTACCGGGTCGCTGGTCGTCTCAGGCCGATGATCGGCGTGTCGGAACATGCCTGGGCAGCGGCGCAGGAGGGCCTGGGCAAGCAGGCCGCCGCGGCGGCGATGGTTCTCGTCTTCGACAAGCATGCGAAGGGCGAGGTGGCGTCACCGGGCGGATATCTCCGAGGCATGGTCGAGAAGGCCGGGGCAGGGGAGTTGCATCTCGAACGCAGCATCTATGGCCGGCTAATCGGGCAGGCAGCGTGAGGATGTTGAACGAACATAGGTGTTGGCATATATTGCCAACGAGGAGAATGGCATCATGGTGACACGCAACATTGTTCTGACAGACACCCAGGATCAGCTGGTTCAGGCGCTGGTGGCCTCCGGCCGGTACCAGAACGTCAGCGAGGCCATGCGCGCCGGTTTGCGGTTGCTGGAGCAGGAAGAGGCGCAGGCCGCCGGAATACGCGAGGGTCTGCTTGAGGGCCTGGCGCAAGCCAAGACTGGCGATCTTGCCGAGGGGAGCGGCGACGATGCCATCCGTCGCGCCTTCGCGAAAGCGCGCGCGGCCTCATGAGCCGATCCTTGCGGCTGACGCGCCGTGCGGAAGCCAGCCTTGTCGAGATCGCCCGCTGGACGATCGAGAATTTCGGTCTCAGGCAGGCCGAGCTTTACGAAGCGGAACTGCTCAGCCGGTGCGACGCGATCCTGAACGGGCAGGCGCATAGCCGGAGTTGTGCCGTTCTGGTGGATGGCGCCGAGGACCTCAGGTTCGTCAGGGCAGGGGAGCACTTCCTGGTGTTTCTGGACCGGCCGGACGAGGTCATCATCGTCGACATCCTGCATTCCCGCAGCGATCTGCCGCGCCATGTGGCCGCCTTGAATGCGCTGAAGAAAAAAGGTTCCTGATCCGCGTCTAGAGCCCCGCGGCCCTGGTCAGGTTCACCCGGAACCGGTCGCGTCGGCGCTGATAGCGCCGGGTCATCTCGGCCGATGCGTGCCCGAGCTGTTTCTGGACATGGCGTTCATCGACCTCGGCCGAACTGGCAAGCCCGGCGCGTAAGGAGTGGCCCGAGAACAGGGCGAGGCGGTCTTTCTCCGGAAGGTCCGCGCGGATGCCGCTTTTCATCACGGTGGTCTTGATGAGGCGGGCGACGTGCTTGTCGGAAAGCCGCGCGTCCAGCGCGCGTTTGCCGTCGCGGGAGGCGCGCACGAAGACCGGTCCGAATTCGATCTTCGCGAAGTGCAGCCATTGTTCAAGCGCGTGCACGGGGCAGGTCTGGTCCGACGAGCCGCGCCCGATCTCGACCTCGCGCCATCCGGTCTTGGCGTTGAGCGTCAGCACCGCGCCGTCGTCGAGGATCTCGATCCAGCCACCGCTATCGGGGGTGTCATCTTTCCCGACATCCAGACTGACGATCTCGGACCGTCGGAGGCCGCCGGCATATCCAATCAGCAGGATTGCCCGGTCCCGAAGCCCGCGCAGATCGAAGGGCAGGGTGGCCACCATGGGGTCGAGTGGGGCTGAGTGCAGGAAACCCCTTTAAGCGGTTTGAGGCGGAATTTTTCGCCAACGATATTCGCCTGTTAGGATGATATGGGCCCACCCAAGTGGTGATATGTGGGCGAGGAGTTCTGATGGGCAATCCAATCCTGCTCGCTTTCGCCTTGCCACGGCGTTTCCGAGCTGTTTGGAATTCCAGTAAATGATGATGGCGGTCAGCAAATTGAGGCCAGCGATGCGGAAATGTTGTCCCTCCGTGGTCCGGTCGCGGATTTCTCCCTGACGCCCGATCCGGAGGGCACCTTTTAGGGCGTGATGTGCTTCTCCCTTGTTCAAGCCGATATTGGCGCGGCGCTGCATGTCCGTGTCGAGCAACCATTCGATGATGAACAATGTGCGTTCGACCCGGCCGATCTCCCGCAGGGCCAACGCCAGATCATGTTGCCTTGGGCGCGCGGCCAATTTCTTGAGGAGGTGACTTGGCTGCATCCGGCCCGACAGCATTGTTGCGATACAGCGCAAAACGTCTGGCCAGTTTTCGACGATCTTCGCTTCTCGGATTTTATCCCCGGTCAACCCTTTCAGCTCTTTGGGAACAGCGCGGAGGTCAAACACATGCAAGCGCTTGGAGGCCAGGTCGCGAATGCGGGGGTGGAAGCGGTACCCGAGCAGAGACGTGGCGGCGAAGACGAGATCGGTGAAGCCTCCGGTATCGGCGTATTGCTCTTTGATCTTCTTGCCAGCATCATTCATCAGCAAGCCGTCAAGGATATAAGGGGCTTCGCTCACCGTGGCGGGAATGACCTGAGTGGCGAATGGCGCGTACTGGTCTGAGACATGGGTATAGGCCTTTATGCCCGGATCGTTGCCGTATTTTGCGTTAATGAGGTTCATCGCTTCGCCCTGGCGCGTGGTTGGGAAGAACTGCCCATCACCGGATGCCGTTGTGCCCGCCCCCCAGAACTGGGCCATGGGTAGGTGTGATTGTGCGTCGATTACCATGGCCAGAGCGCGGGCCATTCCCTCGCTTTCGACATGCCGCCGAGACAGACGGGAAAGCTGTATGAAGTCATGGGTGCTGGTGGCATTTGCCATTTTGCTCAGGCCCAGATTGAGACCCTCCGCCAAGAGCACGTTCAGCAAGCCAATCTTGTCACGGCATGGGGCACCGGTGTGCAGATGCGTGAAGGCTTCGGTAAAGCCGGTGTCGTTGTCGACCTCTGTGAGGATATCGGTGATCCGCGTCTCCGGCAGACGACGGTACAGATCAAGGACGAGATCACTGGCCTCCTCTGGCACATCGGCGTCAAGACGTTCGACGCGCAAGACGCCGTCTTCAATGACCCCACTCGGCAAGGTTTTGGAGCGCACCGCCTTGGCCAGCCGTTTCAGCCCCTTTTCCAAGCGGCACTTTCGATCAGCCATCCAGCTCTCTGGTTCCAGTGGTATTGAAAGCCCCATGGCGCGGGCTGCATCGATGGAGACAAGGGCTTGCTTCATGTCGGCATGACGCCGCGAATGCGGAAGCCAGATATCGCCAGACCGGAACGCATCGCGCATGTGGCACAAGACGGCGACAACCCATAGCTGCTCTCGATCAATATCGGACGCGCGGAATTGGGGCCGCCATTTCGAACGAGGTAGCAAAAATGACAGCGATGTGGCCGGGATATCCTGTTTGTCACGGATAATTTGTGCTGCCGTGACCAAAGGCTGGGCCACGCTGGCGCATGTCATATCCAGAGCACTCAACATGCGCCGGGCGTAGAGTTTAAACTTGTGGAATCCCTTGGAAACATGAGCCAGTACATCTGCTTTCACTGTTGCCTGAAGCTGGGTTGCCTGCGCGACCAGGGTTTCAAGACCGATCCAACCGCAAGAGCCATCGACTGCATTGGCCAGGGCGGTATCGTCGCCTCTGGCCATCAGCAGGCTTGATCCCAAGGCTTCGAACCCGGCTAAGGTCTTTGCGACATCCGCCTGGGCTTCCGAAACCCGTGTGTCGCAAATCCGTTTCGCATCCCGCCAGACGCTTCCGACGATCCTATCATGTGTTTCCACAATGGTATCCGCGATGGCCGCAGTCCATTCCACGACGCACACGGCCAGGATGGCAAGGCGACGATCACTGGTGATGTCGCGCAGCCCTTTCGCGAAGTAGCGCTCTCCCTGACGGCGCAGCCGCGCGATCCGGTGCGTAGGGATGTCATCGAGGATTGTCGGAACCAGGGAAATCGCCTTCAGAAATTCCAATCGATCCAGCAGACGATTGATGTCTGCGGAGTTCTTGCCTGGCTCAAACTGACGTAACCAGACGAACCTGGTGGTTCGGTGGCCCGTCTCTTCATCCAACAATTCGTCGAGGCGGGCGCGCATCGGGCTGTCGAGCCGCGCGGCAATACGGGTTTCGATCCGGCGCTCAGCAGCAACGAGTGCGTCGGCGCAATGCCGTTCTATGACCGTGATGCCCGGCAGAATGATCTGTCGCCGACGGCATTCTTCCACAAAAGCGCGGACCAGGCCTTCGCTTGACTGGGCACCTTCAGCATTCTGATCAAGCCACCCACGCATCTGCTTGATCCGTTTGCCTTTGAACATCTCGTACCCGTAAATCTTGCGCAGCGTTTCCAGATGCTCATGCCGCGTATTCTCGCGCTCGGCATATGGCAGAAGGTCATCAGGTTTGACGCCGAGTTGTGCTGCGATGAACTCAGATATCTCTTTGGGGATGATCTCTCCGGGCTTCAAAAGCCGTCCCGGATATCGAAAGGCACAAAGCTGTAGTGCAAAGCCGATTTGGTTTTCGGCGCGGCGGCGGGTACGGATGAAGTCGATGTCTTCATCGGACAGGGTATAATGCCGAAGCAGCAACGCCTCATCCGTCGGAAGGTCGAAAAGGGTCGCGCGTTGTCGCGTGGTCAGGACCGCTCGGTGTGCCATGGGGATCGTCTTTCTGTCAGAGGAGGGTCTTCAAAACTGTAGAAATTGAGACCATTCGCTTGTCATGTCTTTTTCAATGTCTCAATATGGGTGTCGCAAAACTTCTTAATCTATTCGAGCCCCATGGCCAAAGTCGGATACGCCCGCGTCAGTTCTGTTGGACAATCCTTGGATGTTCAGCGCGAGAAGCTTGCCGATTGCGACAAGCTCTTCGAAGAGAAGCGCAGCGGCACAACCGATGCCCGCCCTCAACTGAAGGAATGCTTGAACTATGTTCGTGATGGCGACCAGCTGATCGTTACCCGCATCGACCGATTGGCGCGCTCAACGCTACACCTGTGTCAGATCGCCGAGACTCTGAAACAGAAGGGCGTCGATCTGGTGGTCCTCGATCAGAACATCGACACATCCGACGCAACTGGCCGTCTGCTGTTCAACATGCTTGGTGCCATCGGACAGTTCGAAACCGAAATCCGTGCCGAGCGTCAGATGGATGGGATCAAAAAAGCGAAGGATCGCGGCGTACAGTTTGGCAAACGACCCGCCCTCACAGCAGATCAGATCGCTGAGCTTCGAGAAAAGCGCGCAGCCGGGACGCTGATCAAAGATTTGATGGCTCACTACAGCCTCTCAAAGGCCACCATCTATCGTTATCTCGGAACGAACGAGACCTGAGAGCCAATCTCAGATCCTAAATACCTGCCAAAATCCTTAAAGGGGTTTTCTGCACTCAGCCCCACTCGACCCGACCATGGCGAGGATGTCCTCAGGCAGGATGGGCTCCTTCTGCACCGGAGGGCGGGCATGCTTGCGGTTGATGCCGGCCAGCACCGATGCGATGTGGCGATCCTTTCGATCGAGCGAAAACCCGCGCTGCGCAAAGTTCCAGGCAAGACCTGAGAGGCGTCGATCAATCGTTGAGACAGATAGGGCAGGGGAGCCGTTTGTCGGCGCGGCTAGGTCGGTCAGATAGAGGCCTATCATCTCCGGTGACGGGGGCAGTGGCTCCGTGCCCTTCAGACGGCACCAGCGGGTGAAGTGTTTCCAGTCGGCGGCATAGGCCTTGTTGGTGTTCTCGGCCGTCGAGGCTTTCGCATAATCGCGGGCGTTCTCCACCAGCCGATCGAGGGTGCCGGACCCGGCGACATGAGAGGGCAGGGCGATCTGATTGCCTTTCGCTTGATCTCTCTCGCCGACCTGAGCATCATCTAACGCGTCAGGGGGCGCTGAGGTCGATTTCTCGCTGTCTGAGTCCACCATTTTCCCGAAAATCCACCGTATTTGAGACTGTGCTGCAGCCTACCCCATATACGTCCGATAAGGCAACCTTATTGGACATGAAAAAGATGTGTAAGGCACGCCGGTTTGCGCACTATTTTGTGGCTAAAAGCGGCGTGATACGCTACAGCTTGTGCGATGAACTACGCGCATTATGCCACAGCAACCGCTCTGAAAACACCCATCCTGCCCGGTTGGATCGTTGGCCGTGGCACGCAAGTCACGCCGGAAAGCGCAGGCTTTGTAAGTGGTTCGGCGCTTGCGTTGCTGCACGCCACGCTAAGCAATCGTGCTATCGATGTGCCCATCGATTTGCTGCGCCAGCGTCTGGCTGTGCGCGCTGCCGTCCAGTGCCTGAAACTGCAAGGCAGGAACGAGAGCGAAGGCGAAACCCGGGACGCGTTCCATCTCACCCAGGCCGGTGATCCGATGGGGCCGGCCGGCGATATGCTGGCCTTCTGGAAAGAAGGTCTAAACCGCAGCGGCCGCGGTGATACGTGGCAAACGGAACTTGTGTCCAAGTTTCCTGAATTCATGCAGGACGATTTTGCGGAAGGCTTTCAGCGGGCGACCGACTTCGAGCCGGCCAGTCCCGTCAGCCGCGTCGCGGTTTTCCTATCCGATGTGCTGACAGCGCATCCCCGTCAGGAAGCAGAAGCGTTGCTGGCGGCGGATTGTCTGCTGAGCTCTGAACTCGGTTGGGAGAAGCCGTTCCCCCTCATAGTGTCCCATATGAAGCGGCCCGCCATCCGCGGCCTGTTGAACGATGGCGACAAGGGCGGGTTCGAGATCGCCTGCCACAATGCCGTGGCGGCCTCCGCGCAGGAGGCGCTGCGCTTGGCCTTCGATCTGGCGCGGCGTGCTGAGGCCCTGCGTACCGTTGCGCCAAAGCTCCGCGCGAAAGGGTCGGACGATGCCGTCGCCCTGTTTCTGGCGGAAGATGCCGTATTCCCATCGACCATGCTGACGCCGACGATCAGGGGCACGCGGACGCAGATGTCGGAGCAAGCGGCACGGCGTCTTTGTGATCGCCTGATCGAGCTGGGCGTGGTGCGCGAACTGACCGGGCGTCCGACGTTCCGGCTCTATGGCGTGTGATGATGGCAGTTGCTGCGCGCACATCCGAGGATCGACGGGGAACGGACTGCGCGTCACAGGACGGTTTGGCCTTTGATCGCGAACTTGCCGATCTGCCACAGGAATTGCGGTGGCGCGAATGGATGGGCCGGATCGAGGCAACGATCTTTGCCAGCGCGTCGCCAGTGCCGCGCGAAGTTCTGACGAGCCTTGTGGGGCAGGGTGCCTCAGTCGACATGCTGGTTGAAGACATCCAGGCCGAGCTTACGTCGCGGCCCTATGAGTTGGTTCCATTCGGTGGCGGTTGGCTGTTCCGCACCCGCACCCGGTTTGCTGACGCAATCAAAGCCGCGGCTGATCCGGGAGACCGGACAACTGGCTTTACAGAGATGGAGATGGCCGTCCTATGCGCCGTCGCTTACCACCAGCCGATCACGAGGGATGGGCTCAAGGACATCTTCGGCAAAGAAGTAAACCGTGATCTGATCGCCCGGCTACGCTATCTCAAACTCATTGCCAACGGTCCGAAGGCACCGCGACCCGGCGCGCCGCACTCTTTCGTCACAACCGATGATTTCCTTGTAATGTTTGATCTGCAGAGCCTTCGTGATTTGCCGGAGCTCGAGATATCCACCACATGAACTATGACTTTGCGACACTTTCATTTACCGACTTTGAAGCGCTCTCAAGAGACTTGCTCGGTCGCGAATTGGGGGTGCGGTTTGAAGCTTTCCCAGAAGGTGTCGACGATGGAATGGATGGTCGCCATGCGACGGCTGATGGGGATGTCATCCTGCAGGCCAAGCACTATCTCCGTTCCGGCGCTTCCAAGCTAAAATCAAAAATGAAATCGGAGCGCGCAGCCATCGATGCGCTTGCCGCTCAACGCTATTTGCTCACAACCTCGGCTTCTTTGACCCCAATGGCTAAAGCAGAGCTGGCGAAGGTGATAGGTTCGTCCCTTAAGTCTCCCGGTGATATTATTGGTCCCGACGATTTGAATGCGCTCCTGCGCAAGTATCCCGATATTGAGCAATCCCATTCGAAACTATGGCAGCAAAGCACGGGTGTCATGAAGGCCGTAGTGGCCGATGCGGTTCGGGAGGCGCTCAAGCCCAATAGTGGGATACCGGATGCGATCGTTTCGCTTTTGCCCAAGCCTCACCCCACTGAGCCGGAATTCTCAGATGTAGAACGAAATGTCGTCTTCATCATCAAATCGTCTCCGGTTGATGACGACCTGGTCCTGTGGCTTGGCCCGAAACTTGAAGCGCAAGGATACCAAGTTTTTGCAGATATTTTGACACTTCAACCCGGAGATCGCTGGCGCAGGCAGGTAAACACGATTCTTGAAACACGCGCCGCAAAAGTTCTGCTGATCAGTCGGGCTGAAACACTCAACGACCCATCCGTTCAGGATGACATCGATATCGCCATCGATCTTGGCAAGCGACTTCAGGACACCCGCTTCATTATTCCGTTGAGGCTGGAAGATGGTCAGAAGGTAAAAGGCATCGGCGATGCCCTGGCTGTCGATTTCGTGCGCGGCTGGGGCGAAGGTCTCCAGCTCCTAGTTAAGGCGCTTCAACGCCAAAAGGTCCCGAGGCAGGACGCGCAAACCAGGATCCATACAAACTGGGAGGTTTTCCGACGACGCAGCGCTGTACCGCTTATCGCCGAACCCGAGCGGCTGACCTCCAACTGGCTCCGAGTCCAGGAGGCACCGGATCATATCAACTTCTATGAACCTTCTGGCGCGACTGACGACCAGAGCGTTAGACGTGCCTTGGCGACCTCTCCGTTTCCCGTGGCCGAGCAGGGTAGAGGGTTTCTCACCTTCGCGACTGCAGCCGAGGTCGCAGACGCTTGGTCCGAAATCGGACGATTCAGATTGGTCTACCAGATACCGCTGGACGAATTCGTGTTGGAAGGATCTGAAGATCTCGGGCTCTGGAACCAACCTGCCGCAAACAAGGTCAACGTTATGTTGAAGAAGGCATGGTCCAACTATTGTCAGGAGAGAGGGCTTCTGCAGTACCTCTACTCGAATGCTGTTGGCTTTCATGCGTCCGCAGAATTGGCAGCGGTCGGTCAACGGTTTCCTTGGGGACGGCAGGGTGAACGACACTCCTCCATGCTTCGCAATATCGCCAAAGGCCATATTTGGCAGTTTGGTGTGACGGCTCTTCCGGCTTTCTGGCCATTCTGGCACTTCAAGTTAAAGTCGCGCGTCTTATTTGCTGCCGATGATCAAACGCCTGAAGGCAAGCAGATCGACGACCCCAAGAAAATGCACCGACTCCGTAGATCAGTGTGCAAGGGATGGCGCAACAAGCAGTGGCATGGTCGGATGCTCGCGTTTCTGGACTTACTCTCCGGCGACTCGGCCTTCATTCGACTTCAGATGTCGCCCAGCCAGCATGTCGTTTTGGATGCATCCCCCATCCTATTCTCGTCGCCCGTCAGTACGTTGCTCCCGGACGAGCTGGGTGGCGATGCGGAAGAGATCGATGAAACCACCCTTGGTAGACCCGAAGCAGAAGAGGAGGCCAACGAATGAAGTTTCCCGAGACGTCCCTCACCGTTGAACACCTTCACGAACCGCAGCTCGAATTTGCCTTTGGGCAACCGAGTGCGCATCCAAAGGATGGGCTTTATCTCTACGGGCCTTGGTCAAAGAGCAAGAAGACCCGTGAGGTCAGGATCGGCGTCGTCGGTACGCCTGACGGCCTAGCGCATTTTCGAAACTGGGCCCGCGACCTGAAGAAAACAGTAAAAGTGCCGCCACCCGGGAGAGGGGAAAAGAAGGATCGTTTGCACTTGGCCGACTTTCCGGGACTCGAGGAAGCGTTCGGGATTACGTTCGAGCCAGACGAGTGTCGCGCGCTGTCCATTCCGTTCGCAGACATCGATCAGGCAACCCGCATCATCAATCTGCATGAGGCCGTGGACCGAGTTGCCACGCTGTTTATTGAACGTGTCCGAAAATACCTTCGGAACGACGAACGACCCGTCGATGTCTGGCTCATGGTCTTGCCTGAAATCGTCTTTGAGCGGTGCCGGCCAAAGTCACAACGTGCAGGGCTACCGATGGTCCCCGGGGATTTCGGCAAGAAGCAGCGAGAAAAAGTTGAGCTTCCACTCCTCGTGCATACAGATGTCATCGACCAAAGTGAGGAAGACATCTTCTTCGACGTCCCGGATTTTAGGCGTCGTATCAAAGCTGAGTTTCTGAGTATTGCTCCAACCCAGCTCGTTCGTGAGACGACACTTGCGCCCGACGCCTTCCTGAACAAAGCCAACTTCCCAAAGCGAAAGACGCAGGATCGGGCCACGGTTGCATGGAACCTCGCCACAGGCCTTTACTACAAGACGCAAGACAGACCGCCATGGCGCCTGGCGGCCGTTCGGCCCGGTGTTTGCTACATCGGAATGGTCTACAAGAGTTTGCCGCAAGACCCGGACGGACACAGTTGCTGCGCGGCACAGATGTTTCTCAACGAAGGCGACGGTGTCGTATTTCGAGTGACCTGCCACTGAACTTTCATCCAGCCTGAACCGGAGCCCTTTGGGTTGATACGCCGATTGGCGCAGGTGGAGCAACCGGCAGATGCGCGGAGTTTTCATGTGACGCAGCGCGGCTGTCGGTTGCGGTGAACAGGTGCTCGGCGAATGCCTTTGGAGTCTGGTAGCCGAGGGCGGAATGTGGCCTTTCTTCATTGTAATCCGCCGCCCAGGCGCGGATTGCGGAGCGGGCATGGGCCATGTCGCGGAACATGGTCTCGTTCAAAAGCTCATCGCGCATGCGGCCATTGAAACTTTCCACGAAGCCGTTCTGCATCGGTTTGCCCGGAGCGATGTAATGCCATTCGACGTCGCGCTCTGCGGCAAAGGTATAGATCGCGTTACTGGTCAGTTCGGTGCCGTTGTCACTGACGATCATGCCCGGCTGGCCCCGTCGTTCCATCACCCGGGCCAATTCTCTGGCAACGCGTCGGCCCGAGATCGAAGTGTCCGGGATCGCCGCCAGACATTCCCGGGTCACATCATCGACCACGTTCAGGATGCGGAACCGGCGGCCACAAGCGAGCTGGTCGTACACAAAGTCCAGAGACCAACGAGCATTGGGCTTCGCCTCAACCAGGATCGGGGCGCGTGTGCCGATTGCCTTGCGTCTGGCCCGGCGTTTGCGCACCGCCAGCCCTTCTTCGCGATACAGCCGGTAGATGCGATTGATGCCCGACCGTTCACCCTCGCGGCGCAAGAGCACGAACAGGCGCCGATAGCCGAACCTGCGCCGCTCGTTGGCCAGGTCGCGCAGCCGCTGGCGCAGTGCCGTCTCGGGCGGCCTGACGGACCGGTAGCGGACCATCTTGCGATCCGCCCCGACAATCTGGCAGGCCCGCCGTTCCGACAGGCCCATCCGGGCCCGCAGATGCGCAACGGCCGCGCGCTTCACGGCGGGCCCTACCATTTTTTTGAAAGCAGTTCCTTCATCGCCGCTGCATCCAACATCTGTTCGGCCAGCAGCTTCTTCAGCCGGGCGTTCTCGTCTTCAAGCGCCTTGAGCCGCTTCGCATCCGAAACCGTCATGCCGCCAAACTTGGCTTTCCAGTTGTAGAACGTCCCTTCCGACATGCCGTGCTTGCGACAGAGATCAGCGCACGTCGCGCCAGCCTCATGCTCGGTCAAAATGCCGATGATCTGTTCTTCCGAAAACCTTGATCGCTTCATTGTCCGTCCCTTCGTTGGGTCGGACTCTAGTTCCAGGTGGAAGAAAAATCCCGTGGCAGGTCACGAGGAGCCAATGGTCCTTGGAAGACCGGAGACTATGAATACCACCTGAAGCACGATGCGGCGAAAAATCTCCTAGGCCTTGTTCTCGAAACCTACGAAGACCTGCACGGCGAGCCCCCAAAAGAGTTGTTCATTCATGGGCAGACTTACTTCAACGATGAAGAGTGGGACGCCTTTTGCGAAGCCGCACCACCCAGCACCAATGTCATTGGCGTCCGGATTCGTAGAACAGGCGGCGAAACCAAACTCTTCCGTGACGGCGACTATCCAGTCCTCCGCGGAACTGCCCTACTGCTGGACCACCAGACCGCCTATCTTTGGACCACGGGCTATGTGCCGCAACTTGACACCTACATCGGGCCGGAAACCCCGAACTGTCAATCCGCATCCAATCGTGACCCCGTATCGGCGTCCAAGATTGACCCCCTTGGTGCTGAGCTGGCCCGGCGCTGCGTAGTCCTCATGTAACGCAGCGGCGGCGGGCCTGCGTGGCTGCGGCTTGGTGTTACGCCCGGTTTTTGAAGCGCCAGCTTTCGTTGCCGGTCTCGACGATCTCGCAATGGTGTGTGAGCCGGTCGAGGAGTGCGGTGGTCATTTTTGCGTCGCCGAAGACGGTGGGCCATTCGCCGAACGCCAGGTTGGTCGTGACGATGATCGAGGTCCGCTCGTAGAGCTTGCTGATCAGATGGAACAGGAGCTGGCCGCCGGTCTGGGCGAACGGAAGATAGCCGAGCTCGTCGAGGATCAGGAAGTCGAGGCGGGAGATCAGGTCCGCGGTGCGGCCCTGGCGTTCGGCGCGGGCTTCGGCGTCGAGCTTGTTCACCAGATCGACGACATTGAAGAACCGGCCGCGGCGGCCGTTGCGAATGCAGGCGCGTGCGATGCTGACAGCGAGATGGGTCTTGCCGGTGCCTGTTCCGCCGATCAGCACGAGATTGCGCTGCTGATCGAGGAAGTCTCCGGTGGCGAGTTCACGGATCAGGGTCTCGTTCACCTCGGCGGCCTCGAAGTCGAACTCCTTGATCTCCTTGGCCAGCGGCAGTTTGGCGATCGTCATCTGGTATTTGATCGAGCGCGCCTGCTTCTCACTGATCTCGGCGGCCAGGAGGTCGCCAATGATCTGTTGCGGCTCGTGCTGTCGCTTGACCGCCGTGGCGATGATCTCGTCGTAGGCCGTCCTCATGCCGTAGAGCTTCAGCTGACCCATGGCGTCGAGCACCTGTGATCGTTCCATTCGTTGGTCTCCTCAGGCTGTCGTAGCGATCGCAATCGGCGGCGGGCTCGCGGCCCAGCTTCAGCGCCTCCGGCGTCGCGATCGTCAGGGGTGGCGGCGGTTCGCGGTGACGCGCCAGGATGTTCAGAACGACGCCGGCGGAATGGACGTTGTGAGACAGGGCCTCGGCGCAGGCGGCTTCAACGGCATCCAGGCCATCGGTGAGCACGGCCCCGAGTATCTCGACCACCTGTCGGTCACCACCAGGCTGTCGTTCCAGCTTGCGCTGCACACGCCTCAGGGCCGCTGGCAGATCCCAGTCCTTGAACGGCGCCCCGTTGCGCAGTGCGCCGGGCTTGCGCGTCAGAACCGGGATGTAATGGAGTGGATCGTAGATCGTCTTGTCGCGGCCGAAGGCCCGATCATGCCGGCCCACGACCTGACCATCCTGCCAGCATTCCAGCCTGTCGGCATAGGCTCTGATCTCTACGGGCCGGCCAACCGCACGGGCGTCGACCGAGTAGCGGTTCTTGTCGAAGCGCACGAGGCAGGTTTTGGACACCGACGCCGGGACGGCATGGAATCCGTCGAACGGGCCGACATAAGGCACCAGGCTCGACCGCTCGGCTTCGAACACTTCCCAGATCGGCTTGTCTGGGACGTCGGGGTGCCGGTTCGCCTTGGCATAGGCGACGCATCGGTCCTCAAGCCAGGCGTTCAGTTCGCTATAGGATCTGAACTTCGGCCGGGGCACGAAGAACCGCCGCCGGAGCACGCCCACCTGGTTCTCGACCTGGCCCTTCTCCCAACCCGAAGCCGGGGTGCAGGCGACCGGCTCGACCAGATAGTGCCCGCACATCTGCTGGAACCGGCGATTGTAGGCGCGATCCTTACCAACGAAGATCGTGTCCACCGCCGTCTTCATGTTGTCGTAGATGCCCCGGGCACAGGCTCCACCGAAGAACGCGAAGGCCCTGTCGTGCGCGTCGAACACCATCTCCTGGGTCTCGCGGGGATAGGCCCGCACAAACGGCATACGGCTGTGGCAGAGACGGACATGGGCGACCTTGACCGTCGTGGTCACGCCGTCGAGGATCACGATCTCATGGCTCCAGTCGAACTGGTAGGCTTCGCCCGGATCGAAGCTCAACGGGACATAGGCGCTGGCCGACGCCTCCTGTGTCGCCTTCGACCACCTGGCCGCGTAGCGCCGCACCGCATCATAACCGCCGCCGTAGCCGCGGTTGCGCAGCTCCTCGTAGACCCGGATCAGCGTCAGGCGTTCCCGCTTCGGCCGTCGGGCATTCTCGGCCAGCATGTCATCCAGTTCGGACCGCCAGGGATCGATCTTCGGACGCGGCTGCGTCGTGCGGTCATAGGTGAACTCGGTCGCGCCCGATCTGATGACTTTCCGCACCGTGTTCCGCGACAACCGCAACTCGCGGCAGATCCGCTTGATCGACTTGCCCTCGACGAAATGCGCACGCCTGATCTTCGCGATCGTCTCCACAACCAACATCCCCTGACTGCTCCCTCATGTCTTTGAGGAAGCTTCTGATCAGAAATATCAGGGGGGTCACTTTTGGACGCCGATCACCCCAAGATGGGGGTCAATTTTGCATGCTGATCCACATCCTGCGCTCTCGGCCAGACGAACTTCGCGCCTTCCAGGCGCTTGTGCACCAGAACCATTCCGGTGCGGTCCCAGAGCAGGATCTTGATCCTGTCCGTCCGCTTGGCTCGGAACACGAAGGCGGCGCCGTTGAACGGATCCAGCCCGAGGATCTCCTGCACCGCCAGCGCCAAACCATCGATGCCTTTGCGGAAGTCCACCGGCCGGGTCGCAACGTAGACCCGCAATTGCCCATGCGGCGAAATCATGCCCCCGCCGCCCGCACCGCCCGGATCACCTGCGTAAGGAGGGCTTCGTCGACATCAGCCCCGACACGCACCGTGACGCCATCCACCACCAGTTCGATCCGGCTCGACCGGGTCTCGCCACGGCTTTTCCGATCCGGTGTCGGCGATGTCGGGGCCGGTTGCTCAACGACAAGCGCAGCAAACATCGGCTCCTGCATGGCTTCGGCCGGCACCGCCAGATCGCCGGACTTCAGCTTCTTGCGCCAGTCGTAGACCTGCCAGCGTGTCACGCCATGCCGCCGTGCTACATCGGCCACCTTAGCCCCGGGCACCAGGCTCTCTGCTGCAATCCGCGCCCGTTCGGCCTCGCTTCGAAGACGTCGACCGCCGCGCCCCTCGATCACCTCGATGCGGCCCGCATAGCCATCCGTCGAGCCGTCCAAATAGCCGTCCATTTTGACGTCCCAAGTTCAATGCTCACGGCTGATGGACTCGCACGTCATCGGCGCGAACGGCAGGAGGGGAGCGGCTGAGCGCTTACCCAAGTACGGCGCTCCGTTTCGTTAAAAAGCGCAATCGGTCTGGGCCCTAGGTCGAGACGGCCTTGCAGTATGGTCGTCAAATCGCGCCGAAACACATCGGCTGGCACGAGTTTAATGACTGAAGCGAGCAGTGCAGCATCAGCCCTATCCTTTTCATCGAATTGGTTGACCCAGGCACGTATGAGTGGCTCTGCGATTTCGACGCGCTTCGTCAATTATCTTTCCAACGATTGTTCGTTGGCTCAAATAGCATGGTTGTCGACCTTAGCGTAACAGAAATACTAATGTAAAACCGATAGAAACAACGTTCATATTTGATGGTCCCTCCCAACTATGACCACCATTCTGAAAGAAACCGAGGCTCGCTCTGGAGCTTTACTGCTACTGGCGAGGGTAGCCGCTAAGCTGTCATAGCATCTCGATGAGCGCACACCGATAGCGCTACAAGCTTTTTGCAACGTTAGTGCAACATGGTCGCTTTGCCAGTCGTGCCACGGGTAACGCGCGGGCACTTTCAAACACCAAGGCAGCGGAAATCAACTCCAAAAATCGGTGTTAGTCGCGGAATACGCTGCATGACTTGGCTCTTTGCCGGTAGTCATGTATGAAAGTCCGCACGTTGCGCGGAATAAACAACATGAATAATGCAAAACGCCGAAGTCTTGCGGACTACGTCACCGAGCTGCAGTCGCAGGGGCGCATCGTTTTTTCGGCAGAGGAAGCGGTCAAGGCGCTTGGAACAAATCGCGGGGCTTTTCTTGACGCAGCGCAACGGCTCCAGCGCCGCGATCTGATCATCAGTCCACGCAAAGGCTTCTACGTGGCAGTGCCGCCTCAATTTGCGTCTTGGGGCGCACCACCACCTTCATGGTACCTCGACGCGCTCATGCAGCAAGAGGATGAACCCTACTACGTGGGACTTCTTAAAGCTGCGGAGCTCCATGGTGCATCCCACCAAGCGGTCATGGAATTCCAGGTTGTGACTGGAAAGCGCATGCCGAAGATACGGGCTGGTCGCAATCTCATTGCCTTTTACTACCGTAAGGACATGGGTGCGGTTATGGATGGCATCGAGGAGGTCAAGACAGACACCGGCCGTATGAAGATCTCTTCACCCGCGCTGACCGCCCTCGATCTTTTGCGCTATGGCAGCGCCACCGCAGGCATCAACAATGTTGCCACTGTCCTTTCAGACCTAGGGCCCAAGATCGACGGGGTTGAGTTGGCACTGCTGTCGCTCAAATTTGAAAAACCTATCGTCCAGCGTTTGGGCTACCTGCTCGACATACTCGACCGGCGCAGCCTCACCGGAAAAATGCACAACCTCCTAATGACTCGCGGCCGCCCAGGCTGGACTGAACTTGATCGCAAAGAGGCACAGGATCCCCTCTTTGCACCGGACCCGATTGAGCGAGACCAACGATGGCGCGTCACCGTGCGCCGCCAGCCGGAGGTCGATGAATGATCCCCTCCCAAAACATCGTTGCGTGGAGCCAGAGCGCACCATGGGCTGAGCAACGGCAGGTTGAACAGGACCTGATCATCTCGCGAGCCCTGGTGGAAATATTCTCTGACCCCTTCCTCGCGGACGAGCTGCGTTTTCGCGGAGGTACAGCCCTCAACAAGATCCATTTTCCCGATCCACTTCGCTACTCGGAAGACATCGACCTCGTCCGGACATCTGCCGGCCCAATCGGCCCAATCTTGGATCGATTGCGCGCGCTCCTGGAGCCATGGCTGGGTCCAGCAAATTTCGCGCAGAGCCAGATCGCGCCAAAGTTCCGTTTTCGGGTACCCGCCGAAGATGGTGTAGATACTCCGATCCGCTTGAAGCTCGAAATCAACACCCGCGAAACCTTGGCCTACGATCCGGTCGTGATGGCGCCCTTCGCCGTCGAAAACCCCTGGTTCGCCGGAACCACGACGATCCCCACATTCTCGAATGAGGAAATGCTGGCAACCAAGTTCCGAGCGCTTCTGCAAAGAGACAAGGGCAGGGACCTCTATGATCTGGCCCATGGGATTGATGTTCTAGAAGGCCTTAACTGTGGTCGGGTAGTTGAGCTATTCGGACAGTACTTGGCCGATGGTGGTCTCCAGATCACGCGGGCGCAATCCGAGCAGCGCATGCTGGGAAAGCTCGCAAAAGGCAATATGCTGCTCGACCTTCGCCCGCTCCTTTCGGCGGACGCTGCACAAAGCCTCGCGGAAGACGCCAGCGATGAAGCTGTCAAAGTGATCTTTGAACGCTTGATCTCGCTCTTGCCTGGTGAGCCTTGGAGCAAGACAGAAGAAGCAAAGGGCAAATTAGGGATTGAGTGGTAATGGCCGTTATTCGTCGGATCGAGATCAAGAATTTCCGTTCAATTTATAGCTTCGATTGGCGTCCAAGCGAAGGCTTCAACTGCATTGTGGGGTCTGGTGATGCGGGCAAAAGCAGTGTGCTTGATGCGATTGACTACTGTCTATCGGCTCGCCGCACGCTGCCCATCACAGATGCCGACTTCTACAAGATTGATGTTGACCAGGACATTTCCATCACACTGACGCTTGGTCGGCTGGGCGACGATCTCAAGAACTACGACAAGTACGGCGATTTTATCTGCGGTCTCTCCCCCGCGGGGGAGTTGCAGGACGAACCGGGACCTGGCCTGGAGCACGTACTTGTTCTCAACCTGACCATCCAAGGCGATCTTGATCCAAAATGGCGTTTGGTGTCGCAACGGGCCGACCAAAAGGGCCTTGAGCGCGGTCTGAATTGGGGAGATCGCCAAGCGCTCTCTCCAACGCGCCTCGGTGCTTGGTCCGACACCCATCTTACATGGCGCAAGGGCTCTGTTCTCAACCGGCTGAGCGATGAATCCGCAGATGCATCAGCTGTGCTCTCTGCGGCGGCCCGCGGTGCGCGGGAAGCCTTCGGCAATGAAGCGGATAGTCAATTGGCCGAAGCGCTCGCACAGGTTTCAGCGGCTGCAACAGAGCTGGGTGTCCCCATTGGTGCAAAACCCAAAGCCATGCTCGACACGCCTTCGGTTTCCATAAAGGGTGGAACAATTGCTCTGCACAACGATGCGGGCATTCCCTTGCGTGGTTTGGGTCTTGGTTCCACGCGCTTGCTGATCGCAGGCCTTCAAAGAAAGGTCGCAAGCCAAAGCTCCATCGTTCTCGTCGATGAGTTGGAACATGGGCTAGAGCCCCATCGCATTATCCGTCTTCTTGGCTCCCTTGGCGCCAAAGAAAACCCCGCACCGCAACAGGTCTTCGCGACATCACATTCACCAGTGGTTCTACGAGAGCTCAGCCATAGCCAATTGGCAATACTGCGGACGGACTTTCTCGATGAAACGTCCACTCAAACGCCCGCCGAAGAGGTGCAAAGCACATTGCGCGTGCATCCCGAGGCATTCCTCGCACCGTCGGTCTTAATCTGCGAAGGGGCAACAGAAGTCGGCTTTGTCCGGGGGCTCGACCAACACTGTCAGAACCACGGCAAGCCCTCCTTACATGCTGCAGGGGTCGCTCTGGTCGACTGCGACGGAGGGGATGCAGACCGACCCTATCGCCTTGGCATGGCGTTTCAGTCTCT
Organism: Sedimentitalea sp. XS_ASV28; assembly: GCF_041224545.1. Lineage (NCBI taxonomy): Bacteria > Pseudomonadati > Pseudomonadota > Alphaproteobacteria > Rhodobacterales > Paracoccaceae > Sedimentitalea > Sedimentitalea sp. XS_ASV28. The sequence goes on along the minus strand of NZ_JBGFGP010000149.1, from coordinate 9,134 downwards.
AGAGTATCGTATCGGTGTGTTTCGAGATGACGACCTCGCGCGAAACGGCCAGCTACAACAGACCTTCGAACAGCGCCAAGGTCAAACGTTCACATGGGCTGCAGACCAGGACATCGAGACCGCCTTGATGCTCAACGGCAATGATGCCGTCTTGCTCAAGCTGGTCGACTACGCCGTTCAATTGCATGACGCTCAGCTTATCAATGATCACATTGGGTCTGCGTCCGGCGGTACACACAATCTTCAGAGCATTCGCGGGTCGTTGGCCGGTCCTGCACCCGTTGGCTTGGCGGATCGCCAAATGCTCGGCCGCGCAGCGGGTGGAAAGCGTGGCTGGTTCAAAACCCTGCGCCACATGGAGGCTGCGGCTTTGCAGATCATTGGTCCGGACTTTGCGTCGTTTTCACCGGACTTCCAGGCGCGGGTGAACCGCCTCATGGCATGGGTGCAGCAACCGCATGGATGAGCAGACCATCCTGTCCACTGCCTGCGGAAGTATTGCTGCGCCCGCTGGATGCGGGAAAACACATCTGATCGCCGAGGCGCTCAAAGCGGCACCGGCCGGCAAGCCAATCCTTGTGCTCACGCATACAAATGCCGGCGTCGCGGCTTTGCGAAACCGTCTCGATCAGGCGGCGGTGGCGCGCTGCCGCTATCGCATTTCTACGATCGACGGCTGGGCGATGAGGCTCGTCAGAACCTTTCCAGGTCGAAGCGGTCAGAACCTCGACATCTTGGAGCTGAAGACCCCGAAAACCGATTACCCGGCTATAAGAGCAGGGTCTTTGGCGGTTCTGGCCAATGGCAATGTCGGAGATCTGCTCAGAGCCACTTACGCAAGACTGATCGTCGATGAGTATCAGGATTGCGGCCAAGAACAGCATGCCATGGTAGTGGCCCTGGCCCAGGTTTTGCCAACCTGTGTGCTTGGCGATGATATGCAGGCCATCTTTGGCTGGGGCGGCAATGTCCTGGTTGATTGGACGACCCAAGTTATTGCTGATTTCCCGTCATTGGGAACGTTGGCCACGCCGTGGCGCTGGACCAATGCCGGATGTGGCGCTTTTGGAGAATGGCTCTTGCATGTGCGTACGGCTCTTCAGAGCTGCCAGCCTATTGATCTGATGCAATCACCCGACGAGGTTAGCTGGGTGCAGATCGCAGGTGAGAATGATATGGAGAACATCAATCGCGCCGCCTATACGACATCTCCGATTGCAGGCGGGGGCACGCTGATAGTGTGCGACAGCCGCAAACCTGCGCGACATCGAACAATTGCGAGCCAGGTCAAAGGGGCCACAGTCGTCGAGAACGCCGATCTTACTGACTTCATAAGCTTCGCAGCCAGTTTTCGGTTCGACGCGCCCTCCGCCCCTGAAGATCTGATCGACTTCGCCGGGGAGACGCTTGTTGGAGTTGGACCCGCCGCTTTGAAGGATCGCCTGCGGGTTCTCCTTGCGGGCACTGCGCGCAACGCACCCAGTGATGTTGAGCTCGCCATCCTTGACTTTGCGCGGGCGCGGACGCCGAAGGCAGCCGTGCATTTCCTCGTCGAAGTCAACAAGCAAGCCGGTGTTTCACCACTCAGACCTTCAATTTTGCGCGCCTGCTTGCAAGCCATGAACGGGTGCGAAAGTGTCGATGACTTTTACGATCTGGCCGTTCGATCCCGAGAGCAGGCGCGTGTCTTGGGGCGTTCCGTGCCCAAACGTGCTGTGGGAAGCACGTTGCTGCTCAAAGGTCTTGAAGCAGACGTTGCCGTCGTTGTCGACGCCGACCAAATGGATGCTCGAAACCTTTATGTTGCGATGACCCGTGGCGCGCGGCGTCTTGTCGTTTGCTCCAAATCTCCCATCATTCACCGACCGTGATCACGTTGATTCACTGTAGCCGCCTGTGCTGGCAGTTATGCTTTGACCAGAAGTACCTATCCGCGCTTTGAGCGGGACCTCTAGCGTCGCTGCATCGACAACCAAAGCCAAGTGACCTTCGTGGAGTTGCCTCAACCGAAACCAAGAAGAAGATGTTATAGATGGTCTATTCCGTGTGTCGTCCGGAGCATCACCGCCAAGGTGAGGTCTATTATCACTGGAACTGTAAGACGAAAGATCGTAGAAGTTGTAACTAATTGTATTCACAAAATTAATGCCGGGGATGATGCGACTACTTGCTACAGCCGACATTCATCTAGGTTCTCCGATCAGGTCGGTCGCACTGCGAAACCCTGATCTTGGGGATCGTTTGAAGCAAGCAAGCCGCGACACGTTCGTGCAGATCATAGACCTCGCTGTCACCGAAAAGGTCGACGCATTCGTGTTGGCGGGGGACATTTTCGACAACGGATACCCAGATCTCCGATCGCGCGCCTTCCTGATCGCACAGTTGTCACGGGCCGCGGAGGCAGGTGTGCCAACGGTCTTGGTCCGAGGTAACCACGACGCGTTGCTCGACCACCGTGCCCACGGAGAGCTTGGCCCTAACATCCATCTTCTGCACAAGGAAATGCCAACGGTCGAAATCGGCGACGCCGCCTTTCACGGGCTTTCGTACGATGCAGCTCATGTCGGAAAGAGCTTCCTTCCCGACTACCCAAAACCGGTGCCGGACAAGCGAAATGTCGGCCTTATGCATACCTCGCTCGATGGGGCTCCCGGTCATGACCCGTATGCGCCCTGCGCCGCAGCCGACCTGATGGCGCATGGCTTCGACCTTTGGTGCCTCGGTCACATACATGCGCCTTTCGAGCGTTGGGACGGCCCCGTCTTGGCGGTCATGCCGGGCATCCCGCAACCCCGCCATTTCGGTGAGCGCCAAGGCGGGACAGTTACGCTTGTCGAAATGGGAAACGGCGCACCCATAGTCGAGCGGCGCGACGTCTCGCGGTTGGGCTTTGCCGAGTTGGAATTAGACCTCCAGGACTCCGGCGATCAGCAGGATATGGTTGGTGCCCTTAGAGACGGGTTCTTGTCGGCGCAGCTCCCGAACAAGGATGTCGCCGTCCGGCTGAGGGCAACGAGCTCGAGGCAGAGCGGCGCGTTTGTCACGGAGCTCGCAGCGGAAGTGCTGGACGACGTTGATCGGGTCTTTCTGGATAAGGTTGAGGTCGTGCCGCCCTCCCGCCCGCCTAACACCGAGACAGATGACCTTGTTCGCCTGATGCGTACGGAAATGGCGGAAGACGGTTTCAGGCAAGCCGCCCTGCAACAACTTGATGAGGTCCGAACCGCGCTGCCGAATGAAATCGCTGCAGAACTGGAAGATCACGCTCTGGACGCATTGCTCGAGGACGCCATCGCCGAGGTGATGCTTGCGCTTCATGCGGAGCGCGCGGAATGAGGCTGAATGAGCTGCATCTGATCCGCTACGGCAATTTCGAAAACGCTGAGATCGTCTTTCCGGTGCCCGCGCGTGACACCACTGATGTAACCGTCGTTTACGGGCCCAATGAGGCCGGAAAGTCGACCGCGTTTCATGCGTTACTAGAAATTCTCTTTGGCTTCCGGGCTGGTGCGCATCCCTACGCATTCCGGTTCGAGCGAAGCGACTTGCTTGTGGGGGCGGACCTTGACCTGCCCGGCCGCGGGGCAACTGTCCTGAGGCGCAACAGCAAGCGGTCGCAATCCTTGCTGGACACGGACAATCGGCCGGTCGCCGACGCGATCCTCGGGAGCGCGTTGCACGGGTTAACGCGGGACGAATTCGAGGAGCGGTTCTCGCTGGATGAAAGAGGCCTGCGGGACGGCGGCGAACGGATTGCCAGTGCGAAGGGCGACCTTGGCCAACTTTTGCATGCGGGCGTCTCGGGCCTGACTGGCATTTCGGAGACGCTGAACACGCTTTCGGAGCGCGCCGACAAATTCCACAAAAAACATGGCCGTGCCACGGAGCTGAAACTGGCGAGCGACCGCCTGAAACAGATCGGTCGCGAGCTTCGAGCGGATCGGCTGACCTCGGAACGGGAACGAACTCTTCGTCAAGACCGTGACCAGAAGGCCGCACTGTTCGACGCGGAAAACACGGCGCTGGTCACCGCGCAGAAACGTCGTCTTGCCGCCACGGCGGCCAGTACGTGGTTCGACCGAACCCAGGAGATGGAACGACTCGCCGAGGCCCTGAAGGACTACCCGAGTGGCCCGGACCTGCCCCGGGATGCGGCCGAGCGCGTGGCGGCGCTGGTGGAGAAAATCTCCTCGCTCGAGGCCAGGATCTCCGAGGCAGACGATGACGTCGCCGGCCTGGAGCTGATCATTGAGGGGAACCCCGCTGACACGCTCGCCCCGGCGCTGAACGCCGAGTTGGAACGCCTGGATCAGATGACGGTCGATGGCGCCCCGTTGATGGACCGCGCCACGACGGCGCGCGCGGATCTCGATCGTCGCACTGCAGACCGGGATGCTCTCGCCATGGAGATATCGACGGCGCAGGCGCGGCTCTCGGTGTCCGGCACTGCGGTGGCGGATCTTGTCCTCGACACGGCGGATCTGGAAGAGATCGCCGAGGCTGTCGAGGCGTGCCGCATGGCCAACGAGGCGTTGAACACGGCGAAGGCCGTCGCCGATGCAGCGAGAGCGCGAGAGGGCGAGGCGCCTAGCGAACCGCAAGATCTGACGCTCCTGCGCGACGCATACGAGGCCTGGAGGCCGGTTTCGGACCTGACCACGTTCGAAACAGAGCGGGAACAAACCCTCGCGCGCCTGACCAAGGCTGCCGCCGACTTACCTGCGGACTGGACTGGCTTGGTTGACGCCGGCCTACCCGCGCCCGAAACGCTTGAGAAAGCCGCGCGGGAGTGGTCGGACTTGTCCTCGGACATCGCCGCAGCCAAGAGCAACGTCGAGGAACGCTCGAAGGAATTGGAGGATGCCACAGCCAATCTCTCGGCTTTGCAGGCCGCGCCCGAAGCGGTGGATGACGCAAAAACCGAGGAAACCCGCCGCCACCGTGACCTGGCTTGGACACGCCACCGCGACGACCTGTCCGATCCCTCCGCCGACCAATTCGAGGCGGCGATGCGCGCGGACGACAGCGCACGCGCCCATTTCGTGGCGGGGGCGGAGATCCGCCAGCGGCGACTTGAAGCGCAGAGGCGGGAAAAGACAGCGAAGGCGCGTTTCGAAACTGATGAGGCGCGGCTGGCAGACCTGTTCGACCGTCGCGAGAGTTTGTCAGAGGTTCAATCGAGGCTATCAGTGAGGCTCGGTCTGGAAGCAGGCGCCCCTCCAGCGGCTTTCGGACCACGCCACCAGGCCCTTGCAGCTGCGGCCAATGCCGCTGCCGACCACTCGAACGCGCAAGCAGCGTTGGATACCCGCCGCCGCCGCGAAGAAGCCTTGCGCAACGAGTTAATGGAAGCTGGCCGAACCTTGGATCTCGGCGTGGGCAAGGGCGATATGGCTGCCCGGGTGCAAAGGGTACTGACGCTGGAAGAAAGCGATCGCAAGGCCTGGAGTAAATGGCAGGACAGCCAGAAGGCCATCGACGAACTGGACGACGACGCGCTGGTCAAGAAGGACGATCTAAAGCGGGCCGAGCTCGAGTTCGAACGGTTGACTTCCTCTTTGCCGCTACCGGATCGCTCGGTCGAGGGGGTCCGGACTGCTCTTCCACAGTTGCGGAACCTACTTCGGCTGCACACCGATCATCAGCGTCTCAATGAGCGGATCGAGGCTCTGCAGCAGGCGATTTCGGCGTTGTCAGAGGGAGCCGAACGGCTGGCGAAGATTCTTGGCGCAACAGAGGATCAGGGCTGGCGCGAGCCTATTCAAACCATCGACCAGGCGCGCTTACGTCTGGCGGCGGCAACGCGCGCCGACGAAAAACGTGGCGACGCCGAGTCACTCAGGGATAAGGTCACGGCGGCACGATATCGCCACAAGACCGATCTTGGGGCCGCAAGGAACGAACTAGATGACCGTTTTAAGGGTCAGGGAGACGACAATCTTGCGCCGAGCGATCGGATAGCACGGCTCGTTGAGCGGGATCGGCTTCGCGCCGAGAACCTGACTGCGGATCGGGATAGGCAGCAGGCCATCGTTGGCGTCGACAAGGACCTCTTCGGCGAGGAACTCGACCGGATGCCGGACGCCTCTCGCGGACTTGTTCTCGAACAGCAAGTGCAAGACGCGCAAGACAGCCGCGACGCGGCGCGCGATGCAGCACGTGAGGCCGAGCGGTTGTACCGCGAAGCATTCGACGCCGCCGACCGTAGCGATCTGATCACCGAACAGGCGACGTTACTGGAGGCGCTCCGCAGCGGCGGTCGCAACGCGGTCGTTGCGCGGCTGGGTGTGCTGGCGGCCCGAGGGGCACTTCGTCGGCTGGCGGAGGAACGACGCAGCGATATGCTGCGCGATGTCGAGGCGGCCTTTGTCACCATGACCGCGCCCAAGTGGCGCGGCGTCGAGGTTTGGAGCCAGGTCGAAGGTGAAAAGCTGGTCGGCATCGACGCCGACGGAGAGAAGGTTCCGGTCGATAAGATGTCGACGGGGACTATGGGCCAGCTCTACTTCGCCTTGCGGCTAGCGGGGTATCGCAGCTTTGCGCGTGACCTCGGACCCCTTCCGATGATCCTCGACGACATCATGGAAACGTTCGACGACACACGGGCCCGGGCCGCATTGCAATTGTGCGCCGAGATAGGGGCAAGTGGGCAGGCAATCCTCTTCACGCACCACGCGCACCTGGTTGAGATGGCCCAGACCGCAGTTCCGGGTGTGGCCATTGTGGAGATGCCAACCTGACCGACCGAGCCTTCATCACCTGGCGGAATCCCACCGTTCGCGAGATAGGTCTTCCAGATGAGTCGCAGTCCTTTGGCAGGGGGAACGCCCGAACGCTGTGGCGGGCGGTACCAATTGCGGCGCTAGGCTTTCAATATGCAGATCGTCGTTGAAAGACGCTTGTCGGATGGAGGAAGAGAGTGAGTTTTTCGTTCTGGTGGATTGTTGGAGGTTTCGTACTTCTCATTTTCGGCATCTGGGTCAGGAAGCCAAGTAAGGCTACCCGACAACACCGGCATCACGATGAGACCCGGCCATCAACCAAAGTGGCAAAACCCAAGGGGCCTTCCCTCGCCAAGCAGAGCGCATTGCGGGCTCCGGTTTCGACGGGTTGGGAAATCCATAAGTTTGGCGACAATGCGCCCGCAGGCGATTGGGTACAGTGGAAGATTGGAAGCGGATGGTTCGACGTCCAGGGTCTCTTCAATCGCAAGGAGGCAGTAAGAGAGTTTCTTCGACTGGCGGCCCAAGCCGACGAGCGGGGCGAGCCTTTCGGGGCATTGCTTAACCCCGAGCCTGACAACAAGTACGACAAGAACGCCATGCAGGTGATCGGCATCCTTGGTCCGCGCGAAGCGCCGACTTCACGGGTCTTCTTGGGCTATGTGCCGGCCGATGTGGCGGCCGAGGTCGCGAGCTTTCCGGAGGGGATGCCAATTTCCGTGGAACTGAAGAAGTCCCGGATCGGGGAGGTTGACGTCATCTTGAACTGCGCAGGTCTATGGCCACCGGCCAAGCAGCGACGGGAGCAGGGATTTGAGAAAGCGCCATCGAAACCTGTCACCATAGTGGACGAGAACGCACTCGAGAAGCTCGATGCATTGATAGAGCGGATGAACGCGATGCCTGTCCTCACAGCGAAGCAGGCGGCTGCGAGGCAGAAAATGAACAGGATCGATTTCATCGAGGACGACGAGGCTACGATTCAGCGCAAGTTGGTCGAAATGGAAGCCGACACATCACCTTCAGTTCTAGAGGACCCCGGCGGCATCAAACAATACGACAACGACCTCGCCAAGCAGGTGGAGATCGTCAGCGAGGGACTCGATGGATGGGAACGCTCCGGCATGACACCCGCGCCGTACTATTCCTACCGGATTGCTGTGATCCTTTCGAAGCAGAAAGAGGTTGAGCGCGAGAAGGCTTTCCTAGCCGCTTGGTGCAGGCATTTCTCCGAAGTTGGTATCGGGCAGCGCTATGCGGACTTGGTCGAGCGAGCTCGCAAGAAGGGTGCCATTCCAGCGGTCTGAAATTTGGGCAGGTGGTTTGGCACGCCCGTGGTAGCGGAGGTATTCGCCAGTCGGAGCGGTAACGATAATGGGCCTGCCTATCATGACCGCTGTCCTGAATTCATCCGTAGCTGGCTGACCAGATTTAATTGGGAGGGAGGTCCGCAGGTCTCAGGTCCATAGGGATTCCGAAAGTAAAAGCGGGCTCTGGGTCATGTTGGATCCGGAGGATGCAGGAAAAGGGGTTTGGCGGGGTTCCGGAGGGATCCCGCCGCCCACCACAGGACAGCCTTTCAGAGCCCTTCTCCGATCCGCGCGCGGTTGCCGCGCGTTCTATCAAACATCGGAGATCAATCATGGCCAAATCCGCCAAGCCCAGGTTCGATGCCGCAGCGTCGATCACCGACGAGCTCATCAACATCATCGACCGGGGTGTGCTGCCCTGGCGCAAACCCTGGCGCGTCGGTGGAAGCTCCGTGCCGCTCAGGCAAAACGGCGAGCCTTACCGGGGCATCAACAACTTCCTGCTGACGATGCGCACCATGATGGCCGGATACACGTCGCCGTACTGGATGACCCTCAGGCAAGCGAACGCTCTGGACGCGAAAATCATCAAGGGCTCGAGATCGTCCGTTGTCGTCTATTACGGCACAGCCACGCGCGACGGCACCGAGAACGCCTCCGACGACGAGGCGGACGCCGACGACCCCAAGGCCATTCCATTCATGAAGTCCTACCGGGTCTTCAACGCGGACCAGATCGAGGGACTCGACGCCCGCTTTCATCCCGAGCCGCCCGATGTGGAGGCTTATCCCGAACGTGCCCCAATCCCGCACATGCAGGCCTTCTTCGATGCCGTCGGTGCGACCGTCAGTTTTTCAGGCCGCGAAGCCTGTTATGTTCCCGCGCTCGACAAGATCTACATGCCTCCGATCGAGCTCTTCGAGAACCCGCTGAACTTCTACGCTGTCTGGGGCCATGAATTGGGCCATAATGCCGATGTTCGGATTATGCCGCGCCGATCTTTGCAACCTGTTGCGGTATTGGAAGACCGGCGCGGCGTGTCAGCATAATTCAGAGCGCTTCGAGGAATGCCAGCAACTCGTCACCCGGCCGATACCGTCCG
>NZ_JBGFGP010000142.1:0-1315 GCF_041224545.1 Sedimentitalea sp. XS_ASV28 | reverse complement strand
CGGGCGGCCAGGATGAAGCGTTCATGAAACGCCCACTCTTCGTCCGACATCAGGTCTCGTGCCAAGCTGGTCTCCATTGCAGATACCAGTTTGAATCACGTTCAGCCCGCCCTGTTAACACCTTTTGTCAACACGGCCTAGTCTCTCGCGGCGCTTTTTCTATAATATGGTGTGCAAACTGCCCCACCCTGCGTCCCTCATTTATGTCCAATAAGTTTGCATTATCGGACATTAAAGTCTATACTGGGAAACAGTTCAATTTCATTGCAGGATTCAGTGGAAAATGCCCTCAGAGACCGAGAAATCGACATCAACGCCCTCTGATGAGCTGGATGATGCTCGCATCGACGACAGAGATCAAGAGGAACGCGATGGCATTGCTTTGCCCTCCCATGTCGCTGGCTCCGGTACGCTTGATCGACTTGTGGACACTGCCCGAGACTACGCACGTGCAGCGGCTTCAGAGAACACGCTGAAAGCCTACGCGAAGGACTGGGCACATTTTGCACGCTGGTGCCGGATGAAGGGCGCGGAGCCATTGCCCCCCTCCCCTGAGATGATCGGGCTTTATCTCGCCGATCTGGCGTCCGGGTCGGGCCCCTCCCCTGCCCTATCAGTCAGCACCATAGACCGCCGCCTGTCGGGCCTTGCCTGGAACTACTCGCAGCGGGGATTCACCGTTGATCGGAAAAACCGGCACATCGCCACGGTGCTGGCGGGGATCAAGCGCAAGCACGCACGTCCACCGGTGCAGAAGGAAGCGATCATGGCTGAGGACATCCTCGCGATGGTGGCCACCCTGCCCTACGACCTGCGCGGGCTGCGAGATCGCGCAATCCTTCTTCTGGGCTACGCCGGAGGCTTGCGCCGCTCGGAAATTGTCAGCCTCGACGTGCACAAAGACGACACACTGGATTCCGGCGGTTGGATCGAGATCTTCGACAAGGGCGCCCTGCTCACTCTCAATGCCAAGACGGGCTGGCGCGAAGTGGAGATCGGCCGAGGCTCAAAGGATCAGACCTGCCCCGTGCATGCTCTCGAGCAATGGCTGCACTTTTCGAAGATCAACTTCGGTCCGATTTTTGTCGGCACCTCTCGGGACGGCAAGCGCGCCCTCGATACACGGCTCAACGACAAGCATGTGGCCCGGCTGATCAAGCGCACAGTCCTAGAAGCCGGCATCCGCTCCGAACTGCCCGAAAAGGACCGCCTGGCGCTGTTTTCTGGCCACTCGCTGCGCGCCGGCCTCGCCAGTTCGGCTGAGGTCGACGAACGCTATGTCCAAAAGCAGCTGGGGCACGCCTCGGCCGAGATG
>NZ_JBGFGP010000141.1:0-39517 GCF_041224545.1 Sedimentitalea sp. XS_ASV28 | reverse complement strand
TATATCATTGTGAATTTTTCTTGTTTTTATTGGGTGTGTTTATTTGATTGTTTATATCGTTTCGCGATAGACCTGACGCTGCCTGAAATCAGAGATTTCAACGCGTTAGGTGATGCGGGATGTTTCAAGTCAATCGCGAAGCGCTTTTAGGTGGTTTTTGTCGTTTTGGGTCTGGTGTTTTTATTTTGTTTGATTTTTGAGTGATGTCGGAGCTTTTTTTGCGGGGTATGTGTGTCTGTGTCTGAGGTTGTGGGGATTGGAGTGATTGGTCTTGGCAAGATGGGGATATCTCATTTTGCGTTGGCGAATGCACATCCTCGTTCGGAGGTCATGATCTGTGACCGCGAGGGGTTTCAGCTTGATGTCCTGAAGAAATACGTGCCGAACCGTGTGTATACGGATGCGGTTACGATGATGGACGAGGCGCGTCCTGCGGGGATTGTCGTTGCGACGCCGTCGCGGCTGCATGGCGAGATCGTGCGCAGTGCGCTTGAGCGTGGCATTCACGTATTTTGCGAGAAGCCGTTCTGTCTGGACTGGAACGAGTCCTTTGAGCTGGCGGATCTTGCGGAGCAGCGGGGCCTGGTGAACCAGGTGGGGTATCATTACCGTCACGTTGGGGCGTTCCAGGAGATGAAGCGGATCGTGGAGTCCGGCGCGCTCGGTACGATCACGCATGTTCTGGCGGAAGCGTATGGTCCGGTGATCCTGCAGCCCAAGCGGGCGACGTGGCGGGGCCGCAAGAGCGAGGGGGGTGGCTGTCTTTACGATTATGCGGCGCATCCGCTGAACCTTTTGAACTGGCTTTTCGGGGTGCCTGTGCAGGCCCGCGGATCGGTTCTGAATTCGATTTTTTCGGCCGAGATCGACGACGAGGTTTATTCCACGCTGACGTTTTCGAACGGTGTGACGGCGCAGCTGGCGGCGAACTGGTCTGATGAGAGCCACCGCAAGATGTCGACCCGGATCACGATGATCGGGACGAATGGCCGGCTTTTTGCCGACCGGCAGGAATGTCAGCTTTACCTGCGTGCGGCGCGCGGGGAGCTGCCGGGGTACGAGAAGGGCTGGAACGTGCGTTACACGACGGAGCTGAGCCGGTTGCCGTGGTTCTACCTTCGGGGCGAGGAATATTCCAACCAGATGGACGCGTTCATCACGGCGGTTGCGACGGGGACGCCCGGTGCTCCGGAATACGGTTTCCGCGTTGCGGCGGAGACGGATCGCACGATTTCGATGATCCTGGACGATCATGCGGGGGTTGCGAGCGTGTCCCCGAAGCCGGCGGCGCGCAAGCGCGGCTGGTTTTCGCGCTGAGGAGGACGACATGGACAGGCTGCTTTTCGGCGACAACCAGTTTTTCGGCATCAACCACATGTCCGAGGAGAAGGCGCGGGCGCAGGCGATGCGGTTTCAGGACCTGGATGCGATCCTCGAGGTTCTGCAGGCCGCGACGCAAGAGGGTATCGGGACCTTCATGTGCACGACGCATGACCGGGTGGGCGAGATCTGCAAGGTGGTGAAGGCGGAGCCGGAGCGGTTTCCGGGTTTCACCTTTTATCCGTGCATGCCCTATGCGCATAAATACGCGAATGCGGTGACCGATCACGGGATGATCGGCGCGGTGACGCATTTCATGCCGGAGGACGGGTTCCTGAAATCGGCCCTGACCGGTGGCAAGGCGCTGGCGGGCAAGGATATCGAGGGGATCGTGAAGATCCTGATCGATGCGGAGATGAAGATGTTTTCGGGGTTGCCGACGCCGGTGATCTTTTTCCAGAACGTCTTTGTCGATCTTCTGCTGGGCATGGGGATGCATGGCGTGTTCCGCATCTTCCACGATCACGTGGTCGAGAAGTACCGGGCCGAGCCGGCCTTCATCACGATGAACATGCCGGCCCTTCTGGACGCGCTGGAAGGTGTGGGGATCAGCAATCCGATCATCTGTTCGAACATCAACAAGCTGGGGTTCCGGATGTGTGGCGGGTTCGAGGCCTATGAGGATACGATGCGCAACCGCGAGGTGCGCGCGGTTGCGATGTCGGTCTTTGCGTCGGGTGCGTTGCCGCCGGACGAGGCGATCGACTGGGTCTGCGGGTTGCCGAACCTGCATTCCATTGTCTTCGGGGCGTCGAGCCGGCGCAATATCCGGTCGACCCGGGAACTGGTCGACCGTTACTGGCGCGTGCCGGAACCGGCACATGGGTGAAGAGAACGAGATGACAAGACCTGTGGCGCGCACGAGGGGGAGCTATCCCCGGGTGAAGGTTCTCAATGCCGAGGTCGACGACCTGGGGATGGACGAGCTGGTCGAGGATTTCGACCGGGGGTTCCTGCTGACCCTGCATGTCGACATGCTGATGAAGCTGCAGAAGGACCGGGAATTCTACGACATTCTCGACCGGTTCGACATCATCACATGCGACAGCCAGATCCTGTATTTCGCGACGAAGTTCCTGGGCACGCCGGTGAAGGAGCGGTTGTCGGGGTCGGATTTTTTCCCGAGATACTACCACAAGCATGCGAACAATCCGGATATCCGGATTTTCCTGTGCGGCGGCAAGGAGGGGATTGCCGAGATCGCGGCGGAAAAGATCAACGCCCGTGTGGGGCGGGAGATCATTGTCGGAACCTACGCGCCGCCCTTTGATTTCGAGACCCGCGCGGGCGGTGTCGAGGAGATCGTGGATCGTGTGAACGCGTCGGGTGCGACGGTGTTGCTGGTCGGGCTGGGCGGTGGCCGGCAGGAGAAATTCATCGTGAAATATCACGAGCGTTTCCCGAACGTCCATTCCTACCTGCCGCTGGGGGGCACCATCGATTACGAGGCGGGGACGTTCAAGCGCCCTCCGGCCTGGGTGACCGACTGGGGATTCGAGTGGTTCTACCGCCTGTGCAAGGAGCCGGTGGCGCGGTTTCACCGCTATGTGATTCACGAGCCGCCCGCGCTCTATCACCTGCTGCGTCAGCGGCTGGGGCTCTACCGGGATCCGTTCGCGCAGGAGTGAGCGGTCACAGCCCGGCCAGCCTGAGCCGGAAGCGGGGGATGTCCTCGTAGCGTCCGATGGCCAGCCGGGACAGGGCATAGGGGTCGGCGCCGGGCAGGGCGAGGGCATTGTCCAGGGCGGTGGCCGAGGCAAAGCCCATGTCGGCGACCAGGGCGCGCAGGTCGGCGGTGTGATTGCCGTTGGGATAGGCGAAGTGCCGGATCGGCTGGCCGGTCCAGTCCTGCAGCAGGCTGCGGTTGCGCGCGAGGCTGCGGCGCACCTGCGCGAGCGGGATCTGGTCCAGCAGGTTGTGACAGTGGCTGTGCGCGGCGATCGTCACCTGGGGCAGGGCGGCCAGGGCCTGCAATTGCGCGCGGGTCATCGGCCCCAGGTCGGGGCCCGGCAGGTCGGGGGCCAGGGCCTGGATGCGGTCGGCCAGCTCTTCGCGCGCCTGCGGGCTCGCCCTTTTCAGCGCGTCATGCAGGTCGGACTGCACCTGCCAGCGCGCCGCCCCGGTGCCCTGCAGGGTCCAGCGGCCGACGTCCCCGAGGTCGATCTCCAGCCGTCCGGGTCCGCGGCAGGCATTCATCACGCGGTCGAACCAGTAGGGTTTGCCGGTTTCGATCTGGCCGGTTGCGATATAGAGGGTGACGGGGATCGGGTCGTCCTGCAGCAGGGGCAGCAGGTGGTGGTAGAGCCCCCGATCGCCGTCATCGAAGGTCAGCACCGCGCGAGGCCGGTCGCCGCCGGCGCGCAGCGCCGTGTCGAGGGGGACGATCTCGTAGGTCTTGCGCAGTTCCTGCACCTGGGCGCGGAAATCCCGCACCCGCAGGGCGGTCCAGGCATCCGGCCCGCCCCGGTCCGCACCCAGCGTGTGATAGCACAGGATGGTCAGCGGCCGTTTGGCCAGCGCCCTGCGATGCAGCAGGCGATAGGGCCATGGCCGGCTCATGGCGGCTTTTGCGAGTCTGCGGATCACGGGTCTGTTCCGAAGAAGAGGGCCTTGAGCCTGGCGGCCTCGGTCTCGGCGCTGTGCCTGTCGCGGGCGCGGCGCTGACCGGCGATGCCCATCTCGTCGAGCCGCCCGGGGCCGGCGGTTATGCTGTCGTCCATTGCCGCCGCGAGGCTGTCCACGTCCCCGGCGGGGACCAGCCAGCCGGTCTCGCCGGGTTTGACCAGTTCGGGAATGCCGGCGACATAGGTGGAGATCACCGCGCGGCGCATGGCCATGGCTTCCATGATCACCACCGGCAGGCCTTCGATGAAGCTGGGTTGCACGAGGACATGGCAGTGCCTGATTTCCTCGCGCACCTGTTGCGAGCTGATCCATCCGGTGATGGTGACGGCCCCTGTCAGGCCGAGGTCGGCGATCCGCGCCTCGATCCGGGGCCTGAGCTCGCCATCGCCGGCCAGCACCAGCCGTGCGCGGGGATGCGTGCGGACCACCCGGGCGAAGGCGTCGAGCAGGATCAGGTGCGCCTTTTCCGGGGAGAGGCGCCCGATGCACAGGAAGACGGGGCTGTCGGGCAGGGGCGGGGTGTCGGCGGCGAAGAAATCCGCGGTGAGGCCGCAATGCACGACCTTGACCTTTGGCCAGTCTTCGGGGGGCAGTTCGCGCAGCAGTTGCGCGCGGGAGAAGGCGCTGATCGCGACGGCGAATTCGGCCCCTGCGACCTTGCGCGCGAAATGCAGGGCCCTGGCGTGATCGACCTCGTCCATGCCATGCACGGTAAAGGAGTATCCGGGCCCGCCCAGCAGGTGGATGAGCAGGGCGATTTCGGCGGGGTTGGTGCCGAAATGGGCATGCAGGTGGGTGACCGGGACGGGTTCGGCCTGCAGCCAGGCCTGTATCCGGCAGGCATGGGCCAGGTAGACCAGGTGGAAGGGCCAGGGGCGCAGCCCGTGGCGGGACATGGCCAGCGCCGCCCTGAGGGCGGTGAAGAACGGTTTTGGCTGGCGGATCATGGTTTTCAGGGCCGACAGGGCGAGGGCGCCGACACCGTCCTTCAGGGTGTGCCGGGTGCGGTGTGTCTCGGCGATGTCCTGTTCGTCGACCAGGTCGGCATCCCAGCCGCGCAGGGCAAAGCGCAGCACGTCGACGCCCTGCGCCTCGAGCGCGAGGATCTCGCGCCGGATGAAGGAATGGCTGACCTTGGGGTAATTGTTGGTCAGGTAGGCGACACGCGGTCTGGGCATGTGGGGGGGTCCCGTTTCAGGCATTGTGCCGGGCATCCTGCTCTCCCAGCATGTCGGTCATATGTGTCATGCGCTTGCGGAACTCGTCGGGGAAATTGTGCTGTCTGGCGAAGGCCAGCGCCTTTTCGGACCGGCGGTGGATTTCGGGGCGGTCCTTGTCGATCATGCCGATGGTCTGCGCGATTCTTGCCGGGTTTCCCAGGGGGGAGGTCCATCCTGCCGCGCTTTCGGCGCAGAGCGCGGCCCACATGTCGTTGTCATATCCCGCCACCGTCAGCCCGCATCCCATGTTCTCGACATAGGTGCAGGAAGGGTCGGACTGGCGGTGGCAGCACAGGTAGATATCCGCGTGTTTGCGCATGTAGGGCACCAGTTCGGTTTCGAAATCCAGAGGGTCGTGCAGGGTGACCGTTTCTTCCAGCCCGGCGGCGGCGATGTCCCGTGCGATCCGGCCGGACAGGCTGCCGGTTCCGAAGATGTTGAGGTGGAACCGTGTTCCGGCATCGCGCAGGGCCCGGGCGATCGGCACGAGATCCTGGGCGCCTTTCATGTTTTCCAGGCGCCCCGAATAGACCAGCCGCAGCGGGCGCCCGGAGAGCAGGTGATCCTTGCGGGCGGCCATTTCGCCGTCGGTCGCGAACAGCGCGGGTTCCATGCGGTTGTCGAGGTAGAGCAGGGGGTTGCGGTTCATCCTGCCATAGAGCTCATGGGCCGGGTAGCCATTGGCCTGCAACCCGTCGGCGGCGCGCACGAACCGTCTGAGCCGGACCTCCTGGCGCATCAGCCAGGCCATGGAATAGAGGCGGCGCAGGACGCTGCGGTGCCGGTCGAGCCAGGCCGCCTGCAGCCGGGTTTTCAGGGTGTATTCCAGCACCAGGGTCAGCTTGCTGCCGGCGGTCCGGGTCATCCTGTCGGCGATCCCGAAATTGCGGGCGTCGTCGGCGCTGCAATAGATCATGTCATACCCGGCCAGGTGCCGGGCCTCGATTTCCGCGTCCCCGGGCAGGACGGTCAGGCCGAAGCCGGTGTCCCCGGTGATCTCGGTCGCGCCGAAGGGGATGTCGGTTGCGCCTTCGCGCAGGATGCAGTCGATCGGGCCGGGCCAGTAGCGGCAGTGAAGGTGCATGCCCTCGACGAACTTGCCATCCAGCACATATCCGGTTGCGGTGCGCAGGACCGGGGCGGGGGCGATCATCAGGAGCCTGGTCTGTTTTTGCAAGGTGCGGGCCTTCCCTCGGGATGCGGACAGGGTCTTTCGTCTGCCGGAGCGGGCGTGCCGCCTGTCGGAGCGTTCCGGAGGCGGCCCGGGCGGGTCCCGACCGTCGGCTTGTGTCGGGGTCCGTCAGATCGGGGGTCAGATTCCCATGCGCATCAGGCGCGCATAGATCCGGCGATAGATCGCCGGCGGCAGCCAGTCTCCGAGGATCTCGTGGCGGCGCGATTGCCAGTCCTTCTGGTCCACCGAGTCCGGGCGCGGCTTGAAGATGGTGGAATGTTCCTTGCGCGCGGGGTTCCAGGTCGCGGTGTAGTAATAGAGCGCGATGGACTGGCGGGGTTCGCCGTTGGGGTGGTTGACCTTTTCGGGGTTGCCGTGGAACGTGTTGGAGCCGGTCGAGAAGCAGCACATGCGGTTGAAGATGGGCACGAATTTCTCGACCTGCGCGCTCATGTCGTTTTCCCAGATCTCGAAGGAGCCGCCCCAGTCCTCCTGCCAGTCGTCATTGAGATAGATCAGCACGTTGAGGCGCCGTTCCAGGTTCATGTGCTTGTGCAGGTTGAAATCCGCGTGGATGTCCAGGTGTCCGCCATTGCCGACCCGGTGGACACCGGCGCCGATGTAATAGGGATCGGGGATCAGGCCCTTGATGCCGGTCATCTCTTCGAGGAAGAGCAGGAAGGGGCGGGCATTGAAGGCATGGAACAGGTCGCGCGAATAGGTGGGCAGGCGTTCCGGGTTGTACTGGGTCTTGAGGTTTTCCTGGGCGCGTTCGAAGGTCTGGCCGTTTTCGTCCGTCTGCAGCGTGGCGAGATCGGCCTGCACCCTGCGCAGGACCTGCTCGGGCAGGAAATTGTCGATGCAGATATGGTTGTAGGGTTCGGCGGACTGATAGGCTTCTGCAAAGGGTCTGGCGGCGGCGCGGGCCGCGTCCGTGTCAATGCTGAGACGGTCGGGGTCGATCTGGTAAATGGTCATCTTGTCTCATCTCCTTCGTCAAAACGTATCCTGGCGGATGGTGTCCCGGTCTGCGGGTCCGGATGCGAGGATCGTTCCGGTAAAAATCATATGGTGTTCTGCTGTACTCGGCGATATGTCATTTCGTTGTCCGCACGGGGTCGAAATCATGTCCCTGCGGTCTTTTCCGGCGCGTGGCGTCCGGGGCAATATGCTTCGTGAGGCGTTTGCCCGGCAAGGGCCAAATGCGGGAAATCGGCATGACAGGATGTCGCCGGGTGCGGCGGTTTCCCTGTCCTGCCTCCGGTATCAACCGGCCGTGTTCCGTTCGGGTATCCGGTGCGTGTGCCGTCCGCCAGGGGGCGATCCCGGCAGGCAAAACAAGGTGTTGCGTCTGAAGCCGGGGCCGGCCGCGCCCGGCCTGATGCAGTATGTCGCCCTTGCAAGCGATACGGGACTGAAACAAACTGCGGCCACAATTAACCGGTAACTGTCACGCGATCCGCCGCGACGTGACTTTCAGTGCAAGGAATTTTTATGAAAAACGGACGTTGGCTCATCGTGGATCTCGACGGTACGTTGTTGCGCAGCGACATGCTGCTTGAATCGTTCTGGAATGTCCTGTCGCACGATGCGCGCGTTGCCACCGGCGCGGCGTTCCGGCTGGCCACGGGGCAGAGCCGGGCGGCGGAAAAGGACGTTCTGGCCCAGCATGCGCAGATCGATATCGCGCGCCTGCCATATAACGCGGATGTTCTGGAACTGGTTGCGCAGCGGCGGGAAGCGGGCGACCGGGTGGCGCTGGTGACGGCGTCGAACATACGGTTCGCGCAGGCGATTGCCGATCACCTGGGATGTTTTGACGAGGTGCACGGGTCCGACGAGTCGCACAATCTCAAGAGCAGCCGCAAGGCGGCGTTCCTGATCGAGCGCTTTGGCGAGGGCAATTTCGACTATGCCGGGGATTCCTTTGCCGACCTGCCGGTCTGGGCGGTGTCCGGCGAGGCGGTGACCGTGGGGGCGCCGCCCGCCCTGCGCGAGCAGGCCGGACAGGCCGCGGGCCAGGCGCAGCACCTGGACCGGCCGGCGCCGGTGTCGGAGTCCCGGCTGCCGCCGTGGTTGCGGGCGGTCCGCCCGCATCAATGGCTCAAGAACGTGCTGGTCTTCCTGCCGGTCCTGACCGCGCATGTGGGCGATCCCATGATCTGGCTGATGTCGGTGCTCGCCTTTGTCACCATGTCGATGGTCGCCTCCAGCGTCTACCTGTTCAACGATCTGCTGGACCTGTCCTCGGACCGGGCGCATGCGCGCAAGTACCGCCGCCCGCTGGCGTCGGGGGACATGGACCTGTGGCATGCCACGATCCTGGCGCCGGTGCTGTTTTTTGGAGGGCTGCTGATTTCGGTGCTGTTGATGCCGGTGGTCTACACGGCGGTGCTTCTGGGGTATTTCCTGCTGACGATGGCGTATTCGCTGTTTCTCAAGCGCAAGCTGATCGTGGATATCTGCCTGTTGGCGGGGCTTTACACCATCCGGGTCGTGGCCGGGGCCGCCGCGACCGGCATTGCCCTGTCGCCCTGGCTGCTGGCCCTGTCGGCCTTCCTGTTCCTGTCGCTGGCCGCAGTCAAGCGGCAGGCCGAACTGGTCAGCGACGATGCGCTCGGGCGCGAAGGCGCGTCGGGGCGGGCCTATCTGACCAGCGACATGCCCATCCTGTCGGGCATGGCGCTGACGGCCGGCTACAACGCGGTGCTGGTGGTTGCGCTCTATATCAGCTCGCCGGCGGTCAGCGCGCTCTACAAGAGCCCCTACCTCTTGTGGGGCATCTGTCCGATCCTGCTCTACTGGATCAGCCGGACGGTGATGATCACCCATCGCGGCTACATGGATGACGATCCGGTCATCTTCGCGATCAAGGACGGGATCAGCCGCTGGTGCGGTCTGGCGATCATCCTCATTGGCGTGGCGAGCGCGCTATGGTGAGCGGGCCCGGTTCGGCGACGCCGCAGTTTCGCAGCATCACCCGGCTGGCGCTGCGCTATGCGGGGTTTGCCGTGCTGGCCACGCTGCTCAACCTGGGCGTTCAGCGGCTGGTTCTGGCGCTCACCGGGGGAACGGCGGGCTTCGTGCTGGCGGTGGGTCTTGGCACGCTGGCGGGGCTGTTCCTGAAATACGTGCTCGACAAGAAATGGATTTTCTACGACCGCCAGACCACGGGCGCGACGGCACAGGGGCGGCAGTTTTCGATCTACCTGCTGATGGGGGTGGTCACGACCCTGATCTTCTGGGGCACCGAGACCGCGTTCTGGCTGATCTGGCAGACGGACATGATGCGCGAACTGGGGGCGGTCCTGGGATTGAGCGTGGGCTATGTCGTCAAGTACAACCTCGACCGGCGGTTCGTGTTCCCGCAAGTGGCGCCGGCGACATGAGACCGCAATCCCCGATACCGGAACTCCTGAGCGGGTGGGGGCGTTACCCCGTTGCCCCCTGCCGGATCGACAGGCCGCGCGATGCCGCGGCGCTGCGGGCGATCCTGGCCCGTGACGGGCCGGCGCTGATCGCGCGCGGCATGGGGCGCTCCTATGGCGACAGCGCCATCAACCCCGGCGGTGTCATCGACATGCGCCGCCTCGATCACATGCTGGATTTCGATGCGGCGCGGGGCGTGCTGACGGTCGAGGCCGGGGTGGTGCTGGGCGATGTCATCGCGGCGTTCCTGCCGCGCGGCTGGTTTCCGCCGGTCACCCCGGGCACCAAGTTCGTCACCATCGGCGGCATGATCGCCGCCGATGTGCATGGCAAGAACCATCACCGCGACGGCTCGTTCGGCAATTTCGTCGAATGGATCGACCTGATGGGTGCCGACGGGCAGCTCACCCGCTGTTCGCGGGCCGAGAACCCGGCGCTGTTTGCCCATACCGTTGGCGGCATGGGGCTGACCGGGATCATCCTGCGCGCGGCGTTCCGGCTGCGGCGGGTGCAGAGCGCCTGGATCCGGCAGGAGACGATCCCCTGCGGCAACCTGGATGCGGTGATGCGGGCTTTCGAACGGGCGCAGGCGGCGACATATTCCGTTGCCTGGATCGATTGCCTGGCCACGGGGAGCGACCTGGGGCGCTCGATCCTGATGCTGGGCGAGCATGCCGGGCGCGGCGAGGTGCCCGATGGCAGCCGCCCCTTCGAGACCCCGCACCGTGCCCGCCGCCGGGTGCCGCTGGATGCGCCGTCCTGGGCGCTCAACCGTCTGAGCGTGCGGGCCTTCAACGCGCTCTACTACCGGCAGGGCGCGCGCCGGGCGGGCCTGTCCATCGTCGACTGGGACAGTTATTTCTACCCGCTCGACGCGATCCTCGAATGGAACCGGATCTATGGCCGGCCCGGCTTTGCCCAGTTCCAGTGCGTCCTCCCGCCGGAGCGGGCGCGGGCGGGGCTGACCGCGCTGCTGCAGGCCATATCGGGGGCCGGGAAGGGATCGTTCCTGGCGGTGCTGAAACGGCTCGGGCCGCAGGAGAGCGCCTTTTCCTTCCCGATGGACGGCTACACGCTGGCGCTCGATTTCCCGGTCAATGCGGCGGTGCTCGCCTTGCTCGAGACGCTGGACGGGATTACCCTGGCGCATGGCGGGCGTTTCTACCTGGCAAAGGATGCGCGGATGCGGGCCGGCACACAGGCGCGGGCCGATGCGCGCACCGCCGCCATGACGTCCTTTCGCGACACCCACCGGATGCGGACGCGCTTTGCATCGCAGCAATCGACAAGGCTTGGATTATGACAGACGCACGCATTCTGGTGCTTGGGGCCGGTTCGGATATCGGCCAGGCCATCGCCCGGCGCTTTGCCCGGGCCGGGT
Source organism: Sedimentitalea sp. XS_ASV28 (assembly GCF_041224545.1). Taxonomy (NCBI): domain Bacteria; kingdom Pseudomonadati; phylum Pseudomonadota; class Alphaproteobacteria; order Rhodobacterales; family Paracoccaceae; genus Sedimentitalea; species Sedimentitalea sp. XS_ASV28. The sequence goes on along the minus strand of NZ_JBGFGP010000141.1, from coordinate 28,308 downwards.
TCGATGTGCAGCTGGCGGCGCGCGATGCCGGGCAGGTCCGGGCGGCGGCGCGGGACATCGCGTTGCGCCATGATGTGCAGGTGAGCTGTCATGACATGGATGTCACCGACCTGGCGGGGGCCGAGGCGTTTTTCGACAGCCTGCCCGCGCGCCCGACGCTGATCGTGTCGGTGGTGGGCTGGATGGGGGTGCAGGACGAGGTCGCGCGGGATGCGGGCCAGGTCGAGCGCAGCATCGCCACCAACCTGACCGGGCCGGCCTGGGCGCTGGAGGTCGGCGCCCGGCACCTGGCGGAGTCGGGCGGGGAGACCGGGATCATCGGGGTGAGTTCGGTGGCCGGAGACCGGGGGCGGGCCGCCAATTACTGGTATGGCGCGGCCAAGGCCGGGTTCACCGCGTTCCTCTCGGGCCTGCGCCAGAAATACGCCGGCAGCCGGTTGCACGTGATGACGGTCAAGCCCGGCTTCGTGGCCACCCGGATGACCGAGGGCATGGATTTGCCGGCGCGGCTGACCGCGCAGCCCGAAGAGGTGGGCGAGAAGATTTACAGGGGCTGGGAGAAAAGGCGGAATACCCTTTATGTCAAAAGCATCTGGTGGCTGGTGATGACGATCATCACCGCGCTGCCGGAAACCCTCTTCAAACGCACCACGTTCTGACCCCGAAACCCGTAGGTGATCCATTGCTTGCCCGTCTGCGCCATACCTGCTCCACCGCCCTGCTTGTCCTGCTCTCGGCCTGCGGTCTGACCCGATGCGCGCCCGATCCCCTGCCGGATGCGGAGATCGAGGCGCTTTATGCGCAGCCGCTGGCGCCGCCGGAGGGGCCGCTGTCGGTCTACCATATCGGCCATTCCCTGGTGGGCCGGGACATGCCCGCGATGCTGGCCCAGCTGGCGGGTGCCGGTCACCGTTATGAAAGCCAGCTCGGATGGGGGGCGCCGCTTGCCGCCCATTGGGAGCCCGAGATGGAGGTCAACGGGTTCGAGGTCGAGAATGCGCATCCGCGCTATCGCGATGCCCGCGAGGCGGTGGACAGCGGCGACTATGACGCCGTGATCCTGACCGAAGCGGTCGAGATCCGGGACATGATCAAGTACAATCACAGCTGGGATTACCTGGCCCGCTGGGCCAGGGCGGCCTGGGCGGCCAATCCGCGGGCCCGGGTCTATCTCTACGAGACATGGCACCCCATCGATGACCCCGAGGGCTGGCTGTTCCGCCTCGATCGCGACCTGGGCACCTACTGGGAGGGGGAGATCCTCGATCGTGCCCTCAACGCGGACGGGGTGGATCGCCCGATCTATGTCATTCCGGGGGGGCAGGTCATGGCGCGGCTGGCGCGCGCGCTCGAGGCGTCGGGCGGCGTCGAGGGGCTGCGCAGCTACAGGGATCTCTTCCTGGACAACATCCATTTCAACGACCTGGGCGCCTACCTGATCGCGCTCACCCATTACGCCGTTCTCTATCAGCGCGACCCCGCCGGCCTGCCCCGTGCGCTTCTCAGGGCGGACGGAACCCCGGCACAGGCGCCCGGTCCCGAGGCGGCCGCGCTCATGCAGCAGGTGGTCTGGGAGGTCGTGACCGCTTATCCCCGCACAATGGTACAGGCCGAATGACAGACATGCCCGGACATATCCTTCTGACCGGCGGTGCCGGGTTCATCGGCTCGCATACCTATGTGGCGCTCTGCGAAGCGGGCCATGAGGTCACCATTCTCGACAATTTCCAGAACGCACAGCGCGATGTGCCCGCGCGCCTGTCGCGCCTGACGGGGCGGGACACCCCGGTGCTCGACATCGACATCAGCGATGCCGCCGCGGTCCGGGCGGCGTTCCGGGCGCATGATTTCGATGCGGTGGTGCATTTCGCGGCGCTCAAATCGGTGCCCGACAGCGAGGCCAACCCGGTCGAGTATTATCGCATCAATTGTTCGGGCCTGGTCAACATCACCCATGCGATGCGCGAAACCGGGGTCAACGCGATGGTGTTTTCCTCCTCCGCGGCGGTTTACGGCGCGGCCCGTCATATGCCGCTGACCGAGGACACGCCAACCGCGCCGACAAGCACCTACGGGGCGACCAAGCTGTTCGGCGAGGATTTCCTGGCCCGCATCGCCAGGGCGCATCCGGATTTCAGGACCGGCATATTGCGCTATTTCAACCCTGTGGGCGCGCATGGGTCGGGGCTGATCGGCGAAGACCCGTCGCAGGTTCCGGGCAACCTGGTGCCGGTCATCGCCCGTGTCGCGCGGGGCGAGATCGCGCAGCTCACGATTTTCGGCGATGATTATCCGACCCCTGACGGCACCTGTATCCGCGATTACATCCACGTGCTCGACCTGGCGCAGGGTCATGTGCTCAGTCTCGATGCGCTGTTGAACCGGGGCGAGAGTCACCTGGTCAATCTGGGCACCGGCCGGGGCAGTTCGGTGCTGGAGGTGCTGGGGGCTTATGGCGATGTGCTGGGGCGGGAGCTGCCGCACCGGATCGTCGGGCGGCGTCCCGGCGATCCGCCGGTCTCCTATGCCGAGACCGCGCGGGCGCGGGATGTGCTGGGCTTTGAGGCGCGTTATGGCCTGCGCGAGATGTGCGCAAGCAATTGGGCGTTTTTCAACCGTTAACGCGTTATGTAAAAAACATGAATTACGTGACGTCAACCTGTAATCGGAGATTTCCGTGTTTCAGGTAAAAATTGATATTTCAGATATTTCAAAAGACGCAGCGGCATTTGTTTCCAGACAGTTACATGCGGGGTATATCGTTTTTCCCGTCCGGGACGGGGCAGGGTCCCATCAACCGGTGCGGGAAGACGGAGTCTCCGGCGCGCCCCGGGGCTGGGCCGGCCTGTCCGGTATTTCGCCCGCGCCTTCAAAACAAGGCTGAATCGGCAAGCATCCGCCAAGGCCTGGTCAATTTTCCGCTGAGAATTTTAGGGGTTTGTTGCCTATTCAAATAGGTCCCATTAACCAGCCGTTAATAGATTCGCGGCGATATCAAAACCATTGGCTGTTGCACGGATCTTTACGTTCACGTGCTGTGGCTCCGCACTGAAAAGAGCCGTTTCCAGGAGGCGTGCTTCCCGGAGTGTAATGAGTTTCCCAACAAAACAAACCAATGCAAAGTGGAGACCAATCACATATGGGTACCGCATCTTATTTCACGGCCGAGTTCTGGAACCTGCCGTGGGGATTCAACACGCTTGATGAGCTGGAGTCCTATTTTTCCCGCCCCGCGGATGCCACTGGCACGGATGACGCGCTGGACACATACGAGACAGGTGGCAGTTTCTGGTCCGGCGGGCAGGTCGACAATTTCGCGGCGCGCTATACCGCGACCCTGACCGTCACCGAACCGGGCGCCTATACCTTCTACCTGAACTCCGACGATGGCTCGTCCCTGTCGATCGACGGTCGCGAGGTGATCGACAATGACGGCCTGCACGGGACACGCGAACGCGCGGTGACGCTGAACCTCTCCGCCGGCACGCATCCGATCGAGCTTCTCTATTTCGAATCCGCCGGGGTCGCGACCCTTGCCCTGGACTGGTCCGGGCCCGATACCGACGGGGTGCGCGAGACGCTGTCGCGCGACACCGACCCCGGCGATGACAACGGAGGCGGCGATACCGGAGGCGGCAATGGGGGGGTCCGCGAGGAGGTCAACATCAATGGCATTGCTGCCGAGCTGGGCTCCCATGGCGGGGCGCAGGATGCCGGCACGGCCACGGTCTCGCCCAATGACAACCGCGTCAGGCTGACCGACAATGCCTGGAAATCGATCTCGGTCGACGCGACGATCACCGAAGACACCTATCTCGTCTTCGAATACCGCAGCGGCGCGGAAGGCGAGGTGCACGCGATCGGGTTCGACCGGGACGATTCGCTGTCGCCGCAATGGCTGTTCCAGCTGGACGGGACGGACACTTACGGGTTGCAGGGCGAAAACGGCCAGTACACCACGGGGTCCGGTTACCAGAGTTACTCGATCAAGGTCGGGGATTATTTCCAGGGCGATTTCAACCGGCTCGTGCTTGCGGTGGATGATGACGGGGATGGCAGCGGCAGCGGCACGTTCCGCAACATCACCATCGGGGATCGCCCGGGAGACAATGGCGGCGATAACGGCGGCGACAATGGGGGTGACAACGGGGGTGATAACGGCGGCGACAACGGCGGTGACAATGGGGGTGATCACGGCGGCGAGACCCCGTCGATTCCCGGCTATGACGGCCCGATTCCTCCCACCACACAGGCCGAGATCACTGCCTTCGTGAGCGCCGTCCGGGCCGAACCCGACGTCATGCACGGCGATATGGGCGGCAGCATGATGGCCGCGCTGGCCCTGGTGCCGCGCGACGCGGCCAGCCATGTCGCGATCGCCAATGGCGACTGGGATGATCCGGACACATGGTATGGCGGGCAGGTCCCGGGCGAGGGCGCGACGGTGCTGATCCCCGACGGGATCATGGTCAACTATGACCAGGTGTCGGATGTGTCGCTCTTCACGGTGCGGGTCGACGGCATGCTGCGCTTCGCCCCCGACGTGGACAGCCGGATGAAACTCGACACGATGATCGTCTCCTCCGAGGGCCATTTGCAGATCGGAACCGAGGACACCCCGGTCGATTCGAACGTGAACGTGGATATCGTCTTTGCGGATAACGGCAATATCGACACCGGCTGGGATCCGGAACTGCTGTCGCGCGGGCTGGTCAGCCATGGCGCGGTCGAGATCCACGGGACCGAGAAAACCGCCTTCCTGGACGTTGCCGCCGATCCGATGGCCGGCGATACCAGGCTGACGCTCGACGGCATCCCCGAGGGCTGGCAGGTCGGCGACAAGCTGGTCCTGACCGGAACCCGGCTGGAAGGCTGGTACTGGGACGAGGCCGCCGGGGCAACGGTGCGCCACGACAGCCAGGACGAGGAAGTCTACATCACCCGGATCAACGGCAACACGGTCACGCTCGACCGGGCGCTGCGCTATGATCACGACGCGCCGGATGGCGATTTCTCGGCCTATGTCGCGAACATGACCCGCAATGTCACCTTCTCGTCCGAAGGCGGAGAGGACCTGCCAGTGTATCAGCGCGGCCATGTGATGTCGATGCATTCCGACGATGTGGACGTGCGCTATGCGGGGTTCGAGGATCTCGGCCGCACCGACAAGTCGGTGCCGTCCTTTGCCTCCGAAGACCTGGGGGAGCTGAATTACGACAGCAACATCCAGGGCCGCTATTCGCTGCATTTCCACCGCACCGGCACGGAAGACCAGGACAACCCGGCCATCGCGGTCGGCAACGTGGTCGACGGCAATCCCGGCTGGGGCTATGTGCATCACGACAGCCACGCCGAATTCACCGACAATATCGCCTATGATGTCTTTGGCGCGGGCTTTGCGGCCGAGGACGGCAACGAAACCGGCATCTGGCTGCGCAACATGGCGATCGATGTCGAGGGCTTCGCCTATGGGGAATCCTCGGCCAAGCTGCAGGAGGATGTGGAGCGCCACGACAACGGGCGGACCGGCGACGGGTTCTTCTTTGCCGGGCGCCTGGTGGAGGCGGCGGAAAACATCGCCGCCAACACGACGCATGGCTTTGTCTACATGCATCGCGACCAGCCGCTGCAACCGTCGGCGGACCATACGGACCAGCCCGAAGTGGCCTATGGCGCCGACACGATCCGGGTGGACCAGCCGCCGATCCACGGCTTCCAGGACAACGTGGCCTTTGCCAGCCAGATCGGTCTGCTGGTGGTCAAGCGCGGCCCGGACCAGGATAGCGACCTGCGGTCGGTGATCGACACCTTCACCGCCTGGGAGGTCGCCGAGGGCATCAACCTGTCCTACACGTCGCATTATACCCTTCTGGACACGACGCTTGTCGGCTCGGACAACCCGTATCTCTATAATACCTCCGGCGTCGTGCTCGGGCCGAACACCATGGATGCGGTGATGAATGGCGGGCTTGTCGAAGGGTTCGACAACGGTCTCAACTTCGAGATGGATTTCCACACCTTCGCGGAGTCGCAGTGGCAGTCCATCTTCATCGACCTGGACATTTCCGGGAACGGGCGCGAGACGGTGAATTTCAACGCCGATCGTTACACGTTCCTGTCCTCGGCGGATCTGACCGAGGGCCGGCTTTCCTTCGACATGCAGGGGGCGACGGTTACCTCGCTTGGCAACGGGTTCAACTTCGACGGCATCAAGACCGATTCCATCGGCGCCACGGACCGGCAATTCGCCATGGATGTCCAGGGCTTTGACGAGTGGGGAGAAGACCTGCGGATCTATCTGGAAGCGAATGGCTATTACGAGCTCGCGGATGGCACCAATGTCATCCTGGTCGAGGATTTCATCGCCGACCGCGCCACCGCCGAGTTGATGAAATTCTCCCATGTCATCGAACTGGCCAACAGCGACACTCTCCTGCAGAACCTGGGATACACCAATAACGGTCTGCTGACGCCGGGCGGTCCGGCCGCGGTGGCGGGCAACGACACCGCCTCGACCGGGATGAACCGGGATGTCTATATCGACGTTCTGGCCAACGATCACGATCCCGATGGCGGGACGGTCCGTGTCGATGGCATGATCGATCCGCGCTATGGCGATGTCTTCTTGCAGGATGATGACACGATCCTGTATCGTCCCAACCGCGATTTCACCGGAACCGACAGCTTCCGGTACTGGGCCGCGGACGAAGAGGGGAACTTTACCGCCGCGACCGTCACGATCGATGTCTGGGACACTCTCGCCTGATCGGGTCTCGCAAACCGGTTTTGAAAAGGCGCCTGCGGGCGCCTTTTTGCAGATGTCAGGCTATGCTTTCGTCACCCGCTCCATCGGCAGTCCGCGCCGGGCCATGGCGTTGCGGGTGTCGATCACCGGGCAACCGAGCCCGAGCAGCGCGGCATAATCCACCGCGTCGTGATCGGTGGCGATCAGGACCGCGTCGAACTGGCCCGGTTTCAGGCTGGCCGGATCCCGCGCCGGGCAGCCGGTGAACCGGGCATAGTCCCGCATCGGCGGAATCTCGGGCACATGCGGGTCGATATAGGCGGTTTCGGCCCCGGCCTCCGCGAGCAGTTCCAGCAGTTTCATCGCCGGGCTTTCGCGCATGTCCGCCACGTTCTTCTTGTAGGCGATCCCCACCAGGAGGATCCGCGCCCGGCTCAGCCCCAGGCCGGCCTCGCGGTCGACAACCTCGCGCAACCGGTCGATCACATGATGCGGCATCGCGGTGTTGATCTCGCCGGCCAGTTCGATGAAGCGGGTCGGCGCGTCGTATTCGCGCGCCTTCCAGGTCAGGTAGAAGGGGTCGATCGGGATGCAATGCCCGCCCAGGCCGGGGCCGGGATAGAAGGGCATGAAGCCGAAGGGTTTGGTCGCGGCGCCGTCGATCACCTCCCACACGTCGATCCCCATGCGCTCGTAGACGAGCTTCAACTCGTTGACGAGGGCGATGTTCACCGCGCGAAAGATGTTCTCGGTGATCTTCACCGCCTCCGCGGTGCCGGTGGTCGGGACCCGGACCACCTGTTCGACGATGCCCGCATAGAGCCGTTCGACCAGGTCCCCGGCCTCTGCGCCCGATCCGGCGACGATCTTGGGGATCCGGCGGGTGTCGTATTGTGCGTTCCCGGGATCCTCGCGTTCCGGTGAGAAGCCCAGGAAGAAATCCTTGCCCGGCGTCAGCCCGGACTCCGCGAGGATCGGGGCGAGCACCTCTTCGGTGGTGCCGGGATAGGTGGTGGATTCCAGCACCACCAGCGTGCCGGGGCGGATGTGGCGGGCAATCTCGCGGGCGGTGCCGATGACAAAGGACAGGTCGGGTTCGCGTTGCCGCGAGAGCGGTGTCGGCACGCAGATCAGGATCGCCTGGCAGTCGGCCAGCCGCGAGAAATCGGTGGTCCAGTCGAGTTTTCCCGCCGCGGCCAGCGTCTTCAGATCGGCGTCCCGCACCGCCCCGATATAGCTGTCATGGGCATCCAGCCGGGTCATCTTGGCCGGGTCGATGTCGAAACCGGTCACCGGGAATCCCCGCTGTGCCGCCGTGACCGCCAGCGGCAGCCCCACATAGCCGAGCCCGATGACGCCCAGGCGGGCGGTCCTGTTGCTGATCGCGCGCTTCAATGACATGCCGGGCCTGTTCCTTGCTGGCGGTTTCGGACACCGGGTTCATCTCCGGTGCCATTTCCGTTGGCGGTTATGTCGCAGCGGCAGGGGTTGCGCAACAGGACCTGCTGGGGCGGGGACTGGTTCAGTTGCGGGGCCGGTTTGGTTCGGGGGCCGGCTCAGTTGGCGGCGCGTTTGCCCAGCACGCCCAGGTTGCGTTCGGGGTCTTCCACCAGGGTTTCGAAGACCTTGTTGAACGCCCGCCCTTCGATGTCGGGCCATTTCGCGATTCCGACCCAGTCCACGAGATATTCGATTTCGGTGCGCAGCGTGTAATCGAGCACGTCGCCTTCGGTCAGCAGCGCCTCGAGCGCGGCCGGATTGACCTTGCCGTCCAGGTTGATGGTGCGGTCATGCCAATAGCCCAGGGTGCCGGTCTGGATCGCCCCGACCCATACCTCGTCAGGCACGTTTTCCTCGACCCAGTCGACCACCTGGAAATGGCCCTGCTCGCGCACGCCGGGCAGCAGCAGGCGCGACAGCAGAACCGCGCAGAGCAGCAGGGCGGCGATGCCCACGGCGCAGCGCGCGAGATCGCGGTGGCGCCCGAAGACGGCAAAGACGTCATACATCACCGACACGGCGGCCACGAGCAGCAGGGGCGCCAGCGGCGCGAAATAGCGGCTGAGGAACCACGGGGCGCCGAATTCGAGGCTGTAATAGCTGAAGATCCCCACTGCATAGAGCGTGTAGGCCCAGATCACCGGCAGGAACGGTCCCCCCCGCCGTGTGGCGCGCAGCAGGAACCATGCCAGCGTTCCCCCCGCGAGCAGGGCGCAGAGCAGCAGGAGCGGCACCGATCCCTCAAGGGAGGTGGGCACGGGGAACATCGGAAACATGGTTTCCATCAGCTTGATGGGGCTGACCGACAGGTTGCCCCCGAAATCGGCGGCAAAGCTTTGCGACTGGCCCGAGATCGGGATGATCGAACCGGTGAGCCGGTAATTGTAGATCATCCAGGGGGCCCCGACCGCAAGCGCGGTCAGCCCCGGCAGTATCGCTTCGCTCACGGCACCGGTGAAAGACTGCTGGCGCGTGAGGCGGACCTGCACGAAGCGCACGACGAGCATCGCCGCGATGAAGAAGACCGCATCGTTGCGGGCCAGGAAACACAGCCCCGCGAGCAGGCCGAGCAGCAGCTGTTCGGCCACGCTGAAGCGCCGGCCCAGGGCCACCAGATTGCCGTAAAAGAGCGCCGTGCCGACCACCACCAGCGTGACCAACCCGGTTTCCAGCCCGTTCATGGAATGCAGGAGCAGCAGCGGCCCGATGAACCACAGGGCGGTCACCAGCCAGGACCAGGCGGGGCTGTCGACCTGTGGATCGAGAGCCCGCGCGGCAAAGCGCCTGATGGCGAAGGCGGCGGCGATCGAGATCGCGATCTGGATGAGGGTCACGCCGAACAGCCCGGCAACCTTGTCGCCCCCGGTCAGAAGATAGGGGATGGTGAAAAGGAAGGTGATCAGCGGCTGAAACCCGTTGGTCCAGATCGTCCCGTCCGAAACGGTGATGCCGTTGCCGATGGCCATGTTGCGCGACACGGTCAGCAACAGGTAGCCGTCCTCGGTCAGAAACAGGCTCGCCAATGTGCGTTCGGATCCGAAGACGGGGATCATCCGGTAGCAGAGACCGAAGATCAACGCCGCGAAGCAGCTGAGGGTGAGGGCGCGGGTAGGGGTCATGAAAATTCAGCGTGGTTGGGAAAATATGCGTGTCTTTTGGACGCTTTGCGGTTCCAAGACAATAAAAAACGACGCCATGGCCGGTTGCGGGCCGGTCGCGGGGGCCGGGTCATTTGTACTCCATCAGCTTCACCTCGCCGCGCAGCAGGCGGCGGCGGTAATATTGCAGCAGGCCCTGACCCTCGGCGATTTTGCCCAGGGTCGTGAAGGCGCTCTGAAGCCAGGCGAAACGGGTGCCTCCCGCCCTGATCGCCAGCCGCACGACCTGTGCCGGATAGGCCAGAAGCAGCAGCAGCGACGGCGGCCAGGCCAGGGCGGGGAGCACCGCCGCAAGCGGCAGCACGATCCCCCAGGCCAGCGCCCTGTTGCGTTCGCGCACCCAGTGGCGCTCGGGCGGGTCCCCGTGCAGCGCGGCGCCCTCGGCAAAGGCATGGCCGGCGCGTTTCGTCCGTTTCCACCATTGCGAGAACCGGGTGATCGCGGCGTCATGCCATGTCATCTCCGCATCCAGCCGGTGGATGCTCCAGCCGGCCTGCCGCAGCCGCAGGCACAGTTCGGGTTCCTCGCCGGCGATGAGATCCTCGCGAAAGCCGCCGACCCGGTCAAAGGCCGCGGTCCGCATCAGCGCGTCCCCGCCGCAGGCCAGCGCCTCGCCCACCGGGGTGTCCCATTCCGCGTCGCAGAGTGCGTTGTAGATGCTGGCCTGCACAAACCGTTCGCGGCGCCGTCCGCAGGCCACGGCGGCCCCGGGGGTGATCTCGAGAAAGGCCCGCGCGGTGGCAAGCCAGCCCTCGCGCATCTGGCAATCGCCATCGATGAATTGCAGGTATGCGGGGCCTTGCGCCCCCAGCCGCGCGCGGCCCGCATTGCGGGCGCGGGCCGCCGTGAAGGGCTGCGAGAGATCCAGTTCGACGACACGGGCCCCGGCCGCGCGGGCAACGGCGAGACTGCCATCCGTCGACCCCGAATCCACGTAGACGATCTGTTCGACCTGCCCCGCAAGCGACGCGAGGCAGGCGACCAGCCGTTCGCCCTCGTTGCGGCCGATGACGATGGCGGCGATATCGGCGGGCTGTCCGGCAGGCGTGTCGGCGGACTGTCCGGCTTGCGGGGCGGCGGGTATGTCGGCGGGATCGGTCATCGGGTCTTTGTTGCGCCATCCTGTTCCCGGTTCAAGCGGCGTTCCATGATTCTGCCACGATGCGGAGATATCTGTATCCGGGCCGCGACAGACCGGACAGGGGCGTGATAGACCGTTTGCGACAGTTCCCCCGGACAAGGACACGATGCCCAATACCTTTGCCTACATAATGCTCTTTGCCTGGCCGGCGATTGCCCTGATCCTGTACCGGACGCTGCCGTTCGAGCGGGCGCTGGTCTGGTCGTTCATGGCCGCCTACATGGTCCTGCCCGAGGCCACCTCGGTCGATCCGCCGCTGATCCCGCCGCTCAACAAGAGTTCGATGACCAATATCTCGGCCTTCCTGATCTGCATCCTGGTGCTGGGCCGGAAGGTGCGGATCCTGCCCGCGACCGGGTTGGGAAAGATCCTGATCATACTCTATATCGTTTCCCCCTTTGCCACGATCATGACCAACACGGATCCGTTCGCGCTGGCCGTCGGTCCGGCCTTTCCCGGGATGAAACCCTATGACGCGATCGCCATGATCACCCAGCAGCTGATCTACATGATGCCCTTCTTCCTGGGGCGGCAATACCTGGCCACGCCCACCGCGCAGCGCGAATTGCTGCTGGCTTTCGTGGTGGGGGGGCTCGTCTATTCGCTGCCGGTGCTGCTCGAGGTCCGGCTCAGCCCGCGGGTGCATATCTGGATCTACGGCTTTCTTCAGCATGACTGGTTCGCGATGCTGCGCGGCGGCGGATACCGCCCGATCGTGCTCATGCATCACGGTATCTGGCTGGCGCTCTGGATGATGATGTGCGCGGTTTCGGCGGCGATCCTGATGAAATCCGCGGACAAGGAGCGCCGGGCGTTCTACATGGGGTCGATGATCTATCTCGCGGTGATCCTGGCGCTGTGCAAATCGCTGGGGGCGCTGGTCTATCTGGTGTTCCTGCTGCCGATGGTCCTGCTGACGACACGCAAGATGCAACTGCGTGTGGCGGCGATCCTGGTCATCCTGGTCATGTCCTATCCGCTGCTCAGGGGGATGGGGCTCATTCCGGTGGACACGCTGCTGGATATGGCCGGCAGCCTCAGCGAGAACCGGATGCTGTCGCTGCAATTCCGCTTTGACAACGAGGACCGGTTGCTCGCGCATGCCCAGGAAAGAGCGATGTTCGGCTGGGGCGGGTTCGGGCGCAACCATGTGTTCGACCCCGAGACCGGGCGCAATATCTCGGTGATCGACGGGCGCTGGCTGGCGGTGTTCGGCATGTTCGGCTGGGCCGGCTATTTCGCCGAGTTCGGCCTGCTGGTGCTGCCGGTGCTGCTGTTGTGGCGCGTGTCCCGCACGCGCGGGATCGACACGCTTTCGCCCTATGCGCCGGGGCTGTGCCTGATGTATGCGGTCAACGTGCTGGACCTGCTGCCGAACGCGACCCTGGTGCCGCTGACCTGGCTCGCGGCGGGGATGATCCTGGGCTATGCGGAGCGCCTGGCGGGGCAGGGTGCCAAAGCCGGCACGGAGCCGGCGCGGCAGGTGGAGCCGGAGGCGGAACAGGTGCTGGCCCGGGAGACCACGAAACCGGAACCCAAGAAACGCCGGCGCCGCGGTGCGCCCGGCGCGCCGTCCCCGACCGGCTCCGGAGCGGAAACCGAACCGGCCTCCGGCGCCCGGCATGTCCGCCGCAAACGCCCCGCCCGATGAGGCCCTTTCGGTGATGCCCTCCGGTGATCCCGGGCCGCGCTACCCGGGCCGGGGGCATCGCATCGCGCGTCAGCCCGCCAGCCCGGTCAGGGGCTCGGCCCGGGCGATGTCCCAGGCCAGGGTCTGGAAATACGCCGCCTGTTTCGGGGGCACCCTGGGATAGGGGTTGCCGTGGATGTCGGCGGTGGTGACCGGCATCCCCCTGGGGTCGCGCCGGAAGAGACAGGCATAGATCAGGCACGCCATGGCATAGCGCCCCCCGATATTGGGGTGGATGGTGTCCTGGAACACGTCCCCGATCCGGTTCAGACCGCCCGGCGCCCGGCCCGCGGCCATGTCGTCCCGGATACGCCCGAACATGGCGCCGCCCGGAACCAGATTGGCCCGGGGCCCGCCCGCGCGGCGCGCGTTCACGTAATCGACGATGCCGAGATAGAACTGGCGCGAGAAATCGATTCGCGCGCGCCAGGGCATGCCCGCATCCGGATCGCCCGGATCCTCGGGCACGTAATCCGGGCGACCGGATTGCAGGTCGGGCCAGGCCTCGAACACGAAAAACCGCTTCACGCCGTTGCCGATGGCGAGCCCGTACCAGTCGCTCCAGGCGGTGATCGAACAGACATCGCCCGGTGCCTGTACATGCCGGAACGGGACGCTTTCCACCGCCATGAAGATATCCTGGCCACCGCGGCGCAGCGCCGCCTTGGCGTCGACCGTGGCCTGCGCGGCATTGTCCCAGTTCCACTGCAGCGGCGCCCCCGGGATCGTCTGGTGGGTCAGCGTGCCCCTGCCGCGCCCGTAATCGGTCATGAAATAATGCACCATGTCGACGCTCTGGTCGATCAGGCTGTTGCCCACGGTGACCAGGTTGGAGTCGAGCGGGACCGGCGCCGCCTGTCCGGCGCCCGTGGCGGGCGCCGCCGCGCAGGCAAGCGCCGCACTGCCCAGTTGCAGGGCCCGGCGCCTGTTGACATGGATCATGATCGGTCTCCCCGCCTGATGGTATCCTTGCGGCAGGATTCTAGCGCGTGCCGGACCCTGTTTGAAGATTGTACACGGGAATCGGCCAAACTGCCGCAAGGGCTTTCCCGGCTGCCTGATGCTGATAGTATGCGTGACAGAGGAAATCACGGTTTGGTTGAGGTTATTTGGTTGTGAGCAATAGCATGCACACCTCTTTGGAGGAACGCGACGATATCGCCATCGTCGGGATGGCGGCGCATCTGCCCGGAGCGGGGGACGTGTCCCGGTTCTGGGACAACCTGCGTGACGGGCGCTCCTCGATCCGCAAGCTGAGCGAGGAGGACCTCAGGGAGGCCGGGGAAAGCACCCGGAACCTGCATCACCCCAATTACGTGCGCGCCGCCGCGGTCCTGGACGGGTTCGAGATGTTCGACACCGATTTCTTCGGCTTCTCCCCCAAGGAAAGCGCGATCATGGACCCGCAGCACCGCCAGTTCCTGGAGGTTGCATGGGAGGCCTTCGAGAACGCGGGACACCCGCCCGAGACGCTCAACGGGGCCGTCGGGGTCTTTGCCGGCTGCGGCATGGGCAGCTATTTCTATTTCAACGTCTGCTCGAATCCCGACCTGGTCGACGATGTCGGCATGTTCCTGTTGCGCCACACCGGCAACGACAAGGATTTCCTGTCGACCCGGGTGTCGCATGTCTTCGATCTCAAGGGGCCGTCGGTCAACCTGCAAACCGCCTGTTCGACCTCGCTGGTGGCGGTGCATTATGCCTGTGCCGCGCTGCAATCGGGCGAATGCGACATGGCGCTGGCGGGCGGGGTCACCATCGAACTGCCGCATGGGCGGGGCTATATCTTCAAGGAAAACGAGATCCTGTCGCCGGATGGCGAATGCCATGCCTTCGACCACCGCGCCGAGGGCACCGTGTTCGGCTCGGGATCGGGCGTGGTGGTGCTGCGCCGGCTCGAGGACGCCATTGCCGATGGCGACCATATCTGGGCGGTGATCCGGGGCTCGGCGATCAACAATGACGGCGCCGCCAAGGCCGGCTACCTGGCGCCCTCGGTGGATGGCCAGGCCGGGGCCATCGCCGAAGCGCACCTGATGGCGGGGGTGAGTGCCGACACCATCGATTACGTGGAATGCCACGGAACCGGCACCTATCTGGGCGACCCGATCGAGGTGGCGGCGCTGACCGAGGCGTTTCGCGAAACCACCGAGGAAACCGGGTTTTGCCGGATCGGCTCGGTCAAGACCAATATCGGCCACCTGGATACGGCGGCGGGGGTGGCCAGCCTGATCAAGGCCTCGCTGGGCCTGTACCACAGGCAGATCCCGCCCTCGCTCGGCTACGAGGCGCCGAACCCGGCAATCGATTTCGACAGCTCTCCCTTCTCGGTCAATGCCGAGCTGCGCGACTGGGTGTCGTACAAGGGGCCGCGCCGCGCCGGGATCAATTCGCTGGGGGTCGGCGGCACCAACGCCCATGTGGTGATCGAAGAGGCCCCCGCCCGGGCCGCGTCGCAGCCCTCGGACTGGCCGTTTCACATCCTGCCGGTGTCCGGGCGCAACAAGGCGGCGCTCGATGCCAATGCCGCGGCGCTGGCGGCGCATCTGCGCGCGCATCCCGAACAGCCGCTGGAGGATGTCTCCTTTACCCTCATCGAAGGCCGCCGCCAGTTCGAGAAACGCCGGATCATCGTCGCCGCGAGCCACGAAGAGGCGGCCGATCTGCTCGAAGGGGCGAATCCGCGCCGGGTCTTTGACCACGAACCCGCCGGATCCGACCCCGAGGCGGTCTTCATGTTCCCCGGCGGCGGCGCGCAATATGCGGGCATGGCGCGCGATCTCTACGAGACCGAGCCGGTGTTCCGCGACTGGATGGACCGGGGGCTGGCGCATCTGCAACCGGCGCTCGATTACGACCTCAAGGCGCTGTGGCTGACCGAGGGGGACGGCCTGGACGCCGCCAACGAGACGCTGAAACAGCCCTCGGTGCAGCTGCCCCTGATCATGATGATGGAATATGCGCTGGCGCAGCTGTGGATGTCCTGGGGGGTGCGGCCGGCGGCGCTGGTCGGGCATTCGATGGGCGAGAACACGGCGGCCTGCCTGGCCGGGGTAATGTCGTTCGAAGACTGCATCGGCCTCGTGCACAGGCGCGGGCAGCTGTTTGACACGGTGCCCCGCGGCGGCATGCTCAGCGTTCCGATGGCCGCTTCGGAGCTGGAGCCGCTGCTGGAGCGGGGGCTGGAGATCGCCTCGGTCAACGCCCCCGACCTCTGCGTGGCGTCGGGGCCGCAGGCGGCGCTGGAAACGCTGGCCGAAAAACTGGCGGCACTGGATATCGAATGCCAGCGGGTGCCGATCGACATCGCCGCGCATTCCTCGATGCTGGATCCGATCCTCGATGACTGGCGCGCGCATCTGCAAACCCTCGATCTGCGGCCGCCGCAAATCCCGGTGATTTCCAACCGCACGGGCCAGGTCCTGACCGATGCCGAGGCCACCGATCCGGACTACTGGGTCCGGCACCTGCGCGGCACGGTGAACTATGCCGATTGCCTGGCGACCCTGGCCGCCGGCGGCGCCGGGCGGGTCTTCATCGAGATGGGACCGGGCAAGGCGCTGAGCTCGTTCGCGCGCATGCAGGCGGACATCCCGGCGGGCCGGATCGTGTCGGTGCTGCGCCACATGGACGAAGAGGTGTCCGACGACGTCTATTTCATCGAAACCCTGGGGCGCCTCTGGGCCCTGGGCCTTGAGCCGGACTGGTCGCAGGTCTGGGGCGACACCCCGCGCCAGCGGGTGGTGCTGCCCGGCTATCAGTTCCAGCGGGCGCGGTATTTCATCGAACCGGGCACCGCACGCGCGGACACCGCCCAGGACATGCTGGTGCGGATCGAGAACCCCGAGGACTGGGGCTATCGCCCGGTCTGGAAACCCCGGCTGGCAGAGTGCGACGTGGACGTGGCCGGCAATCTCGCGGAGGCGGCGAAAGAGACCTGGCTGGTCTTCAGGGACGATACCGGCCTTGCGGACCGGGTCACCGAACGGCTGCGGGCCAGTGGCCAGACGGTGATCGACGTGACCTCCGGCGACGGGTTCGACCGGCTCGGCGAGCAATCCTACGTGATGAATCCCGAACGCGGGCGCGCGGCGTTCGACCAGCTGGTCGCGGATCTTGTCGAGCGCGGCATCGCGCCGACGCGGGTGGCGCATTTCTGGCTGGTCACGGGGGCCGAGAAATTCCGCCCCGGATCGAGCTTCTATCACCGCAACCAGGAGCACGGCTTCTATTCGCTCCTCTATCTTGCCCAGGCGCTGGCCGCCGAGGAGATCGGGGACATGCATGTCCTGGCCATCACCTCGGGCGCGGCGCAGGTGCGCGAAGAGGCGCTGCCCTACCCGGAAAAGGCCACGATCGCGGGGCCGGTACGGGTCATGCCGCGCGAACTGGCCGGGGTGACGGCGGCGATGCTGGACGTGGAACTGCCGGGGCGGCGGCTGAAGAAGGCGGCGGCGCAGGCGCAGATGAACGCTCTTGCCGACCGGGTGCTCGAAGATCTGCTGGCGGTGCCCGCAAACACCGTGGCCGCCCTGCGGGACGCCCGCCGCTATGAGCTGGACTTCCGCCATATCACGCTCGGGGACACCGAAGAGACCCCGCTGCGCACCGGCGGCGTCTACATGATCACCGGCGGTTTTGGCGGCATCGGCCTGACACTGGCGGAAAACCTGATCCGCAAGCACCAGGCCAGGATCGTGCTGCTGTCGCGCCGGCCGCTGCCGGACCGCGCGGACTGGGCCGGCCACCTGCGCAAATACGGCCCCCATGACCCGACCTCGCAGGCGATCAGCGCCGTCGAGCGGCTGGAGAAGCTGGGAGGCACGGTCAAGGCGGCGCAGGCGGATGTCTGCAACCTGGAACAGATGCGGCGGCTGAAGGACGAGGTGACCCGCGATCTTGGCCCGATCAACGGTGTGATCCACGCCGCCGGGGCCATCGATGACGGGCCGCTGCTGGCCAAGGACGACCTGTCGATCGAACCGGTCTTTGCCGCCAAGATCCACGGCACGCAGGTGCTGGACGACCTGTTCGCCGATGGCGAGCTGGATCTGCTGGTGCTGTTCTCCTCGACCTCGACGATCACCGCCCCCGCCGGGCAGGTCGATTACGTCGCGGCCAACGAATACCTGAACGCCTATGCCAGGTCGCGCAGGGGCGGCAGGACCCGCGTCGTCGCCATCAACTGGGGCCTCTGGAGCCAGGTGGGCATGGCCGCGGGCGCGATGGCGGCGCGGCAGGGCGAGGCCCTCGCGGTGCCCGCGATGCCGATCGACGCCGTATTGCTGAGCGAGGCGGGGTTCGACGGGGCCGGCGAACGCATCCTGACCGGCCGGCTGGATACCGGCTGCTGGGTGATCGACGAGCATCGCTCGAAGACACGCGATGCCTTCCTGCCCGGCACCGGCTATCTGGAACTGGCCGCCCAGGCGATGAAGGCACAGGGCCATGACGGCGCCTTTACCCTGAGCGACCTGATCTTCCTGCGCCCGGTGCAGGTGGCGGAGGGCGCGGCGCGGGACATCCGCGTCAAGCTCGAGCGCGACGGCGAGGCCTATCGCTTCGTCATGCAGAGCGACGCCACCTTCAAGGGGCGCGACGGCTGGCAGCTGAACGCGCAGGCCAGCCTCGCGGCGGGGGCGCGGCGCAAGGGGCCGGAAGTCATCGACATCGCGGCGATCCGCGAGCGCTGCCCGGATCGCGCGGACGGGCAGGGGGCGGCGCTGCCCTCGGCCCAGGCCGGGCACCTGAATTTCGGGCCGCGCTGGAACGTGCTGCGCGACACCGCCCTTGGCGCGCAGGAGGGGATCGCGCGGCTGTCCCTCGATCCGGCCTACCAGAGTGACCTGGACGCGGGCTATCTTCTGCACCCGGCGCTTCTGGACATCGCCACGGGCTGGGCGATGCAGCTGATCGAGGGATACCGGTCGGCCCATCTCTGGGTCCCGATCGCCTATGACACCGTGCGCGTGCTGCATCCGCTGCCGGGCGAGATCACAAGCTGGGTGCGCGGTCATCCGGACAATCGCACCGACAATCCGATTGCCCGGTTCGACGTGACGCTTGCGGATGCGCAGGGCCGTGTCTGTGTCGAGATCGAGGGGTTCCAGATCAAGATGATCGAGGACGCGGCCGATATCACCCGCGCCGTGCCGCTCTCCGAAAGCGAGGTCGAGATCGAGGGCGCCGCGGCCGACATGCGCCCGCTCTCTCCGACCGAAGAGCGCCTGCGGCAGAATCTCAGCCAGGGGATCACCCCGCCCGAAGGGGCGATGCTGTTTGAACGCGCGCTCGGCCAGGGGCTGTCGCAGGTGGTGATCTCCTCGCTCGACCTGCATGCGCTCACGGCGCAGGTGATTGCCGGCACCGAGACCCGGGAGGGCGAGGGGCAGAAATTCGAACGCCCGGACCTGGACAGCACCTATGTCGCCCCTTCCACCGCGATCGAGGCCGCGCTGGCCGAGCTGTGGGAGGATCTGCTCGGGGTCAGCCAGGTCGGAGTCGAGGACGATTTCTTTGCGCTCGGGGGGCATTCGCTGATCGCGGTCCGCCTGTTTGCCTCCATCAAGAAGACCTACCAGGTGGATTTCCCGATCTCGATGCTGTTCGAGGCGCCGACAATCGCCAGATGCGCCGCGCTGATCGCGGAGCGCGTCGGCGGGGACACGGCCATCGGCGCACCGGGCGAGCAGAGCCCCGCCGAGGCCGCGCCAACGCGCCGCTTCACCCATATCGTGCCGATGAGCACCGCCGAAACCGGAACCAGGACCCCGATCTTCATGGTCGCGGGCATGTTCGGCAACGTGCTCAACCTGCGCCATCTCGCCAACCTGCTGGGCAAGGACCGCAGCTTTTACGGGTTGCAGGCCCGCGGCCTCTACGGGGACGAGGGCCCGCATGAAACGCTGGTCGAGGCGGCCACCGACTATATCGCGGAAATGCGCGAGGTGCAGCCGGAAGGGCCGTATATCATCGGCGGTTTCTCGGGAGGCGGGCTGACGGCCTATGAAATGGCGCGCCAGCTGAAAGAGGCGGGCGAGACAGCCAGCATCGTCATCATGCTCGACACCCCGCTGGCCCGCCGGCCCCAGCTGACGCGGCAGGACCGGATGCTGCTGAAGCTGAACCAGTTGCAGCGCGAGGGGCTGGGCTATTTCTCGAAATGGGCCCGCGAGCGCTATCACTGGGAGATGAGCAAGATCCGCAACCGCTTTGGCGGACCCGAGGAAATGGCCGGGCACCAGTTCCACAATGCCGACATCGAAGCCGCGTTCTACCGCGCCATCGGGGTTTACGAGACACATCCCTATGACGGGCGCGTGGCGCTGTTCCGCCCGCCGCTCGACCGCTACTGGAAAGTCTCCGGGGGGCGCTGGATCGACCGCGGCAAGGATTATGTCTACGAGGACAACGACTGGGGCCGGTATATCAGGGATCTCGAGGTGATCGAGGTGCCGGGCGATCATGACAGCATGGTGCTGGAACCCAGCGTCCGGGTGCTGGCCGAGCGCATCCGGATGAGCATTCGCGAGGTCGAGGACGCCGCCGCCGACTGGCCGGAGGCGGCCGAATGACAGGCGCCGTCCTGCAGACCATCATCCTGAACTACAAGACCGCCGACATGACGCTGCAATCGGCGGAGGCGGCACTGGCCGGGATGGAGGGCGTGGCCGGGGGCATCACGATCGTCGACAATGACAGCCGGGACGGCTCGTTCGAAACGCTGGACGCGGCGGTGCGCGCGCGCGGCTGGGACCGGGACGGCCGGGTCACGGTAATCCAGTCGGGCCGCAATGGCGGCTTTGGCGCCGGCAACAATGTCGGGATCCGCGCCGGCCTGCCCGGCGGGGTCAGGCCCGATTACGTCTATATCCTCAATTCCGACGCCTTTCCGGAGGCGGGCGCTATCAGGCTCCTGATGGCGCATCTGGACAGCCATCCGGAAACCGGCCTTGTCGGCAGCTATATCCACGGGCCGGAGGGCGACTGGCACTGCACCATTTTCCGCTTCCCCTCGATCTGGTCCGAGATCGAGAGCGGTATCCGGTTCGGCCCGGTCACGCGGCTCCTGAAAAGGCACGTGGTTCCGATGGATCTGCCCGATGGTCCCCGCGCGGTCGACTGGACGGCCGGGGCCAGCCTGATGATGCGCCGCGAAATGCTCGACCGGATCGGCCTGTTTGACGAAACCTTCTTTCTCTATTTCGAGGAAACCGATCTCTGCCGCCGGGCCCGGCTGGCGGGCTGGCCCACGGTCTACCTCCCCGAGAGCCGGGTGACGCATATCGGTTCGGTCTCGACCGGGATGAAGACGTGGAAACGGATGCCGGCCTACTGGTTCGACAGCCGCTGGCATTATTTCAGCAAGAACCACGGCGCCGGTTACGCGGCGCTGGCCACCGCGTCCTTCGTGACCTGCCGCCTGCTCTTCAGGTTGCGCTGCAAGATCGAGCGCAAACCCCATGGAGACGCAGAGAAATTCCTGCGCGACATGGTTGCCCATGCCGTCGGGCTGGGCCCCGCCCGCACCCCCGCGCAGACCACGCCTGCCCCCGATCCCGCAGAATAGATAGATATACAGAGATATCATGCCCTTATCAGCCATTCTTATCGGAAATGAATCCCTCCTGGTGCAATGCGCCACCCTCTGGCAGGAGCGCGGCCACGGCATCGCCGCCGTGGTGACGCGCAATCCCGATATCCGCAGCTGGGCAGAGGCCGCAGGGCTGCGGGTCGAGGCCCCGGGCAAGGACCTGGAACAGCGGCTGGCCGGGGTGAGCTGCGACTGGCTCCTGTCCATCGCCAACCTGTCGCTGGTGCCGGACGGGGTGCTGGCGCTGGCGGGCAAGGGCGCGGTCAACTTCCATGACGGGCCGCTGCCCGCCTATGCCGGGCTCAACGTCCCGGTCTGGGCGATCCTCAACGGCGAGACCAGCCATGCCATCACCTGGCACCACATCACGCAGGGCATCGACGAGGGCAATATTCTCGTCTCCCGCAGCTTTGACATCGGCGCCCAGGACACCGCGCTGACGCTCAACACGAAATGCTATGCCGAGGCCATCGACAGTTTCCCGGAGCTGGTGGCGATGCTCGAGACCGGGCAGACCGCGGGCACCGCGCAGGATTTCACCAGCCGCCGGGTCTTTGCCCGGGCAGACCGGCCATCGGGCGGCGGGCGGCTGGATTTCTCCGCCCCCGCCGCCGAGGTGGCGCGGCTGGTACGGGCGCTGGATCACGGTCCCTACTGGAACCCGCTGGCCGCGGCAAAGTTTCGTCATGACGGTGGGGTGATCCTCGTGCACGAGGCCGGCGAGGTCAGCGGATCGGCCCCGGCCGGCACGGTGCTGGCAGCCGGGGACAACAGCCTCACCGTTGCCTGCGGCACCGGCGCGGTCCGGCTCGCGGGGCTCAGCGACATCAGCGGCGAACCGGCACAGGCGCTGCCCGCGACGGGCACGGTGCTGCCGGTCCCGGATGCCGGGGCGATCGCGGCCATCGATGCGGCCCTCGCGGCGACCGCGCCGCAGGAAGGCCATTGGCGCAAGGCGCTCGCCAGCCTCGATCCCGTGCGGATCGGCGATACCGGGGCAACCGCCGGCGCCGCCGACTGGCACCGGACCTCCCATGCCGTCCCGCTGGCCGGGGACAGGCTGATGGCGGCGCTGGCCATATGGGCGGCGCGCCTGTCGGGCATGGACCGGTTCGACCTGGCCTTTAGCGGCACAGGGCAGCCCCGGCTGGCCGGAACCCTGAGCGACTGGGTGCCGCTCGGGGTGGATGTGACCGGGTCGCTGGGCGCGATTTCCGCCCATCTGCGCGACGGCATGGCCAAAGCGGCAGGGAAGGGGGGCTTTGCCCTCGACCTGCCGGCCCGCGATCCGGCCCTGCGGGGCCTCGGAATGCCCGCCATCGGGATCAACCTGGCCGACACCACGCCGATCCCCGGCACCGTGCTGACCCTGTGCCCGGGCGAGCGGCTCGAGGTGATCTCGGACGCGGCCCGGCTGGACGATGCGGCACGCGACGCGGCGCTGGCCCGGCTCGACGTGCTGGCCACGGCGCTGGCCGGGGCCGGAGAGGACACGCGGGTTGCCGAGCTGCCCGGCCTCGGCGCGCAGGAACGGCAAAAGCTGCTGTTCGATCTGAACGACACCGCCACCGATCACGACCGCAGCCTGTGCCTGCACCAGCTGATCGAGGCCCAGGTCGCCAGGACACCCGACGCCACGGCCCTGGTCTTCGAAACCACGGAACTGACCTATGCCGCGCTCAATGCGCGCGCCAACCGTATCGCCCATGTGCTGAAATCCATGGGCGTCGGACCCGAGGTGATGGTGGGGCTCTACCTGCCGCGCGGGCTCGACCTGGTGATTGCGGCCATCGCGATCCAGAAAGCCGGCGGCGCCTATGTGCCGCTCGATCCCGCCTATCCCGCGGACCGGATCGCCTATTACCTCGAAGACAGCGAGGCCCCGGTGGTGGTCACGCAATCGGCGATGACCGGCGATCTGCCGCCGCATGGGGCAGAGGTGCTGGAGCTTGACCGCGATCCGCGCATCGCCAGCGCCCCGCAGGACAATGCCGATGGCGGCGCGACCCCGGAAAACCTCGCCTACGTGATCTACACGTCCGGCTCCACCGGCAGGCCCAAGGGCGTGATGGTCGAACACCGCAACGTGGTGAATTTCTGTGTCGGCATGGACGCGCGCATCCCGCATGAGGACGGCGCCGCCTGGCTGGCGGTGACCAGCCTGTCCTTCGACATCTCGGTGCTGGAACTGTTCTGGACCCTGGCGCGCGGTTTCAAGCTGGTGGTGCTGGGCGACGACAGCAAGGCCATGGGCGGCGGTGCGCCGGTGACAGTGCGCACCGGCCCCGTGAAACCGATGGATTTCAGCCTGTTCTACTGGGGCAATGACGATGGCGTCGGCCCCAGGAAATACGAATTGCTGCTCGAAGGGGCCAGGATCGCCGACCGCAACGGCTTCAAGGGGCTGTGGACGCCCGAGCGGCATTTCCACGCCTTCGGCGGACCCTTCCCCAACCCCTCGGTCACCGGCGCCGCCGTCGCCGCGGTCACGAAAAATCTCGAGATCCGGGCCGGCAGCTGCGTGTCGCCGCTGCACCATCCCGCGCGCATTGCCGAGGAATGGGCGGTGATCGACAACCTGACCAACGGACGCACCGGTCTGGCCATCGCGTCGGGCTGGCAGCCGGACGATTTCGTGCTGCGCCCCGAGAACACGCCGCCCGACAACAAACCGGCAATGTTGCAGGATATCGAGACCCTGAGAAAGCTCTGGCGCGGCGAAGAGGTCGCGTTCCCGCGCAAGGACGGGACCCTGCACCCGGTGGTCACACAGCCGCGCCCGGTGTCAAAAGAGCTGAAGATCTGGGTGACGACGGCGGGCAACCCGGAGACCTGGAAAGAGGCCGGGGCGCTTGGCGCCAACGTGCTGACCCATCTTCTCGGCCAATCCGTCGCCGAGGTGGGCGAAAAGATCGGCATCTACCACGACGCCCTGCGCGAGGCCGGGCATGACCCGGACGATTTCACCGTCACGCTGATGCTGCACACCTATATCGCGCAGGATCGCGAGACCGCGCGCGAGGTCGCGCGCGAACCGATGAAGGATTACCTGCGCTCGGCCGCCGGGCTGATCAAGCAATATGCCTGGGCCTTCCCGGCCTTCAAGAAGCCCAAGGGGGTCGACACCCCGTTCCAGCTCGACCTCGGTTCGCTGAGCGAAGACGAGCTGGAAGGCATCCTGGATTTCGCGTTCCTGCGCTATTTCGAGGATTCGGGCCTGTTCGGCACGGTCGAGGACTGCATGAAACGGGTCGAGGAGGTGCGCGCCGTCGGTGTCGGCGAAATCGCCTGTCTGATCGATTACGGCATCCCGGTGCCGCAGGTGCTGGAAGGGCTGACCCCCCTGTCCGAGGTGCTGCGCGCGGCCAATGCCGAAACCGCACAGGAGGTCGTGGATGTTTCGATCCGGGGCCAGATCCGGCGCCACGGGGTGACGCATATGCAATGCACGCCCTCGATGGCGCGGCTGATCTTCATGCAGGAGGAAGCAGGGGGCGCGCTCGCGCAGCTCAAGCACCTGATGATCGGCGGCGAGGCGCTGCCCGCGGCGCTGGTGGACGATCTCAACCGGGTCACCGATGCCCATATCGAGAACATGTACGGGCCGACCGAGACCACCATCTGGTCGGCGACCGGTCCGGCGACCGCCGACCAGGTGGATCTGGGCACGCCGATCGCCAATACCCAGCTTTATATCCTCGACAACACTGGCCAGCCCGTGCCCGAAGGCGTCCCCGGCGAGCTGTGGATCGGTGGCGAAGGGGTGACCCGTGGCTATCACAAGCGCGCCGAACAGACCGCAGACCGCTTTCGCAGCGATCCATTCCGGGACGGCAACCGCATCTATGGCACCGGTGACCTGGTGTGCCGCCGACCCGATGGCGGGCTGGACTTTCTGGGGCGCATCGACAACCAGGTCAAGATCCGTGGCTACCGGATCGAACTGGGCGAGATCGAAAGCCGCCTGAACGCGCATGATGCGATTTCCGAGGCGGTGGTGATCGCCCGCGAGGATACGCCCGGCGACCAGCGGCTGGTGGCCTACATGACCGGCAGCGATATCCCGGACGACGCGGCGCTGCGCCGCTTTGCCGAGGAAACCCTGCCGCCGCACATGATCCCGGCCCATTACGTGACGCTGGCGGCCTTCCCGCTGACCCCCAACAAGAAGGTCGACCGCAAGGCCCTGCCGCGCCCGCAAGCGACCCCGCAGGTGTCGCCCCCGGCAACCGGCACATCCGCCAACACCGAGGGGGCAGGGCGCGCGGATGCCGAAGCCATCATCCGCGCGGTCTGGACCCGCCTTCTGGGTGTCCACGACATCCCGCTCACCGCGAATTTCTTTGATCTCGGAGGGCATTCGCTGCTGGCCGTGCAGGCATTTCGCGAGCTGAAGGCAGAGCTGGGCAACGCGAAACTGCAGGTCACCGACATTTTCCGCTTCCCCACGCTCGGGGCGCTGAGCGATCATCTGCGCGCAGGTTCCAAACCGGCCGCCACTCCGGCCACACCCACTCCGGCCACCGTCACGCCGGACCCCGAACCGGCGGCGGCGGGCGAGACGAAGATGGACGCCATGGCCCGGCGCCGCGCCCTGCGCATGAGCCGGCGGCGGTAAAGCGTTTCGCGATAAAACCGCACCCCTGACGTTGCCTGAAATCAGGGATTTCAACGCATCAGGCGATGCTGGATGTTCCAGGGTCGATCATGGGACGCCGCGATGCACCGTCCCACCATCCCGCGCGGCTCCGGCAAGCGATGGCAGCGCCGCCCATGCACAGGGCCCGGAACCGGGGGCCCGGACCCCGACGGCTGGCCCCGAAGTCAGGTGTTCGCGCCAGCCGCAACACATCGTCGATCAACAGCCCGTCAGACCGGTGAACTCATTCCTATAATTTGAATTATGTTAATATAATCACCCGCACAAAACCAAACAAAAAAAAATCACCGCACCATACCCCTTAGTTCGGAACAAATCTGGGAAGCGGCTTCAGGATCTCGCGCATCACATCCATCAGACGCGCCTCGGCATCTTCATCGCTTTCATTCGGAAGAATATGCGTCGTCAGACGAACCAGGGCGCCATCGGTTCGGCCCGTGGTGATGCCGTCCATCATGAGCCAGAATTTGGCTTCCATATCCCAGGCAATCCTCTTCCCGCGCTGCTCGAACCAGTAGAACACCATCATGCGTCTTTCGTTCTTCTGGATAATCGCGCGGTTCACTTCGAAGGGTTTATCCGATCCGAACACATCGGTGAGATCGGATCGTTCGAGCCACGCGATTTCCCAGCCACCGCTTGGCAGGCAAATTTCCGGCGAGTGAACACCACCATCGCTCTGATCCTCGTACCAGGCCGAGAAGAACCCGACCGGAGCGGCCGCTTCGGAGCTTACGAGATTGATGGAATGATAGTCATCGGCTCCCAAGGCCACTTCAATGCTCTTTTCAAGCGGCAACGGCAAGCCGTCCTGCTGCCATTTCCCGAACTGACGCGGAAAGGTTGCAAAGCTTTCGCGCTCGATGGGGTCCACTCCACGTTCCGGAACACTTTGCCAGGCTGCGGAAGCGGCGATCATCAGCACCGCGACAGTGATCATCGCCTTGGAAGGATAGACGAATTTCAAACGCGAGGCCTGCGTCAGCAGACCGTCGGTGTTGAGATCAAGCGCGGCGGTCAGGCTCATCGGGGTCGGTTGGAAAAACAGCAGGATGCGGGCCAGCGCAAACAACAGCAATATGCAGATGAGAAAGATCACCCAGCCTTCGAAAAAATGGGTAAAGCCTTCAAGCCATTCCAGCCCCAACTCCTGAACCAGAACTCCGGCAAAGGCGATGCGCACGGAATTCATCAGGACCGTGATCGGGGCGGCCGAGATCAGCAGCACGGCCTTGTGCCACATCGGGCCCTTGTAAAGCACCGCGAAGATGTAGCTGAACGACATGATCGGAAACAGGTAACGCAGGCCGGAACACGCCTCGGCGACGTGCAGCTTGTAGACCCCCAGATCGATTATGTTGCCTTCGAGAAAGACCGGTACCGACAACAGGCGCAGAAACCAGACACCGAGTTCGGAAGAGATGAATTGAAGCCAGGTCGTCATCTTGTAGTAGATGACGCCGGGCAGCGGCAGCATGTAGACCAGATGCACGACCGGGGGCCAGAAATGCTTGCCCGTGTTCCAGCCGAAACTGACAAGCAGGATGCCCCCCACCCAGAGTATGAGCGCATAGGCCACGATATCCGATATATTGGCGAGATTCCCCAGCGTTGCCACGACAAGGGCCACGAACACCACCAGAACGCCCGCCCAGCGGTCATTCTTGGGGCCGGGTTCCACCGGATATTCCTTGAGCTGACGCAAGAACAGGAGCGCCGACAGGATCGGGATCAGCGGACCGTGGCTGTATTCTGGCAATTGCCATGCAGTTGCCAGCGCATCCATTCCGTCAAAGAAATAATAACCGGCCCCGAGCGTCGCAAGGCCGAGCCAGAACAGGCCCCACATGTTCCAACCGGAAACAATCCAACCGGACCGGGTATTCGAAACACCCAATTGGGCTACATTTGCGCTGGATTTCATATCGATTCGTTCATCTTGCTTGAAGTGATGGATACGCCGCATCCAGGGGCGCATGGCACGCCATTGTATATGCCGCAAGCTCTGGGATCAGTCCACTGATGCGCCCTGCTCGGATCGAATTTCATCGGCCACATGCGGCGCATGTACCTCATCTCACGAATTGACGACACTCAATGCCTCCTGCAGTTATGCTAGTCGCTTATCCCAGGCAAGTTAAGAAGGTTCCAAGGCCATCACATCGCTGTCATGGACCGCCCTTGACCTGCCCCCCGCGAAATCCCTCATCATGATGTAGAGTCTGCCCAACCTTGAAGGAGCAGACGAATGCGAAAGAGCCGTTTTACCGAGGCGCAGATTATCGGGATGATCAAGGAGCAAGAGGCGGGCATGCCGACGG
>NZ_JBGFGP010000131.1:0-1496 GCF_041224545.1 Sedimentitalea sp. XS_ASV28 | reverse complement strand
TGTCAATCGGCATTCAAGGCTGCCCCCTATGGGCGTCCAATTTTGTCTCCCTTGGTGCGAAGCAGGTCCGGCGCTGCGTAGTCGTCATGTAACGCAGCTGCGGCAGGCCTGCGTGGTTGCCGCTTGCCGCTACGCCCGGTTTTTGAAGCGCCAGCTTTCGTTGCCGGTTTCGACGATCTCACAATGGTGGGTGAGTCTGTCGACAGTGCGGTGGTCATTTTGGCGTCACCGAAGACGGTCGGCCCTGTCTCTTTGCGCGGGCTTCGGCGTCCAGCTTGTTCACCAGATCGACAACGTTGAAGAACCGTCCGCGGCGTCCGGCCCGGATACAGGTGCGAGCGATGCTGACGGCGAGATGGGTTTCGCCGGTACCGGTGCTCCCGATCAGCACGAGATTGCGCTGGTGATCGAGGAAGTCGCGACTGGCCAGGTCGCGGATCAGCGTCTCGTTGACCGCTGCTGCTTCGAAGTCGAACTCTTCAAGTTCTTTGGCCAAGGGCAGCTTGGCAATGGTCATCTGATATTTGACCGATCTGGCCTGCTTCTGTCTAGATCTCGGCGGTCAGCAGATCGCCCCCTCTCGGCAGGTTTGCTATGGTCAGGACCCATTAATCGGCTTGAGGA
Source organism: Sedimentitalea sp. XS_ASV28 (assembly GCF_041224545.1). Taxonomy (NCBI): domain Bacteria; kingdom Pseudomonadati; phylum Pseudomonadota; class Alphaproteobacteria; order Rhodobacterales; family Paracoccaceae; genus Sedimentitalea; species Sedimentitalea sp. XS_ASV28. The sequence continues at coordinate 872 of NZ_JBGFGP010000131.1, read as the reverse complement.
AGTGTTGGCAGCGTGATTCAAACCCCTGAGCTTTTTGGGGGTGGTGATGAGCAACTTGTTTTGGTTGACGGACGAGCAGATGGAGAGGCTTCGGCCCTTCTTTCCGAGGAACCATGGCAAGCCGCGTGTGGATGACCGGCGTGTTCTGAGCGGGATTATCTTCATCAATCGCAATGGGTTGCGGTGGTGTGATGCGCCTGGGGAGTATGGACCGGCCAAGACGCTCTACAACCGATGGAAGCGCTGGGGCGACATGGGGGTCTTCGCCCGCATGATGGAGGGGCTGGCCTCTGAAGGCACCGAGTAGAAGACGGTAATGATCCCCTCTCGAGACATTGCTGCGCAATACCCTGCCGGGCAGTGGACGCGACGTATCTGAAGGCGCACCGCACGGCTTCCAGCCTGCGGGCGAAAAAGGGGGTCCCGACGACAGGCGCGGCCGCCTCATCGGGCGGACCAAGGGCGGGTTGAACACCAAGCTGCACGCCGTCACCGATGCCGTGGGGTGCCCGCTGCGGTTCTTCATGACGGCGGGTCAGGTCAGCGACTATACCGGCGCGGCAGCCCTGTCGAGCAGCCTGCCCGCCGCCGAATGGCTCATTGCCGACCGGGGCTACGATGCCGATTGGTTCAGAGAAGCCTTGAAAGAAAAGGGCATACGGCGCTGCATCCCCGGTCGAAAGTCGCGTGGCAAGACCGCCCGCTACGACAAGCGCCGCTATAGGCGCGCAACCGCGAGATCATGTTTGGCCGTTTGACGGATTGGCGTCGCGTGGCCACACGCTACGACAGATGCGCGAAGACAGTCCTCTCCGCCGTCGCCCTGGCTGCTACCGTCCTCTTCTAGCTTCTTTGACGATCAATGAGGCTGG
>NZ_JBGFGP010000076.1:0-1400 GCF_041224545.1 Sedimentitalea sp. XS_ASV28 | reverse complement strand
ATTTTGATTTCATGCTGCGCCCGCACACGGCGGCGAATATTCTGCACAAGCACGAGATGGCATGACGCGGTGCGACGGCGATTTCGGCCGTTCGTGAACCTCGCAGAATTTTTGAAGCCGGCAATTCACAGGTCGCGGGACTTTGCTGCAGTTGGGATCGAAACGCGCAAGGTCTGCTCACAGCTCAATTTCGTCTCGTCTTGCACGTAATCGACAGAAGTCAGGATGCGGTTACCCCAAGGTGGTAGGAGCAAAATTGGTCGTAGTGTAAGGTGACTGAGCCTGCTTCAAGTCGAATGATCCCGATATCGGGCGCTTCCTTGCTGGGTTCGAAGGTATCCCAGTTCCATTCGGGTTTCGGCGGCGGCGCTTGATAGAGAACAGAGCGCATCGTCGAGAATGGGATACCCTCAACCGAGCCAGAAATTGGTCGGTGGACATGCCCAACAAACATGTACTTCACGCATCCAAAGCTGGAGATTAGATCTATGAAGTCCTGCCCGTCTTCCATGTTTTCCGTGTCTTGCATTGGCAGGCCAAGTGGCATCGGCGGATGGTGCATAAATAGAATAGTCGGCGTCTTTCCTGCATCGTGTAGGCGGTCCATGAGCCATTTGCGCCTAATTTCACAGAATTCTCCGGCGTCAGAACCGGTCTTGTGCGTATCTAGACAAATCACGTGCGCTTCAGGTGTCTTCACCCGATACTGGATGAATCCCTCCATTGCCGCGTCAGGAAGTGGCAAAAGCTGGCGGAATAGCTCCCGGCTGTCATGATTTCCCATCATGGGGAAAAAAGGAATAGCCAATTCGGATAGTCGCCCTGCCACGCCTTCGTAGTCAGCCTTTGTTCCTCGATTGACCATGTCGCCGGAAATGACGCACATTCTCGCATCCGAATGGTGCTCATTGATGTGCTCAACGGCAGCTTGGAGCCTAATCCGTGGATCGTGCCCGAGCACCTGACCCTCTTGGGTAAAATGAGGATCCGACATCCAAACAATTTTCATCCTCGCTACAACTCCTTTTTGGCAAAACGCTGGTGTACCCAAAAAACGGACTTTGGCAGCATCGCAGAACGCTTGCAAGTTGGGCTCATCGCTGCCCAATGCCCGCGCAGCTGCGCCCACGCGGCAGATCGAACCACACCCGTCATCCGCTAGATTTGCCAAATCTCTGATTTCATGATGTCTTGATCAATGTGGGGCGGTTCACAGATCAACAGCTGATGTTCGTGCCCCGGGTGGCGAAGTCTGAAGGTGAGCCCACAGCGGAAATCCTCATTTTTTGCTGCATGCGCTCGCAGCTCGGAAATTTCTGCAAGTGCTCAATCTCGCGTGCTGCAGGACGGCTCCAAATTCGGTCATTTGAACATCGCGCAGCGAGGCTTGTCGGGGCAAC
>NZ_JBGFGP010000130.1:0-140394 GCF_041224545.1 Sedimentitalea sp. XS_ASV28 | reverse complement strand
CGTCGGCATGCCCGCCTCTTGCTCCTTGATCATCCCGATAATCTGCGCCTCGGTAAAACGGCTCTTTCGCATTCGTCTGCTCCTTCAAGGTTGGGCAGACTCTACATCATGATGAGGGATTTCGCGGGGGGCAGGTCAGTCCCCGCCATCATCGATGGCACATTCATGAAAGCGGTAAAGGCCATGCCGGCCTGACAACACATCCTGCGCCCCGCCATCATACACGGGGCGCAGCCTCCGCCGTCTCGGCGGGCGCAATGTGGACCGATCAGGGAAATTAGGTTCAATGAACCCGCGCGCTCTTCGCGAAAAAGAGATAAATCATTGAATTTATGGTGGGTGATGAGAGACTCGAACTCCCGACATCTTCGGTGTAAACGAAGCGCTCTACCAACTGAGCTAATCACCCGTGAAGATGCGTTTACGAAAAGCGCAGAGGGCGTGCAAGCCCTTATGACAACAATCGACTCTCGCCATCTCGAATGTGGTAAACTACCCCCTGCCCGCCGCCGAGCGTGTCGAATGCCTCGGCCGGCAGGCCCTGCGCAACGCATCGGATCACCCGAGACGTGATGCCATGTGTCACGATCACCGCCGGCCCATCCAGATCGCGCAGAAACGCCCGCGCCCTGCGTTCGAGCGCAATCAGGCCCTCTCCACCCGGCGCATGATCGTACCAGTCGAGATCGCCTGTTTCGAACAGATACGGAGCCCGCTGTGCGATTTCGCTGCGCAGCAATCCCGTCCATTCGCCAACACCGATTTCGCGCAGTCGCGTGTCGGGCACGATGTCTGAACTCAACCCTTCCGCCGCGATCCGTGCCGTCGACATCGCCCGTCCCTGCGGGCTGGCGAACCACGACCAACCGGACACCCCGAACGCTTGCAGAATCTCGTTCTGGCGCCGCGCCTGGTCCCGCCCCACTTCGGTCAAAGCCGAATCCAGACCACCCTGCATCCGCCCCTCGCGGTTCCACTCAGTCTCGCCATGACGCAAAATCAGGAATTCGGGAAAGGACATTTAGGCCGCCGGAAATCAAAGGGGGCGCCGCCAATGGCCGCGCCCCGAAATCTGGTGGGTGATAAGAGATTTGAACTCCTGACATCTTCGATGTGAACGAAGCGCTCTACCACTGAGCTAATCACCCGTGAGGCGGGGTATTAACCGTCTTGCGGCGTCTCTGCAAGGCCTGTTGTCTTTTCACTTTTCGTATTCGCGATCCGGCGCAGCTTGCATATCGTGATGCTGCCGTTTTGCTTTTCGATCCTGCGGTTAACGCGCAGCTTGCCAAATGGCTGCAGGTTCAATTCGCGGCCATCGGCAATCGCTTCTCCCAATATCGCCAGCATGGCCTCGACGACGGGTTTGGCGTCTTTCTTCTTGATACCCGAACGGGCGACCGCAAGGTCGATCAACTCTTTCTTCTTCATCTCTTCGGCTGACGCGCTGCCGGTCTCGGTCGGATTGGAAACTGTCATTTATGTTTACCTTTCATGTGTTCCGCCGTTCCGAAAAGTTAGCGGATCGGGCAGATGATTCCCAGCAACGCAAGAGGGCGGCTCTTAGCCGAACCGCCCTCTGCTTCACTTGTTCGATCTCAGTGCGTTCTGGCCGTCGAACCGTCATCCGGCGGCGTCAGCGCTGCCCGTGCCGCGGCGGCTTCTTCTTCCGCCGCTTCATCCCATTCGACCGCCTCCGGCTCGCGTACCAACGCATGCTTGAGCACTTCGGAGACATGCTTGACCGGAATGATCTCAAGCCCGTCTTTCACGTTGTCCGGGATATCGGCCAGGTCCTTTTCATTCTCTTCCGGAATGAGGACCGTCTTGATACCGCCGCGCAACGCCGCCAGCAACTTCTCCTTCAGCCCGCCAATCGGCATCGCATTGCCACGCAACGACACCTCGCCGGTCATGGCGATATCCTTGCGCACCGGTATCTGGGTCAGAACCGACACGATCGAAGTGACCATCGCAAGACCTGCACTTGGCCCGTCCTTGGGCGTCGCGCCGTCCGGCACGTGCACGTGAATGTCCAGCCGGTCGAACCGCGGCGGTTTCACCCCGATCTGCGGACTGATCGAGCGCACATAGGAACTGGCCGCGTCGATGCTTTCCTTCATCACGTCACCCAGCTTGCCGGTCGTCTTCATGCGCCCCTTGCCCGGCAGGCGCAGCGCTTCGATCGGCAGCAACTCGCCCCCGACGCTGGTATAGGCCAGCCCGGTCACGACGCCGATCTGGTCTTCCTGCTCGGCCAGCCCGTAGCGGTACTTCTTCACACCCAGGAAATCGCCCAGGTTCTCCGGCGTGACCGTCACGTTGTCGGCCTCGCCCTTGATGATCCGGGTCAGGCTCTTGCGGGCCACCTTGGCGATCTCGCGTTCAAGGTTCCGCACGCCCGCTTCGCGGGTGTAGGTGCGGATGATCTCGGTTAGCGCCGCGTCGGTCAGATCAAACTCCCTGGCCTTCAGACCGTGGTTCTTGACCTGCTTGGCGATCAGGTGCTGTTTGGCGATCTCGCGCTTCTCGTCCTCGGTATAGCCAGCCAGCGGAATGATCTCCATCCGGTCCAAAAGCGGACCCGGCATGTTGTAGGAATTCGACGTGGTCAGGAACATCACGTTGCTCAGATCATACTCGACCTCGAGATAGTGATCCATGAACGTGTTGTTCTGTTCCGGGTCCAGAACCTCGAGCATCGCGCTCGCCGGATCGCCCCGGAAATCCTGGCCCATCTTGTCGATCTCATCCAGCAGGATCAGCGGATTGGTCGTCTTGGCCTTTTTCAGAGCCTGGATGATCTTGCCCGGCATCGAGCCGATATAGGTCCGGCGATGGCCGCGAATCTCGCTTTCATCGCGCACCCCGCCCAGGCTGATCCGGATGAACTCGCGCCCGGTCGCCCTGGCCACGGACTTGCCCAGCGATGTCTTGCCCACGCCCGGCGGGCCGACAAGACACATGATCGGGCCTTTCATCTTCTTGCTGCGCTGCTGCACGGCGAGATACTCGACGATCCGTTCCTTGACCTTTTCCAGCCCATAGTGATCGTTGTCCAGAATCTCCTGCGCCTTGCCCAGATCCTTCTTGACGCGCGATTTCACGCCCCACGGGATCGACAGCATCCAGTCGAGGTAATTCCGCACGACGGTCGCCTCGGCGCTCATCGGGCTCATGTTTTTCAGCTTCTTGAGCTCGGCCTCGGCCTTTTCGCGCGCTTCCTTGCTCAGCTTGGTCTCGGCGATCCTGGCTTCCAGTTCGGCAATCTCGCCCTCGCCTTCCTCGCCATCGCCCAGCTCCTTCTGAATGGCTTTCATCTGCTCATTCAGATAGTATTCCCGCTGGGTCTTCTCCATCTGGCTCTTGACGCGGGTCTTGATCTTCTTTTCGACCTGCAAGACGCTCAGCTCGCCCTGCATCAGGCCATAGACCTTCTCCAGACGCTCGCTGATCGACAGCGTTTCGAGCAGTTCCTGCTTCTGCGCGACCTCGATCCCGAGATGTCCAGCAACGAGGTCCGCCAGCTTGGCCGGTTCTGTGGACTCACCAACCGCGGCCAGTGCCTCTTCGGGGATGTTCTTGCGCACTTTCGCGTAGCGTTCGAACTCGTTCCCGACCGAACGCACCAGCGCTTCGGTCGTGGTCACGTCCCCGGGCATCTCGGTCAGGTACTCGGCACGCGCCTCGAAAAAACTGTCATTGTCGAGATATTCGGTGATCCGAACACGGGCCTGGCCCTCGACCAGCACCTTCACCGTGCCATCGGGCAGTTTCAGTAATTGCAACACGTTGGCCAACACGCCGGCGGCGTATATGCCATTGGTATCGGGATCGTCTTCGCTCGGTTCGATCTGGCTCGACAACAGGATCTGCTTGTCATCGGCCATCACTTCTTCCAGCGCGCGCACCGATTTTTCCCGGCCCACGAACAACGGAACGATCATGTGCGGAAACACCACGATGTCACGCAGGGGCAGGACGGGATAGGAGGAATTCAGGGGCTCTTGCATGCTCAGTCCTTATCATTGGCAAGATGGCACTCGTCCCGCTTTGCGGCAACGTTCGGCCATCTCCGGTCTCAGGTATCTAAGGTGGGGCCTTCGCCGGCCAATTCAACCTCGGTGCCTCTTCGGGTGGTCACAATGGCGCGTGCGACCGGGCAGGACAAGGGCACATTTGCATTCATTGCAACAAAACACGTGCAAGCCGACATGCAACAGGAGGTACATGACGGGACGGCGGGCGGGGCGCCTTGGCCGTCAGGCCAACAGCGTCGCACGACCGTCAGACCGGTTCGATATCCCCCTGCTCCCGCTGCGCGTGAAAGCCGGCCTGCCAGCTGTCGAAGGTCCCCGCGGCGATGGCCGCACGCATGCCCGCCATGATCTCCTGAAAATAATGCAGGTTGTGCCACGTCAGCAACATCGAAGAGATGATCTCCTGGCTGCGGAACACGTGATGCAGATAGGCGCGCGAATAGGCGCGGCAGGCCGGGCAGCCGCAGGCCTCGTCCAGAGGTCTCGGGTCGTCCTGGTGTCGGGCGTTCTTGATGTTCAGCACGCCGCGGCGGGTAAACACCTGCCCCGTGCGCCCCGACCGGCTCGGCAGCACACAATCCATCATGTCCACGCCCCGCGCCACGGCCCCCACGATGTCATCGGGTTTGCCCACCCCCATCAGGTAACGCGGCTTGTCGTCCGGCAGCATGCCCGGCGCGAACTCCAGACAGCCGAACATCGCCGCCTGCCCCTCGCCCACGGCCAGCCCGCCGATGGCATAACCGTCAAACCCGATGCCGCGCAGCGCCTCGGCCGATTCCGCGCGCAAATCCTCTTCCAGCCCGCCCTGCTGAATGCCGAACAGTGCATGACCGGGCCGGTCGCCGAATGCCGCACGCGATCGCGCCGCCCATCGCATCGACAATTGCATGCTCTCGGCGATCCGCGCCTTGTCGGCGGGCAAGGCCGGACATTCATCGAAACACATCACGATATCCGAGCCCAGCAGACGCTGGATCTCCATGCTGCGCTCCGGTGTCAGCGCATGTTTCGAACCATCGATATGGGACTTGAAGGTTACCCCCTCTTCGGTCAGCTTGCGCAACCCGGCAAGGCTCATCACCTGAAATCCGCCGGAATCCGTCAGGATCGGCTTGTCCCAGTTCATGAACCTGTGCAACCCGCCCAAACGGTCGATGCGTTCCGCGCCGGGGCGCAGCATCAGGTGATATGTATTGCCCAGCAATATGTCGGCCCCGGTGGCCGCCACGCTCTCGGGCATCATCGCCTTGACCGTGGCCGCCGTGCCCACCGGCATGAAGGCGGGCGTGCGGATCTCTCCGCGCGGTGTTGAAATCACCCCGGTGCGGGTCTTGCCATCGGTCGCGTTCAGCGCAAAGGAAAATCTGTCTGTCATGTCTTTCCGTTACCGGTCCGACATGCAAAAGCAAAGCCCAAGCGGACATCGCCCGGGTATTGTGACGCCATGTCCGGGCACAAGGCCGACGCGACAGCGCCTTGAATTGCCCGGACGATCCGGTGAAAAGGAACCGCAGGCACAATATGAGGACGCGCCATGACCGAAGATCAGATTTATGCCCTTCTGGGTGACAGCGGCATCTACATCCTTGGCGCGATTCTCGTTGTCATCATCATCTTCAAGGGGGTGCGCATCGTGCCCCAGTCGGAAAAGCACGTGGTCGAACGCTTTGGCCGCCTGCATTCGGTGCTGGGACCCGGCATCAACTTCATCGTGCCGTTTCTCGACGTGGTGAAACACAAGATCTCGATTCTCGAGCGCCAGCTTCCCAACGCCACGCAGGACGCGATCACCAAGGACAACGTGCTGGTTCAGATCGACACGTCGGTGTTCTACCGTATCCTTCAACCGGAAAAGACCGTTTATCGCATCCGCGACGTGGACGGGGCCATCGCCACCACCGTTGCCGGCATCGTGCGCGCGGAAATCGGCAAGATGGATCTCGACGAAGTGCAATCCAACCGGGCCCAGTTGATTTCGCGCATCCAGGAAAGCGTGGAAAGCGCGGTTGACGATTGGGGAATCGAGGTTACGCGTGCCGAAATTCTCGACGTCAATCTCGATCAGGCCACCCGCGACGCCATGCTGCAACAGCTCAACGCCGAGCGCGCCCGCCGGGCGCAGGTCACAGAAGCCGAGGGTCAGAAGCGCGCTGTCGAACTCAACGCCGATGCCGAGCTTTACGCCGCCGAACAGACCGCCAAGGCCCGCCGCATCCAGGCCGATGCCGAAGCCTATGCCACGTCCGTCGTCGCCACGGCCATCAAGGAAAACGGGCTTGAGGCCGCGCAGTACCAGGTCGCCCTGAAACAGGTGGAAGCGCTCAACAAACTTGGGGCTGGCGATGGCAAGCAGACGATCCTTGTTCCCGCCAATGCGCTCGAAGCCTTCGGTGACGCATTCAAGATGCTGAAAGGCAAATCCTGATGGCCCTCTGGTCGCTCTGGTGGGCGTGGGTCTGCCTTGCCCTGCTCCTCGGCATCGCGGAAATCCTGCTGCCCGGTTTCATTTTCCTCGGCTTCGCGATTGGCGCGCTTGCGGTCGCGGTCCTGCTGGGCCTTGGTCTGGCGATCTCACTGCCCGCGCTGCTCTTGCTCTTTGCGGCGTTGTCGCTGGTGACGTGGCTGCTCCTGCGCCGTTATTTCGCGCTGCCAAAGGGACAGGTAAAGACCTTCAAGGATGACATCAATGACTGATGCACCCGCGCCGATGGAGGCCGCGCAAATCCGCAAACTCGAGGGTCGCTCGCTGCAGGTCGCGATGTGGGGAAACCTGTTCATGGCCTTCGCCGGGATCGCCGCCGCCGTCTTGTCCAACTCGATCGCGATCATGACCGATGGCTTGTTTTCGCTGATCGGCTTTACCGCAGCATTTCTCGGGCGGCGGATCAGCCAGAATGTCGAGGCCGGCCCCGACCGCCTGCGCCCCATGGGATATGCTGCGGACGAAGCGTTGTTCACCACCTTCCGGGCGCTGTCGCTGCTCGGCCTCGTGATCTTTGCCGTGGCTACGGCCAGCATGAACATCTACAAATATCTCAGCGGCGGCACACCGCCCGAACTCGTCTACGCACCCCTGGTGATGTATTTCGCGGTGATCGGCACGACCTGTTTCCTGCTCTGGGCGTTGCATCACCACACGTGGTCGCGCACCGGCAAGAACAGCGACATCCTGCGCCTTGAGGCCAAGGCCTCCATGTTCGACGGCGTTATCACGGCCGCCGCCGCTGCCGGTCTCGGGGCGGTGTATGTTTTCCGTGACGGGCTTCTTGCCCCGATTGCCCCCATCGGCGACTCGATCGTCGTCCTGATGCTCTGCCTCGTCGTCGTCGGTCAGTACCGAAACGATCTGATGACAGGTATGGGCGAACTTGTCGGAGTTACCGCCAGCCCTGCAACCCTCGCCACCGCGCGCCGCGCGATCCGCCCTGCGATTTCCGAATATGGCGGTACGCTCAGGGATCTGTCGGTTGTCAAGCAAGGCCGCAGTCATCTCGTCACCGTCTACTACGATCCCGGCGAGCCGGTCTCCGCAGCTCATATCGACGAGATCAACCTGCGCATGATCGCTGATGTCCGCACCGACCTGCCCGGTGCCGATGTTTTGTTGATCATCAGCGAACACCCCCGCCGATGGCCCGACGACATCAGCCCGTTCTAGCCCGCCTTCCTCAGAAGCCGGTGTCGAAGGGTCGGATGCAATACAACCAGCACTTGAGGGCATTGGCCGGAAAAATTCGCCTCAAAGTTGCCGAGTTTCGAGAATCATGCTACGCTAACCCTTTATTGCCTTAGGTATTTTTGGAGTTTCAGCATGAAGTACGCGTTTTTTAGCGTCATCCTGTCTATTGCGGTGTTGCCAGTCGACACCCTGACGCGCCCGATGGATCCGGCAGCCGGGCCATGCAATCCGACCGTCGAACGCTGCCCCTGATTCCGGCAAAGCCAGACAGATGAACAGCCTGATATACGCCGGGGTCATCCTTTTCGGCGCGGTGACGCTCGTGATCGAAGCGCGGCGAAATTATTCGGTCTCCGCCAAACATCATCCTTTTGCCTTTTACGGCATTCTCGAACATCTCGAAGCGCGACACCTGTGCTCTCCGCGCGAATGGAATTTCGGGTTCTACGTCTATTCGCTCCTGTACCTGATCAGCTACGCGATCCTGCTGACCTCGACCGAGTTGATCGAGCTGATCTACAGTTCCAAGGCCGCCGCCAATCTCGTTGGCGCCACCGGCACGGCGCTTGGCCCTGAAAGCGATCCGTTCAACCTGTCCGGCACCGACTATGGCAAACCGCTGTTCATCTCGGCGTTCATCATCGCGTTCTACTCGGTCGGTGCCACACGCAATATCGAGTTGCACATCCGAACCCTCGCCCATCGCCTCGCCGGGGTGCCGCGCGGGGTTTACCAGGTGCTTGACCGTTTGCAGGATCCTGACTTCCTGTCGGAAACGACGCCGCCGACCGGCCCGCTGATGGCCAGCTTTCGCGACAAGCTGAAGCAACTCTCAGACGATGACATCGCCCCCATGTCGATGGATGACCTTATGGCGGTGACCAAACTGCCGCTGGAACCCGGCCGCCCCGCCAACAAGGCACAGGGAGGTCAAAGTCTGATCGCTTCGTTCCTGATCCAGAAACAGTCCGGATTGGAGTCGAATGTCGAAGACAACCGCCCGAGAGGCAAGGAGCAGTACCTCTTTGACATCTGCAAGGCGTTGCGTGTCATCGATCTGCTGCGTCCCGCGATCACCGGGGGGCAACGCGCCACACATTTTCCGTTGCTGGGAATGAAGGAACTGGGAGACATCTCGGCCAGCCTGGAGGACGCGATCGGCAAATCGGGCAGCCGCCGGGAGCCACGGGACGAAAGCCCGAAAACCCTGCATGACGAAATCAACGAGTTTGAAGAATATGACGAAGCCAGCCTGGAACGACTGCGCGAAAAGGCCATCGAAGTCGCCAACAGCGCCCGCGCTGTGTTTGCGGTCTATTTCATCTGCAACAGCCGCACGGTCCTGAATGTCGACCGGCAGAGCGCCTTGCAAAAGGTGCGCGCCTTTGCCGATCGCGGCTACAAGGTCGAACAGAATTCCTTTGCCGGATCCCTATTCTTCGCCGCCGTCATCGCCACGTTCGCGGGTTTTTTCATTCACCAGTCATTCAAGCTGCAAGAAGTTCAGGTCTATCCCGACCTGATGGCCGAACAGATCTACGACAATCTCGGACGGGTCGAGAACAGCTACATCGCCTGCCGCGACCTGCATTACAAGCCCGTCAAAACGGAACCGCCTACACTGCCTGACGGTATCACACAGCAGAAATGCGAACGCGCTTTCGACAAAGGACTCGACAAGTATCGCAAGGACAACAAGTCACAAATGATGGCCTGGACATTCTTTGACAACCTGGCCCTCCTTCTCATGGTCGCCGCCGTCGTTCAGATGTCGATCTTCGAGAAAGACGTCCAAATGGATCAGAACGCCTGGCGACGATGGACCATGAACCGCGTGCCCTATGTGCGTCTTTTGACTGGTGCCATCCTGCCGGCGCTGGCGGGGGTCTTTGCGCTGTCCATCGGATTTATCCTGCGCTTGATCTGGAACGCGGATTTCGACGTCAGCACCTCGCAGATCGAATTCCTCTTTGTCGAGAACTGGAAATATTTCGTCGCCTATCTCGTGCCCTGCTTCGTGCTCTCGATCTCAACCTTTGTCCTGATCGACAAGCATGACGACTGGACATTCCCGGCGACGCTGTCGGTCGCATTTCTCGCGTCGGTGGTGTATGTCTTTTCCGTCTGGCTGGTGCCGATGGCAACGCTGCGCTTTCTGCCTCCGATCGAAGTCGAAAGCTTCTGGGTGGTCTGGTGGAACAGCGGCTCGTTCACGCAGGCAATCAACAGCGATGCTTTCTGGCTGACATCCTACGTCGCCCGCGATCTGCTCATCCTGACCCAGCTTCCGGTGCTGTTCCTGATGCTTTTCGCGATTTTCGTCGAGTTTTCCGAAACGCCCGCGACGCGTTTGAACAAAGGGCAGAATGGCGAACCGGACAGGAATAACGATAAGGAGGCTCGGGAATGACCCGAATGCTGGCCATGTGCATTGCTGGCTTCCTGCTGGTCAGCCCGCTCTTCGCGCAAGAGCAATATCGCGCCACCGACAGCGCGTCGACCTGCCCACAGCCGGACAGTACGAACCTGTCCGATATCACGTCGCTCCGCATCGGCGTGCGCCGCCACGCCCGTCCGTTTTCATACTATTCCGAGAACCTGCGCGAGGTCTGGAGCGCCGCGCCGCAAGCACCGCTCGCCCTGCGCAACTACACCGGCTACATGAGCAAGATTTGCGACGCCGTGCTTGCCGACATGCAGGTCACCCGCCCCGCCGACTCGAACAGCTTCAGTTATTCTGACGTCAAGGTGGTGGATGTCGATTGCCTCATCCAGGAGGATGAACGCAAAGGCACGCCCAAGCCCAGCCGGCTGGAGTATCTTGGCGACAGGATCGACATTCTCTGCGATCCTGCCACGATCACCAATGCGCGCCGCCACGGCTTTATCCTGTCTCCGCCCCTGTTCCTCTCAGGCATGGGTCTCATCAATCGCGGTGCCGAAAGAATCGGCAACAGGGACTGCCCTGACAAGCCCCTGATCGGCTATGTCCGCAACACCACCGCTGCGCTCGCGGGTATCCCCAAGATATTGCAGGCCAACGAACTCAAGAGTTTCTCCGACCTGTTGCGCGCCTATGTGCGCGACCAGACCAACTCCTGCAGCACCGCGCTGAGCACCAGCGTCGTGGTGCAAGGCTATGAAACCCATGAAAAGGCCGCCCAGGCCTTCTGCAGGGGCGATTTCTATTATTACATCGGCGATCGCGAGATCATCACCTACAACGCCCGCAACATCCCCGGCTGCGGTGCCGAGATCGAAGGCGCGGGTCAGACCTATTCCAACGACCGCTACGCCATCTACGGCAAGATCAGCCACCGCAAGGGCACCGAGATCCGCGACCTGCGCATCGCCCGCTTTTTCGAAATCCTCTCGCAAAAAGTCGTCGTCAGCCCGTCGCTGCTCGACACCGCCTATGAAAGCACGTTTTACGAAAAGCCCAGCCGCAAGCTCGAGTCCTTCTACTGGAACATCCGCGGCCCCCGCCAACCCTGATGCGCGCATGGATTGCGCGCGAGACCACTTGCAATTGACTGTAATGAAGGAGTTGGAATGACGCGGCCCGCGCTACACCTGAAGAGTGCAGCCCAAAGCAATAGCACGGCACCGGTGGTGCGCCTCTGGACCTTGGCCGCATCATTTCCTATATAATCGGTCAGGATCAAACCAGAGGCCCGCATGACCCAAGCCCCGGAACCGCTCGAAGGCACGCCGCTGATTGCGCCGTCCACCACGGATCACCCGCTGTTCGAGCAGGTGGTTGACGCTTGTCGCAGCGTTTATGACCCGGAGATCCCGGTCAATATCTACGAGCTTGGGTTGATCTATACCATTGATATATCTTCGGAAAACGAGGTCCGGATCATCATGTCACTGACCGCGCCGGGTTGCCCGGTCGCGGGTGAAATGCCCGGTTGGGTGGCCGATGCGGTCGATCCGATCCCCGGTGTCAAACAGGTTGATGTCGAGCTCACATGGGAACCGCCCTGGGGTATGGACATGATGAGCGACGAAGCCCGCCTGGAACTTGGATTCATGTAAGGAACGGCCCACAAGCCGTTTTGAGGACACAGAAAAATGTTCGGCATACCCGGAAAACAGGCCGTTACCCTGACCCCCGCCGCCGCCAGCCAGATTACCAAGCTGATGGCCCGGAACGATCATAAGGGACTGCGCATCGGCGTGAAGAAAGGCGGCTGCGCAGGCATGGAATATACCATGGAATACGTGCAGGCGACCGACCCCAATGACGAGGTGGTCGAACAGGACGGCGCGCGCGTCATGATCGCGCCGATGGCGCAGATGTTCCTGTTTGGCACCGAGATCGACTATGAGACCGGACTTCTGGAATCCGGCTTCAAATTCAATAATCCGAACGTGTCCGAGGCCTGTGGCTGCGGAGAATCGATCAAGTTCAACACCCCCGGTGACGCGTCCTGACCCACGTTATGCGTTGGATTTCAGGTGCAGATAGGTTTCGTTGAACCGCCGCGACAGGTGATCACCCGCCAGCACCACATCCCGTGAGCCCGGAGGCGCGACATTTGTGTCGTAGGACGGGTTGAGGAACAGCGGCACCGAGATGCGTTCATTGGTGCCGCCGACGACCCGGTGCAACGTCGCCTTGACGCGGCCACCGGTCCACATTTCGAGCATCTCGCCGAAGTTGATGACAAAGACACCCGGCTGCGCATTGATGGCCTGCCAACCGCCATCCGGCATCTGAACCGTGAGCCCGGGCGATCCGTCCATCGCGAGCAGGGTCAGACAGCCGTAATCCGTATGCGCGGCGATGCCAAAATCCTTTTCTCCGGCCCCGTGCGGCCGCTGCGGATAATAATTGCCCCGCAACAGCGCCATCGGCGCGTCGAACGCGCCGGCAAAGCCAAACGGGTCGTCCCCGGCCACATCGGCGATTGCCGCGAGAATCTGTCTCCCGACATCCAACGCCTCTGAATAGTAGGTTTGAACCTCGCGCCGGAAATCCGCAGGTTCCTCGGGCCAGAGGTTCGGCGCGTAGACCCCCAGACGTCGTGCAGCCAGCGGATGATCGGCAGGCAGTTCATAGCCACAATCGAACACTTCCTTGAAATCGGGGTTTGCATCCGGATTCACCTGTTCCGATCCCGGTGCGCCCCACCCCCTGTTCGATCCGGTCCGTGCCATGTCCACCGCGCGCTTGGCCGCATCGGGCAGTTTGAAGAACGCGCGGTACAGGTCCAGCACGCGGCACACCCGCGCCGGGGTCAGGGTGGTGCCGGTAACCGTCAGGAATCCGATGTCCCGCACCGCGCTGGCCAGTCGGGCCATCTCGTCCGTATCCCGCGCGTTCAGGGCGTTCAGGTCCAGTTCGGGTATCATGATGTCCTCCCCTTGCCGGCGGTTCCGCAATCGGCGGCACGATGCTAGCACGGCTCTGCGCGGCAAAACAGGAATGTCATGCCCTCGCCTGCAAACGAAAATGCCGCCCCGAAAACCGGAGCGGCACCTCACGAGTCATCGCACCGACCTATTTGACGATGATTTCCGGCCCCATGAATGTATTGGGCAGGAAGGTACTGATCGGCGGAACGTAGGTCACGATGATCAGGAAGACGAACAGAACCGCAAGGAACGGCAGCGCGGCACGCACCACCCGCATCATTGGCATGCCCGCCACACCCGAGGTCACGAACAGGTTGAGCCCCACCGGAGGCGTGATCATTCCGATCTCCATGTTCACCACCATGATAATGCCAAGGTGAATCGGATCGATGCCCAGTTCGATGGCAATCGGGAACACCAGGGGCGCGACGATGACGATCAGCCCCGAGGGTTCCATGAACTGCCCGCCGATCAGCAGGATCACGTTGACGATCATCAGGAACACGACCGGTCCGAAACCCGCCGCCAGCATCGACCCGGCGATCTGTTGCGGGATCTGCTCGTCGGTGAGAACGTGTTTGAGGATCAGGGCATTGGCGATGATGAACATCAACGTCACGGTCAACTTGCCCGCTTCGAACAGCGTGTCGCGCACGTCGCGGTGAAAAAACGCCGTGAGCAGCGCAATGGGCCTGTCCAGAAGCGTCAGGTTGCGTTCGCCCTCGGGCCGCGCCAGCGGTCCCATGTCACGGTAGACAAAGCAGGAGATCACGAAAGCGTACACGGCAGCGACGGCGGCGGCCTCGGTCGGCGTAAAGATACCGCCGTAAATTCCCCCGAGGATGATAACGATCAGAAACAGCCCCCAACCGGCATCGCGGCCCGATGCAAAGACTTCTCCCCAGCCAAGCCAGTCGCCCTTGGGAAGGTTCTTGACCTTGGCGATCAGGTAGATGGTGACCATCAGCATCGTGCCCGCCAGCAGACCCGGTATCACCCCGGCCAGGAACATGCGGCCAACCGAAACATCCGTGGCGCTGGCATAGACCACCATCACGATGGACGGCGGGATCAGGATACCAAGCGTGCCCGCATTGGCGATGACACCGGCGGCAAAATCCTTGGAATAGCCAACCTGCCGCATACCGGCGATCACGATCGAACCGATGGCAACCACTGTTGCCGGCGACGAGCCGGAGAGCGCCGCAAAGAGCATACAGGCAAACACACCCGCGATCGCCAGACCTCCGGGCAGATGCCCGACGATTGCGATGGCAAAACGGATGATCCGCTTGGCCACACCTCCGGTGGACATGAAGGAGGAGGCCAGGATGAAGAACGGGATCGCCAGCAGCGTATAATGCCCCGCCATCGCCTGAAAAAGCGTCTGCGCAATTGACGCCAGCGAGGTATCGCTGAGCACCAGAAGGAAGATGATCGACGACATGCCCAGGCTGACCGCAATCGGGACTCCGACCAGCATGAGGCCAATGACCATCAGGAAGAGAATTGCAACTTCCATCGATCAATCCTCCCGGTTCATGTGCTGCACATCCGCGATGGCGTCCTCGGCTTCGTGGCTGACGATGAGCCCCGTCGCCTCGCCCCGAGCTATCCGGATGGTCGCCTGCACGAAACGGAACAGCAGCAGCGCCGCGCCAATGGGCAGGATCGCGTAGGGAATGAAACGCGGCAGTTTCTCATACGCCTCGCCCTCGTTCATGATCGGCTCGATCCAGCGCAACCATTCCGGAATCGGAATATCGACCACCTCGTACCAGGCCTGGTCGCGCGAATTGGCAAAACCAGTCGGAAACCAGCGTCCGGTGGTCGCGTCGAGCCCGGCAAAAGGCGCCCAGTAATCCCAGGCGCCCTTCATGATCAGCGCCGCGTAAAGGATGCAGACGAGACCGGCGAACAACGCCAGCACACGGCGCACCGGTTCGGAGAACAGGGCGATGACCGCATCCACCCCAAGATGCGCGGTCACCTTGACCGCGTAGCTGACTCCGAAGAGGACCAGCCATGCAAACAGGAACGATGTCGCTTCAAGCCCCCAGATCAGGCCGGTGTTGAACCCATATCGAAGCACGACATTGACGAATGTGACGAGCGTCATCAGCCCGAGCAGGATCGCGATCGCGGTCTCTTCGAACTCATTTACCATGCGCCCCAGGATCGAGTGCGACTCATAGTGGGTCGACATGATGCTCTCCCCCCGTTTCATGTTGAAAATCAAAAAAGGCCCGGCCCAATCCATGGGCCGGGCCGCAAGCGCAGATCGCGCTCAGTTCATGGCATTGAATTTCTGTGCCTCGGCGATGTTATCGGCACCGACATCGCCTTCGAACTCGGCCCAGACCGGCTTCATCGCTTCAACCCAGGCGGTGCGCTGTTCCGGGGTCAGTTCGATGATGGTGCCGCCGGCATCCAGGATCGCCTGACGCGCCGCAGCATCGACCTCACCCACGGCGGCGTTGCGGGTCTCTGTCACTTCCTGCACGATGGTTGCAAGCTGGTCGCGCACATCGTCGGGCAGGCTGTCCCACCAGTCGGTCGATGTCACCACCATATAGTCAAGCACGCCGTGGTTGGTCTCGGTCGTGCCGTCCTGCACTTCAAAGAACTTCTGGCCATAAATGTTGGACCAGGTGTTTTCCTGCCCATCGACGACGCCGGTCTGCAACGCCCCATAGACTTCCGAGAATGCCATCGGCTGCGGGCTGGCTCCCATGGCAGCCATCTGCGCCTTGAGCACATCCGAGTTCTGTACCCGGAACTTCAACCCGTTCGCATCGGCCGGCGTTACCAGCGGTTTGTTGGCCGACATCTGCTTCATGCCATTATGCCAGAACCCGAGCCCCAAAAGGCCACGGCGGGTCATCGACTCCTTCATCTTCTGACCGGTTTCCGAGTTCTGGAAGGCATCCACCGCCGCCATGTCATTGAACATGAACGGCAAATCGAAGATGCGGAAAACCTTGGTGAATTGTTCGAACTTGGACAATGACGGCGCGGCCATCTGGACGTCGCCCTGCAACATCGCTTCGAGCACCTGATCGTCATTATAAAGCGTCGAGTTCGGGAAGACCTCCATGCAGGCCTTGCCGTTCATCTCTTCGTTTACCCGCTCCTGAAGCAGCGACGCCGCGATGCCCTTGGGGTGCTTGTCAGTGTTGGTGACATGGCTGAACTTGATGACGATTTCGCCATCGTCGCAGGCTGCGAACCCTGCGGTTGCCGTCAGCGAGAGAGCCATTGCCGTTGCGGCAGCGGTGAACAGTTTCATCGGTATTTCCTCCCGAAGTTCCATTATCTGATACGGGTCTGCGCCCGTGGCTGGCACCGGATTCGGCGCGCTTATCGCAGTCAAACGGAAGCCGACACGCCACTCAACCGTTTGTGATCCGCAACCGGAAATTCATGATAACATCTTTATAACAGATGTTTATCTTCCATTCTTCATTTCATGCATCAGATAGGCATCAACAGGTGTGCGGTATCCCGCACAGCCGATTGGTGATCTGTGCGGAAAACCGCACAGTTTCACCTGCGGAAATCGTCAGGGCGAATCCCATATTTCGCCAGCTTGTCATAGAACGTCTTGCGCGGCAGCTTGAGTGCGCGCGCCGCATCCGACGCATGCCCATTCTGCCGCCCGAGCGCCGCGATCAGCAAGGATCGCTCGACCCGCGCCATCTGTTCCGCCAGCCCCAGATCGGCCGCCTGGGTGACCTCTTCCGGCATTCCCAGCACGAGGCGCATGGCCGCGCTCATCAGCGATCGGGCATTGCCCGGCCAGTCCTGTGCCATCAGCGTCGCCAGGTGTTCGGGCGACACATCGGGCACACCAAGCCCCGCCTGCTCGCTCGCCTGCTCGACATATCGGCGAAACAGAACCGGAATGTCTTCGGGACGTTCGGCAAGCGACGGTATCCGCACGGATGCAGCCTGCAACCGATAATAAAGATCCCCGTTCAGCATGGTTTCGTCGAGCTCGACCGTGCTCCCGGCCATCACCCGGGCCTGCCCGGTTTCTTCGAGCGCCTCGATCAGCGCAATCTGGCTGTCGGCAGGCAGGTTGCGGATTTCATCCAGAAACAGGCTGCCGCCCTCTGCGGCGGCCAGCGCCTGCGCCAGACCGACCCGATCCAACCCGGCCGCAGCCCGCTTTTCGAAGGGCCCCCGCGCCTGATCCGAACTCAGATGGATCACCTCTGCGATCTTGGACACACCGCTGCCCGGCGGACCGCTGACAAAAACCGCCGCGGCCGTCTTTGCCAACCGCCGGACCCGCTCGCGCATTTCTGCGACCAGGGCCGAATTTCCAAAGATCATCCGCGCCGCGGGATCGCCCGATCTGGCACGTTGCCGCTCGGCCCGCATGTCGAGCGTTTCCTGCCGCGCCGCCAGCGCCCGTTCCAGGACCGCAACAAGCGCCGCCGGCGCACAGGGCTTTTCCAGAAAATCGAACGCGCCCTTTTCCATCGCCGAGACCGCCATCGGAATGTCGCCCTCGCCGGTCAACAGCACGACGGGCAAATCTTCGTCCACACCGCGCGCATAGGACAGCAGGTGGAACCCGTCGCGCCCCGGCATCCGGATATCCGACAGGATGACGCCGGTAAAATCATGTCTGATGTGATCCTTGGCCGCGACGAAGGACCCCGCAGTCGTCACGTCGAAATCAGCCAGATCAAGCGTTTGCGCCAGCGCGTCGCGCACCGCCGCGTCATCATCCACCAGCAAGACCCGCCGCCCGTTCCTCATGCTGCCTGCTCCGCCTGCCAGGGTTCAAGTTGCACCGTAAACACCGCTCCGCCGTCAGGACCGTTTTCGCCACGGATGTCACCGCCAAAGCTCTGCACGATTCCATACGAAATCGACAGGCCCAGCCCCATGCCTTCGGACGCCCCGACCTCCTTGGTGGAATAGAACGGCTCAAACACCTTGTCCGGTACGTCGATGCCCGGCCCGTTGTCGCGTATGATAACCCGCAGCGGACCGGTTTCGGCCACCTCGATCTCGATGGTTTTGCCGTCGCGCCCCTCCATCGCATCCGCCGCGTTGGTCAGCAGGTTGACAAAAACCTGCCCCAGCCGCACATCCCCGCCGCGCACCCAGATCGGTCGATCCGGTCGTACAAAGCGGATCGTGACCGCATCCTGGCGCATGCGCGCGCCGGTCAACTCGATTGCACTATCCAGTATGGCGACGATATCCACCTGTCTTACGTCCTCGCTTTCCTGCCGGGCAAAGGCGCGCAGATTGCGGATGATCCGTCCCATGCGATGCGCCAGATCGGCAATCCGGGCGAGATTCTCGCCGGCCTTGTCGGCGCGCCCGCGCGCGAGATACTCGGTGCCGTTCTCGGCAAAGGAGCGGATCGCCATGAGAGGCTGGTTCAACTCGTGACTGATCCCCGCACTCATCTGGCCCAATGCACTCAGCTTGCCGGCCTGAACGAGGTCTGCCTGCGCACGTGTGAGGGCGGCCTCGGCCTCCTTGCGCTCGCTGATCTCCTGCCGCAGCAGCGCGTTCGCCTCTGACAGGGCTCTGGTACGTCTGGCCACTCGGGTTTCCAGAACCGCGTTCGCCTGCGCCAGGGTTCTGCGCCGTTCGGTGGCAAGGAACAGCATCGCGCCGAATGCCAGACAGATGGCCGCCACCGCCGAGCTCTGCAACCATGCCAATCGCCGCGCAGGGGCGGCATTCACAAGGATCTCGCCGGTCAGCCCCACGATCGGCAGGTGCCGTTGCAGGTGCAGCGCCCGCTCCGGGACATATGGCCCCCAGCGAATATTCCAGATCTCGTGCACACCGGTCTGCGCCGCCCTGAATTCCGGGGCCGGACCATCCGGCGGCACCAGCCCGATGCCGCCCGGCGGTCTGGTCCAGAACAGCAATTCGAACCGGTTGGTGATGAAAACCTCGCCATTGACATCGGTAAAGAACACCGCCGGAGCATTCCCCGGCCAGGCCAGTTCGATACTGGCCACATCGGCAACCACCACGACCGCTCCGCGCACATGTCCGGTCGCGTCAAAAGTTGGCGCGGCATAGTAATAGGCCCGCCGGTTCAGCGGCGCGCGCACCCCGTGATCAGAGCCAAGCGCCCCCTGCAATGCACGACGAAAATAGGCGGTGCCGGACACATCTTCCGGTGTCAGACCGTTGGCGCTGACCAGGACGCGGCCCGACAGATCGGCATAGGCCACATCCAGCGCCGCCGTCTTGTCGGCAACCTCCAGCAGCTGCGCCTGCGCCGCGACCCGCCGCGCCGGATCATCCAGCGCATCGAACATCGGATGATCGGTCAGCAGCACGGCAAGTTCCTGATAGACCTGCAACTCGGTACTCAGGCGGTCACTCGCCAGAGCGAGATCCCCCTCGGCCCGCCGCGCGAGTTGCTCAAGCGCCTGAAGATACCCATAGCGCCAGACCGTCCCGGCCAGCGCCGCGACAACAGCGAGGAAAATCAGCACCACCCAGGATCGTCGGTGTCGCAAGCCAGTCATGCAAGGATCCTATCAGGTCCGTCCGCGATGTGACCAGTGCCCGCTAAAGCGGCAGCATCGTGGTCGACTTGATTTCTTCCATCGACAGCAGAGCGGTGACATTGTGCACGCGCACCTCGGAAATAAGCGCCTGATAGAACTCGTCATAGGCGCGCGCATTCTTGACCCTCACCTTGAGGATATAGTCGATATCCCCCGCAAGCCGGTGCGCCTCCTGCACTTCAGGCCGGTCTCGCAACGCCTTTAGGAACATCGCCTGCCACCCGGCCTCGTGTTCCGACGTCCGGATCAGCACAAAGAAACACGCTTCGAATCCAAGCGCCTCCGCGTCCAGAACCACAGTCTGCCGTCCGATCACACCGGCCTCGCGCAGCTTGCGAATGCGATTCCAGACCGGGGTCTTGGAACTGCCGACCGCGCGGGCGATTTCATCAAGCGATTGCGCCGCATCGCGCTGTAACTCCGCCAGAATTTTCCGATCTGTCTCATCGATCCGTACAGACATTCCAATTTCACCCCTCATTCAGGCCGCTTGTTCCGATTGCCGCCCGTATTGGAACATTATTCCTTATTTGGCAATGTATCTGGCGCAAATGTGGGAAAATTTCCTATATAGAGAGCGGAAATACAGCAGTCTTGAGGAAATGAGCGGATGCCCCGTGAATTCACGCCCAAAGTTGTCACCGCATCGGACCTTCTGGAAGGCGATGTGGTCTATCAAACCGCCGATGATCGCTGGAGCCGCGATCTGGCGGATGCCGAGATCATCACCGACGAAGCCCACGCACAGGTACGCCTGCTCGATGCAGAGCGCCAGGCCAACCGCATCGTCGGGGCCTATCTTGCCGACATGAAACCCGCTGGCGACGGGCCTCAGCCCATTCATTTCCGCGAAGAGTTCCGCCGCACCGGGCCGTCAAATTATCCGCATGGCAAACAGGAAGCGCAGGCCGGATTGCGCGGCTGACACCCAGCCCAGCCAGTCGCGTCACCTCTCCAGACAGGACAGATCAGATGTACAGCTATACCGAATTCGACACCGCATTCCTGGCCGAGCGCAACGCCCAGTTCCGCGCCCAGGTCGAGCGCCGGATCGATGGATCGCTCACCGAAGATGAATTCAAGCCACTGCGCCTGATGAACGGCGTTTACCTTCAGTTGCACGCCTACATGCTGCGGGTCGCGATCCCCTATGGCACGCTGAACAGCGCACAGATGCGCAAGCTGGCCTATCTGGCCGAGCGTTGGGACAAGGGCTATGGCCATTTCACCACCCGCCAGAACATCCAGTACAACTGGCCGAAACTGCGCGACATTCCGGATATGCTCGACGCTCTGGCCGAAGTCGGGCTGCACGCCATCCAGACCAGCGGCAACACGATCCGCAACGTGACCGCCGACCATTTCTCGGGCGCTGCGGCGGACGAGATCGCGGATCCGCGCCCGGTGGCCGAGCTGATCCGCCAGTGGTCGACCGATCACCCGGAATTCCAGTTCCTCGGGCGCAAGTTCAAGATCGCCATCACCGGCAGCGAAAACGACCGCGCGGTGATAAAGGCGCATGACATCGGCCTGCAGATTGTCCGGCAGGATGGCGAGATCGGCTATAAGGTCATCGTGGGCGGTGGTCTTGGCCGTACCCCGATGATCGGCAAGGTCATTCGCGCATTCCTTCCGCAGGCCGATCTTTTGCCCTACCTGGAAGCGGTGCTCAGCGTCTACAACCTGCTGGGCCGCCGCGACAACAAGTACAAGGCCCGCATCAAGATCACCGTGCACGAACACGGCATCGACGAGATCCGCGCGCGCGTCGAACGCGTTTTCGACCGGCTACGGCCGGCCTGGTCCGGTGTCGATCAGGAACTGCTGCCGCAGATTCAGGCGCAATTCACGCTGCCGCCCCTGCGCACCGGCTCCACCGCAGCCTATGACGCGACCTATCGGGCCGATCCGGTGTTCCGCAGCTGGGCAGACACCAACCTGACAGCGCATCGCGATCCGGATCATGCGATCGTCTCGATCAGCCTCAAGGCCCATGGTGCCACGCCCGGCGATGCCAGCGCCGAACAGATACGCGTGATGGCCGACCTGGCCGAGCAGTATGCCCATGACGAGCTGCGCATCAGCCACGAACAGAACGTGGTGCTGCCCCATGTGCACAAATCCGACCTGCCCGCGATCCACGCGGCCCTCAAGGCGAACGGCCTCGCAACCGCGAATATCGGACTGATCAGCGACATCATCGCCTGCCCCGGCATGGATTACTGCGCGCTTGCAACGGCGCGCTCGATCCCGATCGCGCAACAGATCGCCACGCGGTTTGAAGAGTTGAAGATCGAGAACGATATCGGACCCCTCAAGATCAAGATTTCCGGCTGCATCAATGCCTGCGGCCACCACCACGTGGGGCATATCGGCATTCTGGGCCTGGATCGCGCAGGGGTCGAAAACTACCAGATCACCCTTGGCGGGGATGCCACCGAAAATGCGGCGCTTGGCGAGCGGGTTGGTCCGGGCTTTTCTGCCGATGACGTGATTCCCGCGATCGAGCGGCTGGTCTATGCCTATCTCGACCTGCGCACCGAAGCGTCCGAAACTTTCCTTCAGACCTATCGTCGCGTCGGGATGGCTCCGTTCAAGGCCGCGCTCTATCCGCAGGCCGCCGTCGCTGCCGAGTGATGCGTCATGCTTGATCTCGCAGAGAAAACCCCTGTCGACGGTCCCGACGCCGCGGCGCTTGCGGCCCGGGTCGCCGACCTGAACGCGCGCTATCGGCATCACAGCGCCACCGCCGTGATGCAGGGTGCCTTGCAGAACGCAGGCAAGATCGCTCTGGTCTCCAGCTTTGGCGCGGAATCCGTCGTGCTGCTTCACATGGCGGCGGTGACGGACCGGGCGACGCCGGTGCTGTTCATCGACACCGAGATGCTGTTTACCGAGACCCTCGTCTACCAGTCCGAAGTTTCGGAACGTCTTGGCCTGAGCAATGTTCAGATCATTCGCGCCGACGACATCACCGCGCGCGATCCGGACGGCAGCCTGCATCGGCGCGACACGGATGCGTGCTGCGCGCTGCGCAAGACCGAACCGCTGAACAGGGCCCTGGCTTCGTATGACGGGTGGATCACCGGGCGCAAACGGTTTCAGTCAGGCACCCGCGCCGCACTCGAGTTTTTTGAGGTCGAGGACGGAACCGGGCGGATCAAGGTCAATCCGCTGGCCCATTGGGCGCCGGAAGACGTGCGCGCCTATATGGAGGAAAACAGGCTGCCCCGGCATCCGCTGGTGGCAAAAGGCTATCCCTCGATCGGATGCGCCCCCTGCACCTCGCCCGTGGCCAAGGGGGAAGACCCGCGCGCCGGGCGCTGGCGCAATCAGGAAAAAGACGAATGCGGCATCCATTTTGTGAATGGCAAGATGGTCCGGACAGGAGCAAAATCATGAGTGTGATCGTGACCGATACCGGCTTTGAGCTGGATGACTGGAACAGTGGTTATTGCGATGCCGGCCAGGCCGCCAATGACGCGGTGGCACTGGATGTTCCCTCTGATACGGACCCGGCGTCTGTGCCGCTCCATTCCGGCCTTCGCATGATCCGCGTGGATTTTCCGAGCTCGGCCGACGGGCGTGGCTTTACCATTGCACGGCAATTGCGGCTGCGCGGATATCAGGGTCGGTTGCGGGCGCGCGGACACGTTCTGGCCGATCAATACGCGATGGCCCGCCGTTCGGGGTTTGACGAGGTCGAAATCGACGATGCCCTCGCCGCGCGACAGCCCGAGGATCAATGGCTTGCGCGTTCAAATTGGCAGCAGCACGATTATCAGTCCCGCCTGCGCGGCTAAGACCCCTTTCCCTGACATAGATCAAAGATTAATCAGAGGTGTCGGCTCAGCAGACCGGCAGTATAAACGATGACAGAGATGACCCCCGTGACCAACGCCGCGACCGACGCCACCCCCGTCAAGACGCCGACCCTGCCCGATGCCCAGACGGTCACCGCCGTCAAACACTGGACCGACCGGCTGTTTTCGTTCCGTGTGAGCCGTCCGCAGAGCCTGCGCTTCCGCTCGGGGGAGTTCGTGATGATCGGCCTGCTGGGCGATAACGGCAAGCCGCTGCTGCGGGCCTATTCCATCGCAAGCCCCGCCTGGGACGAGGAACTCGAATTCTATTCGATCAAGGTTCAGGACGGCCCGCTGACCAGCAAGCTGCAACATATCCAGCCCGGCGATCAGATCATCCTGCGCCCGAAACCCGTTGGCACGCTGGTGCATGACGCGCTGCTGCCCGGCAAACGCATATGGTTTTTTGCCACCGGTACCGGCTTCGCGCCCTTCGCCTCGCTGCTGCGTGAACCCGAAACCTACGAGAATTATGACGAGGTCGTCATCACCCATACCTGCCGCGATGTCGCGGAACTGGAATACGGCCGCCAACTGATCGAAGATCTCAAAGCCGACGAGCTGATGCAGGAATTGATCGGTGCGGAAAATCTTGCCAAGATTCGCTACTACCCCACCACCACCCGCGAGGACAGCCCCAGGATGGGCCGCATCACCGACCTGCTTGCGGATGGGACGGTCTTTTCCGATCTTGGCATTTCACCGATCACCCCCGAAACTGATCGTGCAATGGTGTGCGGCTCGCTTGCGTTCAATCAGGACATCAAGCAAATCCTAGAAGATTTCGGACTGGTGGAAGGCGCGAATTCGGACCCGCAGCACTATGTGGTCGAAAAGGCCTTTGTCGGCTGAAATAATCCCATCCAATCATACAAGAACGCCTGCCAAGACATTGGACAGGCGTCCTTTTTTTGTCCGGATGACTCCGTCAGCCATATGGCAGACCGAACCGGAGGCGTCGGCCAGAGCAACGCATTGCCCGGCCAACCCCATGTCAGTTGTCGATCAGAGGCCCATCGCAGAACGGATCTGCTCGAGCGCCGCCTTGAGCAGTTCGGGATTGTTCCGCGCCTGCTCCAGACCGGCCAGCAGCGTCGCCTTGCGCGCCGCACCAAGGCTCGAGTCCTGCAACGCCGTGGCGGCCTTGTCATAATCGAAACCGTCAACTGTAAAGAGCTCGGCCAGGTTGTTGCCGCCCTGCGCAGCAGCATCAGCGGCGCCGTCAACGGCAGCAGCTGCGCCATCGGCCGCGTCAGCGGCGGTATCGGCAACCGCATCCGCAGCGTCGCTGGCCGCTTCCGTTGCGGCAGTTGCGGTATCGGATGCTGCGTCGGCCGCATCGCTTGCGGCGTCGGCGGCACCCCGCTCAACGGCCTCTGCCGTCGCGGCTGCATCTGCTGCAACATTGTCTGCGGCTTCGCTGGCCTCGTTCGCCACGTCGGTCGCGGTCTCGGTGGCCGCATCGACAGCCTCGGACGCAGCCTCCGTCGCGCTATTTGCCGCGTCGGTCACAGCCTCGGTCGCACTGTCTGCTGCATCGGATACGGCCTCTGCGGCGCTGTCGACCGTCTCGGATGCCGCATCCGTCACGGCATCCGCAGCCTCGGTTGCGGCATCGACGGCACCGTCTACAGCATCACCCGTTGCATCGACTGCAGCGTCGGCAGCATCTGCCGTCGCGTCGGCGGCGTCTTCAACCGCCCCGGTAGCCGCGTCGGTTGCATCGCTTGCGGCTTCACTCGTCCCTGTGACCAACTCTTCCGCGACAGTTTCTGTGCTGTTCGCTGCGTCTGTTACCGCCTGGTTCACTTCTTCCTGATTGTTCAGGTAGTAATATCCCGCTCCTGCGACCGCGGCGGCAGCAACAATCCAAATCACTGGTTTCATGACGTTCTCCAAAATTCAAACCCAGACACCCGACCGGCGCCGGTCGCCTGTTAGATCTCCCTCATCGCCCGTACAATCAAGGGGGAAAACCGGCGTCAAAGTCGCAATACATGCATTTCGGCAAAGAATTGCGACTTGAACCGCGACGCTGCCAAAGCTAGGTTTGCGTTTCAGTTATTCCAACGATCAAAGGAACGAATCCATAGCCCGCAGACCTCATAACGCGCCGCCAACCCGAGACACCGGCCCGCGCGTAAACGATAATATCCGAGCCCCGGAAATCCGCCTGATTGGTGCCGAGGGCGAAAACGTAGGTGTCGTGACCCCTGCCCGCGCCCTCGACATGGCGGTTGAGGCCGGTTTGGATCTGGTAGAGATTTCTCCAAACGCCAAACCACCGGTTTGCAAGATCATGGATTTCGGCAAGTTCAAGTACGAAACCCAGAAACGCGAAGCCGAGGCGCGCAAGAAGCAAAAGACCATCGAGATCAAAGAGGTCAAGTTTCGCCCGAATACCGACACCAACGACTACAACGTCAAGATGCGGAACGTGTTCAAGTTTCTCGAGAACGGTGACAAGGTCAAGGTGACCCTGCGCTTTCGCGGTCGCGAAATGGCCCACCAGAATCTTGGCCGCGAACTGCTCGAACGCGTCGCGGAAGACACCAAGGAGTTCGGCCGGGTCGAAAACTTCCCCAAGATGGAAGGCCGGCAGATGGTCATGCTGATCGGTCCGCTGCCGAACAAGTAATTCGGTTTTCCTTGATTCGGCGCAAATCCGGAACATGAACGCCCGGCAATGTCACTGCCGGGCGTTCATCTTTCCGGGTTCATCTTTTCGGGCACACCCCGCGGCGGCCCAATCGGCCCCCGCAGGGTTGAACATCCGCTCAAGGCATCGGCAAAACCCGCGACATCCCGGTCACGCGGTATCACGCGCGCCCGGTTTGCCGCTATGGTACCTTAGCTGATCGGCGCGCAGACCGTCGCTCCGGCCTCGGTCGTCGCCAACTGGTATCCTGCGATACAGCTTGCATTGCCTGCCTTGTCGAATGTCGGCTGGACATAGACCGGGGCGGGCTCTGGCTGCGCACACGCAGCCAGACCCAGAGCAACCACACCCAATGCGAAAAGCTTGAATTTCATGATCTTCCACCTTCTCGTTGTCAAAAGAAATTCACCACCTGGTTGAATCTCCACTCACGATACGTCGTCAAATTCAAGCTGGCAACTGCGCAGAACACAACAGGAAGCAGCGAAGCCGGATCTTGCCACCGCCGCCCGCCACCGCAACGCAGCGGCGCACCATCAATCGATGGCAATATTCTCCCCCCTGAGGGTGCTGGCCTGAAAATCACCGTCAGACGACACGGCGCAGGATCGACGGGTCCGGACCGCAACAGACGCGCGGCCCGGGATCAGGTGACACCGGCCCCGAGTTACCCCGCGGCCCTGACCGCCCGTTGCGTCATCACCTTGGTGATATGCGCCCGGTAATCACCGCTGCCGTGAAGGTCGGAAATCATGCCATCCCCAGACAGGCTCAACCCGTCGATCGCCTCGGGCGCAAAATTGTCGGACAGTGCCGCCTCCGCTTCACTCCAGCGGAATACGCCGTCCTCCGACGCGCCGGTCACGGCAACCCGCACCCCGTCGGCAAATCTTGCGACGAATACACCGACCAGAGCAAAGCGCGACGCGGGCTGTTCGAACTTCTGGTAATTCGCGGCATCAGGCACCGGAAAACGCACTGATGTAATCACCTCTCCCTCGTCCAGCGCCGTGGTGAACATGCCCTGGAAATAGTCGTCGGCAGCAATCTCGCGCGCATTTGTCACGATCGTCGCCCCGCTCGCCAATGCCGCCGACGGGTAACAGGCCGCCGGGTCATTATTCGCCAGACTCCCCCCGATCGTCCCCCGATTGCGCACCGCCGGATCACCGATATTACCGGCCAGTGCCGCCAGCGCCGGATAGGCCGATGCCGCCTCCGCCGCCACAATCGCATGCGGGGTACCGCCGCCGATGGTGACGACACCGTCGGCGCTGCTGACCCCCTTCATCTCGGCGATGCCCGTCAGACTCACCAGCCGCGACGGGCTGGCCAGCCTCTGCTTCAGCGTCGGGATCAGCGTCTGTCCGCCGCCAAGAGCCTGCGCGTCTTCAATCTTCAGCGCCGCGACCGCCGCGTCGACACTGTCCGGCTTGTCCACTTCAAAACTGTACATCTCAGTCCTCCCGGAAGAGGCCACGCCTCTTCATCTTTGTGCAAATACTCCGGGGGGTCCGGGGGGCTGGCCCCCCGCCCCGCGGTTTCAACTCAACCCTGCATCGCGGCCCAGACCCGCGACGGGCTGAGCGGCATGTCGATGTGAGTCACGTTCTTGCCAGCCGATTGCAGCGCATCAATAACCGCGTTCACCACCGATGGCGGCGATCCGATGGCACCCGCCTCGCCACATCCCTTCACACCAAGCGGATTGTGCGTACACGGCGTGCAACTGGAATGATCCACCTCGTAGAACGGCAGGTCATCGGCACGCGGCATGGCATAATCCATGTAGCTCGCGCTCAGCAACTGGCCCTCGTCATCATAGATGCAATGCTCCATCAGCGCCTGCCCGATACCCTGAGCCAGACCGCCATGCACCTGGCCGGATACGATCATCGGATTGACGATGTTGCCGAAATCATCCGCCGCGATCATCCGCTCGATGCTCACCTTGCCGGTCTCGGGATCAACTTCGACCTCGCAGGCATAGGCCCCCGACGGATAGGTAAAGTTCGACGGATCATAGAATGCCGTCTCTTCCAGGCCCGGTTCGATATCCTCGAGCGGGTAGTTATGCGGCACATAGGCGGCCAGGCATACATCCCCCCAGGCCACCGATTTGTCGGTGCCCGCGACGCTGAACGCCCCGTCCTTCAATTCGATATCGGCCTCGGCGGCCTCCATCAGGTGCGCCGCGATCTTGCGGGCCTTGTTGATGATCTTCTCGGTCGCCCGGACCATGGCCGACCCCCCCACCGCGAGGCTGCGCGACCCGTAGGTCCCCATGCCCATCGGCGCGTTCGCGGTGTCTCCATGCACGATCTCGACCATGCTCTCATCGATCCCGATCATCTCGGCAATCACCTGGGGAAACGCCGTTTCATGGCCCTGACCATGCGAATGGCTGCCGGTCATCACGACCAGACCGCCAGTGGCGTTGACCCGCACCGTGGCACTCTCATAGAGCCCGGCGCGCGCACCCAGCTGCCCCACAAGGTTGGAGGGCGCGATGCCACAGGCCTCGATATAGCAATTCACACCCAGCCCGCGCAGCTTGCCCTTCTTCTCGCTTTCCGCACGGCGCGCGGCAAACCCCGCAATATCCGCGATCTCCTCCAGCTTGTCCATCGTCGCGTTGTAGTCGCCGGTATCATATTCCACCGCAACCGGCGTCGCATAGGGAAACTCGGTGATGAAATTCTGCCGCCGCAAGGCGATCGGATCGACGCCCAGCTCACGCGCCGCCTTGTCGATCACACGCTCCAGCTGATAGGTCGCCTCGGGGCGTCCTGCGCCGCGATAGGCATCCACCGGCACCGTGTTGGTGAACACCGCCTTGACATTCACATAGATCAGCGGCGTCTTGTAATTCCCCGCCATCAGCGTGCCATGCAACCAGGTCGGAACGCTCGGTGCAAAGGTCGAAAGATACGCTCCCATATTCGCAAGGGTATCCGTCCGCAGCGCCACGAAATTGTTATCCGCATCCAGCGCCAGCTCGATCTTGGTCACGTGATCGCGCCCATGCGCATCCGACATGAAGGCTTCCGAGCGCGACGACGTCCACTTCACCGGCCGGTTGACCGCCTTGGCCGCGAATGTACAGAACGCCTCTTCCGCATAGTGGAAGATCTTGGTGCCGAATCCGCCCCCCACATCGGGCGCCACCACCCGCAGCTTGTGCTCGGGGATACCCAGGACAAAGGCCCCCATCAAGAGCCGGATGACATGCGGGTTCTGGCTGGTGGTGTACAGCGTGTGATCGCCGGTGGCGCGGTTGAAATCCCCCACCGCCACGCGCGGCTCCATCGGGTTGGCCACCATGCGCTGATTGACCAGCTCGAGCGTCGTCACATGCGCCGCCCCCTTGATCGCCGCATCGACCGCATCGCGGTTCTCTTCGACAAAACCCCAGTCATAACAAAGGTTGTTCTTCAGATCGTCGTGAACCTTCGCCGCGCCCTCTTGCAGCGCCGCCTTCATGTCGACGACCGCCGGCAATTCCTCGATATCCACCTCGATCGCCTCGGCGGCGTCGCGCGCCTGCGCGTAGGTATCCGCCACGACCGCGGCGATCGGATCGCCCACATGCCGTACCTTGCCCTGCGCCAGCACCGGATGGCCCGGCTCCTGCATCGGCTCCCCATGCCGGTCGGTCACCTGCCAGCCACAGGGCAAACCGCCGATCCCCTCGAAATCCGCGCCGGTAAAAATCCGGACCACGCCCGGCATCGACGCCGCCGCCGAGGTATCGATCCCGTTGATCCGGCCATGTGCCACATCAGAGCGCAGAAAATGCACATAGGCCTGGCCACGCACGTTGATGTCGTCGGTGTAATTTCCGGTCCCGCTCAGAAACCGCACGTCTTCGCGCCGCTTGGTGCTGGCGCCGATGCCACTGTCTTTGGGCATGTTCACTGTCCTCCCTGGATGTCCGGCGGGGCCTCCGCCACTGTTCGAAATGCCGGGCCGCGCACCCGACCCCCTTCATCTTTGTAAAAATACTCCGGGGGTCCGGGGGCTGGCCCCCGGCCTTATTCTGCGGCGATGGCGGCGACGTCCTGTCCCGACGCCGCCATGATCGCCTTGACGATGTTGTGATACCCGGTGCAGCGGCACAGGTTGCCTTCGAGATAATCCCGGATCTCCGCCTCGCTGGGCTTCGGGTTGTCCCGCAGCAGCGCCGCCGCGGACATCACCATGCCGGGCGTGCAGAAACCGCATTGCAGACCGTGATGATCCTGAAAGGCCTGCTGGATCGTGTTGAGGGTGCCATCCGCCGCGGCCTGCCCCTCGATCGTGTCGACTGTCGCGCCGTCCGCCTCGACTGCGAACATGGTACAGGATTTCACCGCCTGGCCATTCACATGCACCACACAGGCACCGCATTGCGACGTATCGCACCCCACATGCGTCCCGGTGAGCCCCAGGCCTTCCCGCAGAAAAGCGGCCAAGAGCGTACGCCCCTCGACCGACCCGGATTTCGAAACACCGTTAACCGTCATGGTCACATCAACCATCACATTCCTCCCTGTGCATAGCGTCAACTTTTGCAGGATTTAAACACGCCGCCCCGGCATTTAGAACAAGAATTTTATAGGACTTTAGCATAACACCACCGCTCAGCCCCCGGGGCGTCGCGGTTGTGGACGGGTGGGAATTTCCTTGAGCAGGCCGCCGACTCCCATACCCATGATGTCCTCGGGGCCGATGCCGACGCCGCAGATCACCCGTTCCAGAATCCAGTCCACGCCGCTCACCGCCGGCGAGCGTGCGCTGCCCGGCAGGCCGATCACCCTGCGCGTGCCGATCTGCCCCAGAAACAACAGGTTGCCGGGATCGACCGGCATGCCGAAATGAATGATCTCGCCGCCCGCCCGCCGCACCGCCTCGGGCGCCACGTCACCCGGATCAGAGGTCGCGGAGCCGGTGAGAACCAGGATCAGCTCCGCCTCGCTTGCGCGAATCGCCTCCGCCAGCGGCGCCACCCTGTGCGGTACGAATGCAGGGCCCGAAAGCTCGACCTGCAACCGGTCCAGCCGCCCCTGCAGCATACGATAGCCCTTGTCACCCGGCGCTGCGGGAGTCGGGCCGGAAACGAGGGTCTCGATGAAGGCCGCCCGCGTCACGACCGGTCGTTGCAGACCGAGTGCCCCGCACGCCATCTCGCAGGCCCGCTCAAGGGCCTTACCCGGCACCGCATAGGAAATGATCTTGACGGTCGCCACCATGCCGTCCGCGTCCATCCTTTGCCAGCGGGGCACGGTCGCGACCGTCACCATCGGATGCACATGGTTGACGCGATCGATGGCAGCCGCGTCGATCCTGGCGAGGCCCGGCCCGTCCGCCAACAGGTTGACACGGCCGGTAAATGGCGCGCCCGCATGCAGGCCAACCGCGCCCGGATCCGGCACAAGCGCCCGTGCAAGCGCCGCCGCCGCGTCGTTTTCGGCGATGTCGCCCGGATCGAGCCGCGCCACCGTAACCTGCGTGAACCCGGCGGCGGCCAGTGCTGCGGCGTCGGCCTGCGACAGGATCTTGCCCTTGCGCAGCCGCCCCCCCGGCAGACGCACCGAGTGGGCGAGCACATGCCCCACCGCTTCGGCCAGCGGAACCGGGCCAAACCTCATCCCTGTCTCAGGACCTGTGTCATCTGCGCGAGGATCGAGACCGCGATCTCTGCCGGTCCCGCCGCGCCGATATTCATCCCCACCGGCCCGTGAATGCGCGCGATCTGTTCGGCGGAAAATCCGGCCCGCGTCATGCGTTCCACCCGCTTTGCATGGGTTCGGGTTGATCCGAGGGCACCGATATAGAATACCCCGGACGCAAGCGCGGCCTCGAGCGCCGGGTCGTCGAGCTTGGGGTCGTGGGTCAGCAGGACCAGCGCCGTGCGCGCATCCAGCCCAAGCCTGGCCACCGCCTCGTCGGGCCAGTCCTGCAGGATGGTTTCCCCCGGAAACCGGGCCTCCGATCCAAACGCGTCACGCGGATCGATCAACACCGGATCATAGCCGGCAATCCGCGCCATGGGCACCAGCGCCTGCGCGATATGTACCGCGCCGACGACGATCAGGCGCAAGGGCGGGTTGTGCACCGCGACAAAGGTCTGCCCGTCCTCTTCGAACCCCGAGCGATCCATCCGCATCCGTTGCGGATAGCCGTCCCGCAGCAGCTGTCGCGACCCGGTCTCAAGGTTGACCTCATAGGCCACCGCCTCGCGTCCGGAACGCGCGGCCACCAGCTCCGCAAGCAGCGGCTCGGGCAGCACCGGACCGACAGGCTCGACCAGTACCCGGATGGTGCCTCCACAGGCCAGGCCGACCGCAAAGGCGTCATCGTCGCTGACCCCGAATTCAAGCACACGATGCGCGCCCTCCTCGAGCGCCTCCAGCGCCTCGACGATCACCGCGCCCTCGACACATCCGCCGGACACCGATCCCTCGATCCGCCCGTCGCCGCCGATCACGAGTTGCGAGCCGACCCGGCGGGGCGCACTGCCCCAGGTCTGGACGACGGTGGCCAGGACCGCGCCGACCCCCTCGCGATGCCAGGCCAGCGCGGTTTCGGGACTGCTGTCAAATCGCTCCATCTCGGTCCTCCCCCGGGCATCGACGCCCCGGCAATATAAGGTTGCAACCACGCGAACACAAACCTCGCGCCTCTAGCGAGGCGCGTCCAGAAGCCCCATCAGGCGCAGCTTCTCGCCGGCATCCTCGGGACGTGAAATCACCTCCGCCAGTTCCTGAAGCGAGGCGACGGAATGACCGGCGCGAAAGCTGTCGACATGGGGCAACATTGCGGCAATACCCCGCGCCCTGGGGGCAAACCCGTCCCACCGCAGCAAGGGGTTCAACCAGATCAGGCGGCGCGCGGACAGATGAAGGCGCTCCATCTCGCGCCCGAGCGCCCCGGGATCGTCACGATCCAGACCGTCGGTGATCAGCAGGACCACAGCCCCCTGCCCCATCACACGGCGCGACCAGTCGCGGTTGAACCCGTGCAGGCATTCACCGATGCGCGTGCCGCCTTCCCAATCCTGCGCCTCGGCCCCGGCAGCCGCCAGCGCCGCATCGACATCGCGCTGGTTCAGATGGCGCGTGATATTGGTCAGGCGGGTGCCAAAGGTAAAGGCATGCACCCGCGACCAGCCCTGGCCCCTGGCATTCGACACCGCATGCAGGAAATGCAGGATGATACGGCTGTACTGGCTCATCGAGCCGGAAATATCGCAGAGCACCACGAGATTGGGCCAGCGCAATCGCGGTTTCAGATGTGCCAGGCTGCGCAGTTCTCCTCCCTGGCGCATGCTGGCGCGCAGGGTTCCGCGCCAGTCGATCCGGCGCCCTCGCGGGCTTGCGACGCCCCGCCGGGACGGGATCGGTTGCACCGGCAGGCTCAACCGCGCGAGCATCCGCTTGGCCTGGGCGATCTCGTCGGTGCTCATCTGCTCGAAATCCAGGGTCCGCAGCTTTTCTTCGGCGGACATGGTCATCGAGGCGTCGACCTCGATCAGGACGTCGTCCTCGGGGGTGTCGTTGCCCTGTTCCGGCAGGTCGGGCGTGATCCCGTCGAGCAGCGCCTCCGCCGCGCGCTTCTCGGCGGCTTGTGCGCTCCTGTCTTCCTGAACGCCACGGATGGCGGGCAGCAGCATCGACATCATGTGCTCCATGAACCGCGGATCGCGCCAGTAGAGCCGGAAGATCTGGGCAAAGACCACCCGCTGCTCGGGCTTGTTCACAAAGCAGGCATGCAGGGTCCAGTAGAAATCGCGCCTGTCTGTGAACCCCGCCGCCTGGACTGCGCGGATTGCATCGATCACCCGCCCGCTGCCGATCGGCAACCCCGCCTTGCGCAGGGCGCGCGCGAAATGGGTGATGTTGTGAACCAGTTTGGGATCGTCGGGAATGTCCAGCGGTGCGTATTCGGGCATTCAGCTTTCATGGGGGCGCTGCCCCCATACCCCCGGAGTACTGGCACAAAGATGAAGACAGGCCGCGCCGATCATGCGGGTTCCAGGGTGGCCCGCGCCTCGTCGAGGATGCGCTTTGCCTCGGAGCCCTGCAGTTTCTGGATATCGTCCTGGTATTTCAGAATCGCGCCCAGGGTGTCGGCGATCACTTCGGGGCTGAGGTTGATCACGTCCAGCGCCAGCAGGCACTTGGCCCAGTCGATGGTTTCGGCAACGCCCGGTTTCTTGAACAGGTCCTCGGTGCGCAGGCTCTGCACGAAGGCGACGACTTCGCGGCTCAGGGTTTCGGAGGCTTGCGGCGCCCGGGTCTGCAGGATCTCGATCTCGCGATCGAAGTCCGGATAATCGACCCAGTGATAGAGGCAGCGGCGTTTCAGGGCGTCGTGCACCTCGCGGGTGCGATTGCTGGTGAGGATCACCACCGGGGGTTCGGGGGCCCTGATCGTGCCCAGTTCCGGGATCGTCACCTGAAAATCGCTCAATGCCTCGAGCAGGAAGGCCTCGAACGGTTCGTCGGTCCGGTCCAGTTCGTCGATCAGCAAGACCGGCGCGCCGTTCTCATCCGGGCGCATGGCTTCGAGCAACGGGCGCTCGACGAGATAATCGCTGCTGAAGAGTTCGCGGTTCAGGGCGTCACGATCGGCCTTGCCGGTCGCCTCTGCCGTCCGGATGGCGATCATCTGGGCGGGAAAGTTCCATTCGTAGACGGCGCTCGCCGCGTCCAGCCCTTCGTAGCATTGCAACCGGATCAGGCGGCGGTTCAGCGCAGCCGCGAGCGCCTTGGCGATCTCGGTCTTGCCGACGCCGGCCTCACCTTCGAGGAACAGCGGGCGGCGGAGCTTGAGCGAAAGGAATACGACCGTGGCCAGGGCGCGTCCGCAGACATATCCCTGTCGGGAGAGCAGCGCCTGCACGGCGTCGATGGACGTTGGTATCTGCATGAAACCTCCATTTGCGTTCTAAAGGTCATGAATGCGCGGTGCCGTCAAGCACGCTGCCCTGCGACCTTGGTCCAAGGGAAATGCCGCAAAGACCGGATCGATTTGCCTCAAATCCGGCATGATTGCCGGCGATCATTGACGCTGATTCCCACGAATGGCATGACTTGTTTCACAAAAACGCGGTATTGGCTTGGCCCCATCGCCCACAACACAGGCAGACGCAATGGACCTTGGCGAACAGCAATTTGGGATGCGGATCACCGCCGTCACCTGCGTCAAGAACGAAGGGCCCTTCCTGTTGGAGTGGATTGCCTATAACCGGCTGATCGGTGTCACGGATTTCCTGATCTATTCCAATGATTGCAGCGACGGAACCGACGACTTGCTCGATGCGTTGGCTGAACGGGGTATCGTATGCCACCTGCCCAACCCAGCAGAGGGGCGCAATTATCAGATGGAGGCGCTCAAGGATGCGCGCCACCAGGACCTCGTCACAGCGGCCGACTGGGTGTGGATCGCCGATGTGGACGAGTTCCTGAACATTCGCGTGGGCGATCACACGATCCCGGCACTGATCGAAGCCTGCGGCGATCCGCAGGCGATTTCGGTGACGTTCCAGTTCTTTGCCAATGACGGGATCGACCGCTTTGCCGATCTCCCTGTGATTTCGCAGTTCAACCGGTCGCATAACCCCGATCTCTGGTGTGGTGAATTCGCAATCGAGGTCAAGACACTGGTCCGCAAGGATTTTCCGCTACAGTATTTCGGCGCGCACCGACCGTTCTTTCGGGGCAGGCTCGCTGCGGAAAAGCGGCCGCGCTGGACCGATGGATCGGGGCGTGATGTACCTCATCGGTTCCTGGTGGCGGCCAATCCGCGTCGGATTCGCCGGTTTCCGGCGCGGGGCGCGCGCGCGTTTGCGACGCTGAATCACTATGCGCTGCGGTCGCTGGACAGTTATCTGGTCAAGAATGATCGTGGCGATGTGAACCGCGAACACCGCGCCTTTGACGATACATACTGGCGTGAGCGCAATGACACCGCGCATGAGGACCGCAGCATCCAGCGGCATATGCCGGCGCTGGAGGCGGCGCTGGCGCAGCTGCGCAGCGATCCGGATATCGACGCCCTGCACCGGACATGCGTCGCGCGGCATGTCGCCCGCCGCGATGCGCTGTTGAGCGAGCCGGCCTATCGCGACATGCGGGAGACATTGCGCAGTGCCCATCCCCTGCCACCGCAGGAAGAGGCGCTGATTGCGACGCTGGATCTGGCCGGATGACGCTGGCGGTTGTCAATCTGGGCTTGCCGAAATCCGGCACCACCACGCTGGCCAAGGCGCTGCGGATGGCGGGGTATGTGGTGGCCGATCATCGTCTGCGCGGCCGCAATAGGCAGGATTCGGCGCAGAAGGGCACGCCCGTCGCCGACCTGCTTTATCGCGGCCTGTACGAGACCGGCGATCCGGCGGCGTATCTGACCGGGATCACCGCCCTGTCCGAGATGAGCGTGCTGCGCGGCGCGAAATCGCTCTGGCCGCAGATGGATTTTTCCTTGCTGCTCGCGATCAGGGCACATCATCCGGAAGTGCGTTTTCTGGCCTCGCGACGTGACGCTTTCGAGTTGTCCCAATCCATGCTGGCCTGGTCCAACCTGGGTCTCGCGCGCCTGCCCGACAGCGCGATCCCCGGCCTGCCCCAGGGGTACGGAGAGACCACCAAGCAACGCATGCAATGGGTCGAGGGCCACTATGCCGCCCTGGCCCGGTTCTTTGCCAATGATCCCTGCTACCTTGAGTTCGATATCGCCGACCCGGCCTCGCGCGAGCGGATCTCGGCCTTTCTGGGGCGCGACCTGCCCTGGTGGGGGCGGCTGAACGCCAACCCGATCCGCGAAGAACTGAGACGCCAGTGATGCGCATCTGGCTCCATATCGGCCTGGATGCGCCGGTCTCTGACCGTATCGGGCAGGTGACGACCCTGTGTCACGATCAGATGGCCGAGCACGGCATTCTGCATGCCCGCCGGGCCGGTCCGACCCTGTTCGAGGCAATCCGGCATATCGAAGGTCCGGAACCCGCGCGAACCGTGCATCAACAGGCGCTGCGCGATCGTTTTTTGCAGGACATGGAGCGGGACATTGGGTCCCATCGGCCACGCGCCCTCATCCTGTCCGATGTCCGTTTGGGATGGCATGTCAGCCGCAAGGAAGAGCTCGAACGGATCAAGACCCTGCTCGCTCCGCTGTCCGACGACATCCGGATCGTCGCGCAGGTCGAAGAGCAGGCCAGGGCGTTCGCCCGGCATCATGCCGAGCAGGTTCTGAAAGGCCGCCGGGCCTCATTGCAGGACGACCTCGGGCTGGTGATGCAGGATGGCGCGGCGTCGTCCGCCCTTGCCCCGGATGTTGCGTCGTCTGGCCACAGGCTGTCCTGGCTGGACTACAGGGCGCTCGCGGATTTCTGGGGGTCCGCCTTCGGAACCGCGAATGTCACGCTGCATCCGCAATACCGCGCGGCGCTGGCGGCCGAGACCGCACCTGATGCCATCCGCAAGCTGTTTGACATCACGCCGGATCTGGGAACCGTGTCGGCGGCCCCCTTCCCGCCATGTCCGTCGGCGCGCTGGCTGGTGCGGGCGCGCCAGATGAACATCCTGTTTCACCGCCTGACCGAGCGCGGCCAGAAGGTTATTCCGCCTGACCTGAGGCAGTCGCTCCTTGCGGAGCTCGAGATTGATGGCGAACCTGTCCAACCGGGGGCGTTGCACATGCTGTCCGCGCGTTTCGCATCGGACAACGATGCACTCATCGCAGCGCATCCCGCACTTGCGGTGGACGATCTGCGCCCCGATCCCGCACTGGACCGCTGGAACGAGCCCGACCCCGGCAACGGGTTTCGCGCCACGCAATATCTTCTGGCCTTCATGTACCGGATCGACAAGGCCACCTCCGAAGCCCGCAAGAGCAAGCAAAAACCGCGCAAGGCCTCCCCCGCGCCGCCGCCGCTGAGCGCAGGCGCGCGCGCCATCATGCCGCCGCTCGCGGTTCAGAATTTCGACAAGTTGCGCAAATCGCCCTATGCGCCGCACAACCGGCTGGGCGCTGTCAACGAAGAGGAACGCGCCCCGGTCTACACCGCCGCGCCCCGCCCTGTCCTGCCGCCGGGGTCAACGGGGCGTGTCATCGTCGGATGCATGAAAAACGAAGCGCCCTATATCGTGGAATGGATCGCCTATCACCGTGCCATTGGCGTTGATCATTTCCTGATCTACACCAATGATTGCACCGATGGCACGGACGAGATCCTTGGCCGGTTACAGGAAATGGGCATTGTCGAGCACCGCAACAATGACAAATGGCGCGGCAAGTCCCCCCAGCAGCACGCGCTCAACCTGTCGCGCAAAGAGCCTCTGATCCGCAACGCCGACTGGATCATCCATATCGACGTTGACGAATTCATCAACGTGCGCACGGGAAACGGTACGCTGGACGATTTCTTTGCCAAGGTGCCCGATGCCACCAATGTCGC
This sequence comes from Sedimentitalea sp. XS_ASV28, assembly GCF_041224545.1. Classification (NCBI taxonomy): domain Bacteria; kingdom Pseudomonadati; phylum Pseudomonadota; class Alphaproteobacteria; order Rhodobacterales; family Paracoccaceae; genus Sedimentitalea; species Sedimentitalea sp. XS_ASV28. Next base: position 101,784 of record NZ_JBGFGP010000130.1, on the reverse strand, counting down.
GATGACCTGGCGCCTGTTCGGGCATAATGGCGTGAAAACGCTGTCGGATGATCTGGTCATCGACCAGTTCGACCGCTGCGCTCCCGCCTATTGTCCGAAACCGCATACGGCGTGGGGCTTCAAGACGATGTTCAGGAATATCGGTGCCTATCGCAAGATAAGCTGCCACCGGCCCAACCAGCTTGTCGAAGAGCGGCGCGACGAGGTGAAGTGGGTCAACGGATCGGGCCATGACATGACGGCCGAGGTCGCCAGAAACGGCTGGCGCAACTCGCGCAAGACCATCGGCTATGATCTGCTTCAACTCAACCACTACGCGCTGCGCAGCGCCGAAAGCTTCCTGATCAAACGCCAGCGTGGTCGTGCGCTGCATGTGGACCGCTCAATCGGAATAAATTACTGGATCCGCATGGACTGGTCCGATTTCCGCGACATCACGATCAAACGCAACCTGCCCCGCCTGCGCGCCGAATACGACCGCCTGCTGCGGGACAGGATCCTGCGCAAATGGCATGACAAGGGCCGCGCGTGGCACCGCGCCAAGGCCGATGAACTGCACGCCACTCCCGAATTCAACGCGCTTTACAAGCAGGCCCTGACGATCAAGCTCACCGAAACAGAACGCGTCGCCTATGCGCTGGCGCTCGACATGGAGAACTGACGCGATGGCCGAGCCCGCACCGATACCGACGTTTCACAACAAGCCGTATATCGAATCCCGCGGGGTGCGTTTTCCCAAGGACGGCGTGTTCATAACCGGGCGCATTCGTGGCAGTCTGCGCAGCGGCGAATACGAGGCCAAGGAGGCCGATGCCGTGCTAAAGGCCGTGCAGGATGGTGACACGGTGATGGAACTCGGCGCCGGCATCGGGTTCATCTCTTCGGTCGTGGCCACCCATCGCAGGGTCAAGGCGGTTCACGCGTTCGAGGCCAATCCGCGCCTGATCCCGTTGATCCGTCGGGTGCATGCCGAAAACGGCATCGACAACGTGAATGTGCACAATGCCATCCTGGGTCGCGAGGCCGGCACCGCGACCTTTTATATCCGCCAGAATTTCCTCTCTTCGTCGCTCAGCCGCGATGACGAGGGCGGCGTCATCGCCGAGGAGCCGATCGAGATCCGCCCCACCCGCGCCACCTCGCAGGACATCCGCCCCGACGTCCTGATCTGCGATATCGAAGGTGCTGAGGTCGATGTCATCCCCGACATGGACCTGTCCAGTGTTCGCGCTGCGATCATCGAATTGCACCCGCAATGGATCGGGTCCGAAGGCGTCGCCGCGGTCTTCAACGCCATGATGCAGGCCGGCCTGGTCTATTTTCCCAAATGGTCGAACGCCAAGGTCGTCACTTTCCGCCGTGACTGGTAAGCCTGCACGTTTCCTCGCGGTTCTCACCGTTCGCAATGAGGCCGCCTTCCTTCTGGAATGGCTGGCCCATCACCGTGCCACGGGATTTACCGATTTCCTCGTATTTTCCAACGATTGTCGCGATGGCACTGATACCATGCTGGACCGGCTGGCCGAGCTGGGCTGGCTCACCCACCTGCGAAACGACGGACCCTTTGACAAGCGCGGCATCCAGTTCACCGCGCTGAAACAGGCCGAACGGCTCGACATCGTGCGCAATGCGGACTGGATCCTGCCACTAGATATCGACGAGTTCGTGAATATCCATGTAGGAGATCACACGCTCTCGGCGCTGCTGGCGGCCCTCCCCGACGCGACCGCGATCACGTTGACCTGGCGACTCTTCGGAAATGCGGGCATCCGCGACTATACCGATGTACCGGTTACCGAAACGTTTACCCGCTGCGCCCCGGTTGCGATGCACTGGCCCTGGCGGTCGGCAATGTTCAAGACGCTCTATCGGAACGATGGCGCCTATCGCAAACTCGGCGTGCATCGCCCCCGCGACCCGGACAGCTCCCGTCTTCACGATGCGCAATGGTTCGATGGCGAAGGCCGCCCGCTGGATCACCAGTTCAAGACCCGGCGGCTGTTCTCCAATTATGGAAGATCCAACTACAGGCTGGTGCAACTCAATCACTATCCGCTCGGCGCCATGCAAAGCTATGTGCTCAAGGCCGATCGCGGCCGCGCCGTCCACAGCGACCACTTGCTGGGGATGGACTACTGGGTCGATCGCAATTTCAACACCGACACGGATGACAGCATCGCAGATATTTGCCCCCGCAGCACCCCGCTGCGCGCCGGATTGCAGGCCGACCCGCTGCTTGGCCCGCTGCATCGCGCCGCGGTCGACTGGCGCCACGCCAGGTTTCGCAAACTGATGGAGCAGGAGCCCTATCGCGCACTCTATGCGCGGCTGCTGATGACCCCGCCATCCAGACCGATCGACCTGTCAACGGCACACATGCTCCGACAGTTCGCGATAAAGGGGCACCGCGAAAGCTAGGACAATGCGCGGGACGCTGCCCTCCTGAAACAACGCATTTCGCCGCGCCCCTCTGGTCCACGCCCACCGGCTGTGCTAGCGGAACCTCATGAACAAGACAGTGACGATCCCGCGCCCCGATGACTGGCACCTGCACCTGCGCGACGGCGCGATGCTCAAGGCCGTTCTGCCCGAAACCGCGCGCGACTTTGCCCGCGCCATCATCATGCCCAACCTCGTGCCCCCGGTCGTTACCGCGGCCCAGGCCCGCGCCTATCACGACCGCATCCTGGCCGCGCTTGCACCGGGGAGCCGGTTCGCGCCCCTGATGACGCTCTACCTGACGGAAGAGACCGACCCCGATGATGTCGCCGCCGCCGCCGCAAGCGGGCTGGTGCACGCGGTCAAACTCTACCCGGCCGGCGCAACCACCAATTCCGCCAGTGGCGTGTCGGATTTCGACAACGTCCGCGCGGTCCTGGAACGCATGGCCGAAATCGGCCTGCCGCTCTGTGTGCACGGCGAGGTCACCGATCACGACATCGACATCTTCGATCGCGAAGCGGTCTTCATCGACCGCGTGCTCGATCCGATCCGTCGCGCCACCCCGGGCCTGCGCGTGGTCATGGAACATATCACCACCGCAAATGGCGTCGATTACGTGCAATCCAGCACCCGCGATCTGGGCGCGACGATCACCACGCATCACCTGATCATCAACCGCAACCATATCCTCGTGGGCGGCATCAAACCACATTACTACTGCCTGCCCGTCGCCAAACGCGAAGAACACCGGCGCGCCCTGCGCGCGGCCGCGAGTTCGGGCGACCCGCGCTTCTTCCTCGGCACAGACAGCGCGCCTCATACCGATCCCAACAAGGAAAGCGCCTGTGGCTGCGCCGGTTGCTTCACGGCCACCAACACCATGCCGCTCCTCGCGCATGTCTTCGAGGAAGAGAACGCGCTCGACCGTCTTGCGGCCTTTGCCTCGCGAAACGGCCCCGCTTTCTATCGCCTGCCGGTCAACCAGGACACGCTTACCCTGACACGCGCCGACACGCCGACCGATTTCCCGCCCAGGATCGACAGTGCGGACGGGCCGGTAACGGTATTCGACCCCGGTTTTCCCGTCTACTGGCGGGTCAGCTGACCGCCCTTTCATCTTTGTCCAAATACTCCCGCCGGAGGCGCTCCACCTCCCCCTGCGCAAAGGTCCCATCATGATCCCCACGAGCTATCCTGACGCCAAGGAAATCTCCCGTCTCTCCGCCCGCATGCTGCTCGAGGTCGGCGCGGTGCATCTCAACTCCACCGAGCCCTTCACCCTGGCCTCCGGCCTGCCGAGTCCGACCTATATCGACTGCCGCAAGCTGATCTCCTATCCGCGCATCCGCAGCACGCTGATGGACTTCATGGCGCTCACCGTCATGCGCAATGCCGGGCTCGAGGCCTTTGACAACATCGCCGGCGGCGAAACGGCGGGCATCCCCTTTGCCGCGCTGGTTGCCGAACGCCTCGGCCTGCCGATGACCTACGTTCGCAAGAAGCCCAAGGGCTATGGCCGCAACGCCCGGATCGAAGGCGTCATGACCGAAGGCGACCGGGTGCTGCTGGTCGAGGATCTCACCACCGATGGCGGTTCCAAACTGTCCTTCGTCGACGCGATTCGCGACACGGGTGCCAGTTGCGGCCACACCGCCGTAATCTTCTATTACGGCATCTTCCCCGATACCGAAACGAATCTCGCGGCGCATGGCATCACCCTGCATCACCTCTGCACATGGTGGGATGTGCTCGCCGAGGCCAGGGCGTCCGGGGCCTTTGACGCAACGACCCTCGCCGAGGTCGAAGCCTTCCTGACCGATCCGCGCGCCTGGCAGGACGCCCGCAAACCCGGCTGATGTGATAGCTGGCAAAATCCCGCTGGGCGCCACGATTGCCGCAGCGCTATAAAACCGGCCACATACACCAGATGTTGACCTGATACCCCCTCTTCATCCAAGATGCAGGGTGTCAGGGATATGCACAGCCTATCCACAAAAAGATACAGTTTGCGCCCGACACCCGGGCCGCGCTATCACCCGGCACCGGCTGCGGAACGCGGATCATCCAAGAACAACAAGCCTGCGAAAAACGCGGCCGGACGAGGCGAAATGGGGGCAAAATGAACGAGATAACCAGCTTTGACGGCACCAGCCCTGAAACCGGAAGTCCGGATACCATGCCGCATTCGGTCGAGGCCGAACAGCAGCTCCTGGGTGCGATTCTCACCAACAACGATGTCTATGACCGTGTCGCCAGCATCATCGGGCCACAGCATTTCTACGATCCGGTCCACGCCCGCATCTATGAAATCGCTGCCGCCCGCATCGCCAAGAACGCGCTGGCGTCTCCGGTCACGCTCAAGGCGTTCATGGAAGACGACGAGGGTCTCAAGGAACTTGGCGGCCCGGCCTATCTGGTCCGGCTCGCCGGCGCCGCCATCAGCGCCTTTGCCGTGCGCGACTATGCCCAGATGATCTATGATCTCGCGATCCGGCGGCAACTCATCGGTCTCGGTCGTGACATCAGCGACAAGGCGAGCCGCGTCGATGTCGCCAGCGAACCGCGCGAACAGATCGTCGAGGCCGAGCAGCAGCTCTACAAGCTCAGCGAACAGGGCCAGACCGAAAGCGGTTTTCAGAGCTTCCTGCGCGCCGTGACCGATGCGGTCAATGTCGCGAATGCCGCCTACATGCGCGAAGGCGGTCTTGCGGGCATCTCGACCGATCTGGTCGACATGGACAGGATGCTCGGTGGCCTGCACAAATCCGACCTTCTGATCCTCGCGGGCCGTCCCTCGATGGGCAAGACCTCGCTCGCCACCAACATCGCGTTCAACGTCGCCAAGGCCTACAAGCGCGGCAAACTGCCCGATGGCACCGAAGGCGCGGTTGACGGTGGCGTCGTCGGGTTCTTTTCCCTCGAAATGAGCGCCGAACAGCTTGCCGGGCGGATCCTCGCCGAAGCCTCCGAAATCTCCAGCCACAAGATCCGCCAGGGTGACATGGATGAAGCCGAGTTCCGCCGCTTCGTCGACGCGGCCAAGGCGCTTGAAGCCTGCCCGCTCTTCATCGACGACACCGCCGCCATCCCGATCGCCCAGCTTGCGGCACGCGCCCGCCGCCTGAAGCGCACCCACGGGCTCGATCTGCTCATCGTCGACTACCTGCAGCTGGTCCGCGGCACTTCGGACAACCGCGTTCAGGAAATCGGCGAGGTCTCGATGGGCCTCAAGGCCATCGCCAAGGAACTCAACATCCCCGTTATCGCGCTCTCCCAGCTGTCGCGCCAGGTCGAAAGCCGCGAAGACAAGCGCCCGCAACTGTCCGACCTGCGGGAATCCGGCTCCATCGAACAGGACGCGGACGTGGTGATGTTCGTCTATCGCGGCGAATACTACAAGGAACGCGAGAAGCCCGGCGAAGACGATCTGGCCGCGATGGAACAATGGATCGCCGACATGGAGCGCCTGCACGGCAAGGCCGAAGTCATCATCGGCAAACAGCGCCACGGCCCCATCGGCACTGTCGAGCTCAGCTTCGAATCCCAGTTCACCCGCTTCGGCAACCTCGCGAAATCCTGGCAACAGGGCGGAGGAGAACACGGGTTCTGACCCCGGACCCTCACCTTCATCTTTGAAAAATACTCCGGGGAGCGCGAGGGGCAGCGCCCCTCGCCCACCGCGCCGCCAGCGGCGGCGCAAACCCTGCACGGCTCCGCCCGCTGTCGGCGCAGCAATTCGCCGATCCCCGCCTTACCGCCAGACGCATTCCCTCTTGACGCCCGCCGCACCCGTGGCATTACCCCCCCCATGAGCACCGCAAAGCTGACAATCGATCTCACCGCCCTCGCCGAAAACTGGCGCGCGCTCGACGCGCGAACCGGGTGCGAAACCGCCGCCGTGGTCAAAGCCGACGGTTATGGCCTGACTGCGGGCAAGGTCTCGCTCGCGCTGGCGGGCGCCGGCGCGCGCCAGTTCTTTGTCGCCGCCGCCGAGGAAGGTGTCGCCGTGCGCAAGGCGCTCGGACCGGGCCCCGGCATCTCGGTGTTTTCCGGTCACATGGAGGGGGATACCGCACTTATCCGCGACCATGACCTGATCCCGATGCTGAATTCCGTCGATCAGATGTTGCGCCACATGGAGAACCTTCCCAACGGGCGCTTCGGTGTGCAGCTCGATACCGGCATGAACCGGCTTGGAATGGAGCCCGCCGAATGGGCGGCGCTGCGTGATATCGCCCTCGCGCAAAAGCCGGTCCTGCTGATGTCGCATCTCGCCTGCGCCGATGAACCCGACCACCCGATGAACCGCCAGCAACTGCGCAGCTTCATCGAGGTGACCGCCAACAACAGCGTGCCCCGGTCCCTCGCGGCAACCGGTGGCGTGCTGCTGGGGCGGGATTATCATTTCGACCTGACACGGCCCGGCATCGGTCTTTATGGAGGGCGGCCCTTTGCCGATGCAAAACCTGTGGTCTCGCTCTCTCTCCCCGTCATCCAGGTCCGCGATGTCGCCCCGGATGAAACCGTCGGCTATGGCAACGGCTGGACGGCGACGCGGCCCTCGCGCATTGCAACGGTTGCGGCGGGCTATGCCGACGGGCTGCATCGCGCATTGGGGTCCGGAAACATCGCGCTCTATGCCGGTGATGTGCTCTGCCCGGTCGTGGGTCGCGTATCGATGGACATGATAACCGTCGATGTCACCGACTTGCCGGACGATCCCGGTGCACTGGATATTCTCGGCCCGCACCAGGGGGTCGACATCCTGGCCGATGCCGCCGGCACCATCGGCTATGAAATCCTGACCTCGCTCGGCCGGCGCCATGCGCGGGAGTATGTAACGTGAACCCGCTCATTCTGCTGGAAAAACTCGGGCGCGCGGTGCTCAATGGTCTTGCGCTGGTCGGACGCATGTCGATCTTCGCGGCGCGTGCAATATCCCACATTTTCCGCCCGCCCTATTACCCCCGCGAACTCTTCAACGCGTTGGTGGCGATCGGCTGGCTCTCGCTGCCCGTTGTGGGCCTTACCGCCATTTTCACCGGCGGCGCGCTGGCCTTGCAGATCTATTCCGGCGGCGCGCGATTCAACGCCGAGGCCGTGGTCCCGCAGATCGTCGCCATCGGCATGGTGCGCGAACTTGGCCCGGTGCTGGTCGGGTTGATGATCGCGGCGCGTGTCACCTCGTCCATCGCCGCCGAAATCGCCACCATGAAGGTGACCGAACAGATCGACGCGCTTGTCACCCTGTCGACCAACCCGATGAAATACCTCGTTGCGCCGCGTATCCTCGCCGCGTTGATCACCGTGCCACTGCTCGTCGCGGTGGGCGATATCATCGGCATTGGCGGTGGCTATGTGGTCGCGGTCAAGAATCTCGGGTTCAACTCCGCCGCCTACCTGCAGAACACGGTCGATTTTCTCGAGGCGCGCGACGTGATCTCGTCACTGGTCAAGGGCGCTGCCTTTGGTGTGATCGCCGCCATGATGGGCTGTTATTATGGCATGCAATCCGGGCGCGGTGCCCAGGGCGTCGGCAACGCGACCAAGGACAGCGTCGAAGCGGCCGCCATCCTCATCCTGGCCGCCAATTTCGTTCTCACAGGAGTGTTCTTTTCGATATGATCCGCATGGACAACGTCAGGAAGGCCTTTGGCGAGAACGAGGTGTTGCGCGGCATGTCCCTGCACATCCCCAAGGGCAGTTCGATGGTCATCATCGGCGGCTCGGGCACCGGCAAGTCGGTGGCGCTGAAGTGCATTCTCGGCCTGATCCAGCAGGATTCCGGGCAAATCCTCGTCGATGGCAAGGATGCCGCGAGCGGAGACCGCGATGCCTTTCTCGCCCGGTTCGGCATGTTGTTCCAGGGCGGTGCGCTGTTTGACTCCCTACCGGTCTGGCAGAATGTCGCTTTCCGCCTGCTGCGCGGCTCGCTCAAGCGGCCCCAGGAAGAGGCGCGCGCCATCGCGATCGACAAGCTGCGTCGCGTGGGTCTGAAATCCAAGGTTGCCGATCTTTTCCCCGCTGAACTGTCGGGCGGCATGCAAAAGCGTGTCGGGCTCGCCCGCGCGATTGCCGCCGAACCCGAGATCATCTTTTTCGACGAACCCACAACCGGGCTCGATCCGATCATGTCAGGCGTCATCAACGACCTGATCCGCGAGATCGTCGTCGAAATGGGCGCGACCGCGATGACAATCACCCACGATATGAGCAGTGTCCGCGCCATCGCCGACAACGTCGCGATGCTGCATGATGGCGTGATCCAGTGGACAGGCCCGGTCGACGAGATGGACAGCAGCGGCGACCCCTATCTGGAACAGTTCATCCACGGACGCGCGGAAGGTCCGATCGAAGCGGTCCGCTGACGCCCGGTTCCCGCTAAACCGACCGGGTCAGCCCGCCGTCTATGCGGATATTCTGGCCGGTGATATAGCCGCCCCCCTCGGATGCCAGCAGAGATATAACCGAAGACACCTCGTCGGTGCTACCATAGCGCCCGAGGGGAATACGCGCCTTGCGCTCATCGGTTTCGGGCAGGCTGTCGATGAAACCCGGCAAGACATTGTTCATACGAATATTGTCCGCAGCATATTTGTCGGCGAAAAGCTTGGCAAAGGCGGCAAGACCGGCACGGAACACACCGGACGTGGGAAACAGCGGATCAGGTTCGAACGCGGCAAAGGTCGAGATATTGACGATAACCCCGCCCCCCTGCGCCTGCATCACGGGCGTCACCAGCCGCGTCGGCCGGATCACGTTCATCAGGTAGACGTCCATCCCCATGTGCCAGTCTTCGTCCGACATATCCAGAATCGCGCCCTTTGGGCCATGACCCGCGGAATTGACCAGAACATCCACCCGGCCCCATCGCGTCTTTGCGCCATCGACCAGCGCCGCAAGTGCCTGCGGATCGAGATTGGATCCGGTAACGCCGAAACCGCCAAGCTCGGTGCCAAGCGCTTCGCCCTTGCCCGAGGACGACAGGATACCAACCTTGAAACCGTCCGCCGCGAGTCGGCGTGCCGCATCCGCGCCCATGCCGCTGCCGCCGGCGGTGATCAGAGCAACTTTTTCTACTGACATCGGGAAAATCTCCATGCATTGTCTGGCTGCAATATAGGTCCGAAATCCAATCCTTTCGCATGAGAATTGATGCCATCCGCCTGTAGGAATACTATCGTCTATTGACCCGCTTGCCGCCCCTGAACGCTTTGCGTGCCTTTGAAGTGACCGGTCGTCGACTGACCTTTCGCGCCGCGGCGGAAGAACTCGGCGTCACGCAGGGCGCGGTGGCACAACAGGTGCGCCAGCTCGAAGCCCATCTCGGAATGCCCCTGTTCGAACGACTGCCTCGCGGATTGGCGCTCACCCAGGCGGGACGCGGCTATCACGCTCAGATTTCGACGGCCTTTGACGGCATGCGCCGCGCCACTGCCGACCTGATCCCGGAACCCGGTGAGGTCCGGGTCAGTGTCACCCCGACCTTTGCCGCGAAATGGCTCATCCCCAACCTGCCCGGATTTTCCACCTGCCATCCGGACATCGACCTGCAAATCCTCGCAACCGAGAAAGTTTCGAGCTTTCACGGCGACGGGATTGATCTCGCCATACGTCAGGGCCGGCCGCCATTCGGCGCTGCGCTGCACGCAATCCGCCTGTTCCCGAGCGACAATGTCGCCGTCGCTGCGCCTTCGCTTCTGCAAGGCCGCACCGTGCCGCTTGATCCCGACCAGATCGCGCGCCTGCCGAAACTGCACGATGCCCATGATCTGTGGCCCGCCTTCCTGCGCCACCTCGGCATCGCCGATCAAAGCGGTCACGGATTGCGGTTGAGCCAGACGACCCTTGCGGTTGACGCGGCCCTTTCCGGGCAGGGCATCGCCCTTGTCAGTCGCTTTCTGGTCGCGCGCGATATCGCATCGGGACATCTGCGGCAGGTTACGCCCCACGTCATGCGCGGTGACAACGATTTCTACCTGCTTGCCCAACGCGACTCGCGACGAAACCCGACAATCGAAGCGGTGATCTCCTGGTTCACATCCCAGGCCGAGCCACAGATCTGACCTCATCCGCACACCGAACAGCGGCACTCTGATGCGTCATACACGGTTCATGCGGTGGGGGTGGTACCACCTCCCCGGCTCGAACGGGGGACCTCCTGATCCACAATCAGGCGCTCTAACCAACTGAGCTAAGGCGGCACTGGCACGGGATTTAGACAAGCGACGATATGAATGCAAGTAGGTTAGAGCACAATCTGCCAGCTTTGTTCCACCAGATCGGCCCCGAACGAACGCACCGGCCTGCTCTCGCCAAGCCGCCAGCCCGTTGCCTCGTAAAGTGCGCAGGCGGCACGATGGCTTTCATGAGTCGACAGCTGCATGTCTCTGTAACCGCAGTCCCGGGCAAAGCCCATGCACGTCGCTAACAGCCGCTTGCCCAGCCCCTGCCCGCGCGCATCCGGCGTCAACAGGAACAGACGCAACCTGGCCCTACTCGTCCCATCGGCAACGCAGAATATGCTGCCAAGCCGCTGCTCACCCCGCGTGGCGATCCATCCCCGCTCGCGGGCGGGGTCATGGTTTGCGATGAAATCATCCAGAATTCTGGCCACGAGCGCCCCGAACGACGCATCGAACCCCGCTTCCCGCGCGTATAGCTCGCCGTGCTGACGCACCAGCCATGCTGCATCTGATGGCGCAAATCGACGAATTCCTGCCTCATCCATACGGCATACTGATCGCGCCAGCGCTTGATTCTCAACCCCTGCCAAGCTAGCAGGAGTCACAGAGTCACGGAGGCACCCATGGGCATCAACACCGAGCGCGATATCGAAGCGAACATGCAGATCGGCCCGACCGACGCAGGCATGGTGCGCATCTTTATCGAATCCCAGGGGTTCGAAGTGCCGATGGATTTCGACCCGGAAGAAGCCGAGGAAATTGCCGAGGAAATCATCGCGGCAGCAAAGGCTGCGCGCGCGATCGAAGGCAATCGCCGCCGCTAAGGCGGCCCGTCCGCTTGCGAGGCGCGCGGCCCTCCTGTCCGGACGCTCAAGGCAATCCGCCGATCAAACCCGATCGCGTCAGTCCGACCCTTCGGTGCGCAATCCGCCGGTTGGCACCATTGCCACCACACCGGGATCACGCAGCGCCTGCAACCGCCGCGCCGCATGAACCGCGAATTTATGCAGCATCACCTTGCGCCGCGCGGCAGCAAGCTTGCGTTCCGGCGCCATCCGGATGATCTCGGCATCATAAGAATCGGCAATGATCAGCCCGGTCTCGGGCGGCAACAGATCGGTCGGAAATTCCTGATCGACCGCCCAGAAATAGCGGTCGCACCATTCCAGATAGCCTTGCCACTTGGAATCCGACTGAAAATCGGCGCGACTGGATTTGCATTCGATGACCCATATCTCGCTCTTGGGTCCCAGCCCCATGACATCCACCCGTAGCCCGCGCGCCGGCACGAGTTCTTCAACGGAAACAAAGCCATACCCGCTAAGGTGACGACAGACTCCGCGCGCGAGCAGTTGCCCCGGCTTGACCGGCGGTGAAGGCGTTTCAATCATGTGCCAACCATGAACAAGACGTGAACATTTTGCAACCACCACGGTTCAAAATCGGTTTCGGCTTGACATGATACCTTTTGGTTTCATATTAAATGATACCAAAAGGTATTATAAATGACAGCCACCCCGATACAGCCCTGCTTTCGCGCGCTCGCCGATCCGACCCGGCGCGATATTGTCATGATGCTCGCCCAAAGCGACATGACCATCGGTCAACTGACCGACCGGTTCGACATGACCCGCGCCGCCGTCAAGAAGCACCTGACCGTATTGTCCGATGGCGGATTGATAACGGTGCGCACCCGTGGGCGCGAACGCATCAACAGCCTGAACCCGGAGGGGTTTGCCCCGGTCGTCAACTGGCTGAGCTATTTCGACCAGTTCTGGGACGACCGGCTGGCGTCTCTCAAATCCGCTATCGAAGGGAGTGAGCCATGACCGAAACCACCATTCGCAAAGAAATCTACGTGAGGGCCAGCCGGCAAGAGGTCTGGCGCTATCTGACCGATCCGGACAAGCTGGCGCTCTGGTTTCACCGCCCGACTGCCCCGCTGCGACAGGGCAACGCGTTCGAAATGCATGGTGCCGAAAGTGGCAGACGGCTGATCTGGGGAACGGTCATTTCCGCGCGCGAGCCCGACTATCTGGAATATACATTCACTGTCGAACCGATGGGCGACGCCGAAAGCCTTGTGCGATGGGAACTGACCTCGGTTGCCGGTGGCACGCGCCTGTCGCTGCACCATACCGGCCTGCCACAAAACGCCGAAGCCTTTGGCCTGCTTCTGAGCCTGGACGCGGGTTGGGAAGAACATATGGGCCGTTTACGCATTCTTCTGCACGAAACCGCATGATCCCTCTTGCCCGGTGCGTGAACTGCGCCTATCTGAGTGCCGTGGCGGGTTCTGCCCTGCGCGTGAACGGTTGCATTCCGGTGGCCTTAAGCAAATCCGAGGGAGCTGGCTCTGTTCGGATCCTGGTCCGTTTACCTGGCGCCCACCTGTATATACAGGTCCTCGGGAATCAGAACCACACGGTTGATTGGCGGTCCCGTCACATTTTCCTGTCTTGTTTTATTTCAACGTGTTAACGGCTCTTCTTGATCCTGTTCTCACGCTTGGGTGCAACAGCGACGGCGGGCTGCAGGTCGCGCAGGGCAGGCGTTCCGCCTTTTCCGCCGCCGGTGGGTTCGGCCAGCGACATCACAGCCCAGGCAAACTGCACACCGGCAAAAACGATGCCGTGCATGAACCACAACAGGAACACCGCGAGGATGCCCGCGTCGGAATGTGTGACGAGATGCCAGATGTTCATCACGTTGAACCAGAGCAACATCGCAACAAAGGCAGCCGCAATCGCAAAGCCGATGACCACGTTACGAATATAGAGTTTGACCAGTTTGGGCATGGGTCACCTCCTGTGTCCACAGGATAGCACAGCACGGAAATCAGGCAAAGCTCAGACCCCGCGTCAGGTCGCCGCGATCCACAGGAGGCTGATGGTGCGCCCGGCTCACATCCTCAGAACGCTTCGGGCCTGGCCTCGCGTGCCATGTGATCAAGCACCGCATTCACGAATTTCGGCTCTTTCCCCTTGGGAAAGAACGCACGCGCGATCTCGACATATTCAACGATCACCACCTTGGCGGGCGTATCGCTGTTGGTCAGTTCGGCCCCCGCTGCACGAAACAGGGCGCGCAGGGTGGGATCGATGCGGTCAATCGGCCATTTCGCCACCAACGCACGGTCCGTCATCTGGTCGATCCGCGCCTGATGGTTCACGGCGTCCGCCACCGAACGCCGAAACAGCCCGCTGTCGCCGTCCAGCATCTCGTCCCCCTCATAGGTGGCACCGAAACGATGCTCCAGAAACTCGGCAATCACCTGATCGCTGGTCTGTCCGCTCTGCTCCATCTGAAACAGCGCCTGCACCGCATAGAGCCGCGCGGCGGATTTCATCTTGCGCTTCTGGTTGCCCGACAGGGCGCTGCTCGAACTGGTCATGCCGTGGTGGATCCGTCGCCTTTTTCCGCCAGCAGAATCGCGTCGGATGGAGCACGAAACCCCACGCCCTTGCGCTGGTCGCCCCACTTACGGGCGAGCGCGATCAGATGCAAGGCCGCAGCGGCCGCACCGCCCCCCTTGTTCTGTCCGGCAGTCTCCGCACGAACAACAGCCTGCTGGCGTGTCTCGACGGTCAGGATGCCATTGCCGATGCACAGCCCTTGCAGGCCCATCAATTGCAGGGCACGGCTGCTGTCGTTGCAGACCGTCTCGTAATGGGTCGTCTCACCGCGGATCACGCAGCCAAGCGCGACATAGCCGTCGAAATTCGATTGCCGGTCCGAAATCGCTATGGCCGTCGGCACTTCGAGCGCCCCCGGCACCTCGACAAGCTCCCAACTGCCGCCAGCCGCCTCGATCTCCGCCTTGGCCCCGGCCACGAGATCGTCGGCGATATCCTTGTAATAGGGTGCAACGACAATCAGCAGCCTGACCGGCTTGTCGAATTCCGGGCGCGGCAGGACGTAATGTGCTTCGGATTTGGCCATGATCTACTCCTCGGACATGATCGGGCGGGTATCGACGATCGACAGCCCATAGGCGTCCAGCCCAAGATACCTTGTCCGGGGCGAATCCGTGAGCAGGATCAGGTCCTTGACGCCAAGCGCCGAGAGAATCTGCGCCCCGAGCCCGGTCTGCTTGATGGTACGCGGACCCTCCTCTTCGCTGGCATAAAGCGAATGGCGCGGTTCCCGGAACAGGCAGACGACACCGCGCCCCTCCTGCGCAATCAACTCCATGGCCCGCGACAATTCACGCGCCGGCTTCGGCCCCAGACCGAGCAGATCGCTCGCCTCATGCAGCGCATGGGTCCGGGTCAGAACGGGCTCCGGTGTCGTGATGTCGCCCTTGATCAGGGCCACGTGTTCGACCCCGTGGGTCTGGTCGGTAAAGATGCGCATGTCCCAATCGCCCCCGAATTCCGAGGTCACCGCCTGCTGCGCGGTCTGGTCCACCAGGTTGTCATTGAGGTTGCGATAGGCGATCAGGTCGGAAATCGTGCCGATCTTCAGGTCATGCGCCTTGGCGAAGTCCACCAGTTCGGGCAAGCGCGCCATGGTGCCATCCGGGTTCATGATTTCGCAAATCACGCCGGCCGGCTTCAATCCCGCCAAACGGGCGATATCCACCGCCGCCTCGGTATGCCCTGCCCGCACCAGCACGCCGCCATTGCGCGCCCGCAGCGGAAAGATGTGTCCCGGCGTTGCCAGCGCCGCCATCGTGTTCTGCTCGTTGATCGCCACAGATACCGTATGCGCCCGATCCGGGGCCGAAATGCCGGTGCTGACCCCCTCGCGCGCCTCGATCGACACGGTAAACGGTGTCTCGTGCCGCGACGAGTTGTTAACCGCCATCATCGGCAGCCCCAGGCGATCCACCCGCTCCGCCGTCATCGGCAAACAGATCAGACCACGCCCATGCGTCGCCATGAAGTTGATCGCCGCCGCATCCGCAAATTCGGCCGCGATGACCAGATCGCCCTCGTTCTCACGGTCCTCGTGATCGACCAGGATAAACATCTGGCCGCGCCGCGCCACGTCGATGATCTCCGCGATCGGAGAGATGGCATGGCGCAGGTCCTGCTCGACCTGACCGGGGGTTTCAAAGCTCATGAAATCGTCTTTCCGTGCGCAGTTGGCTCGGGGCGCAAATACCCCACGCGCGCCACGATTGCCAGCCCCGGAACGCCGCGACACCTGCGAAATCCGCCTGCTTGTGCCTTCATCTTTGGGAAAACACTCCGGGGGTGAACGGCGGAAATCCCCGATTTTCGCCGGAGGGGGCAGCGCCCCCCGCCCGACGGATCACAATGCGACGGTATCTGCCAGCCGCGCGACATACCGGGCCAGGGTATCAATCTCGAGATTGACCCGATCCCCGGGCGCCACGTCACCCCAGGTGGTGGCTTCCTTGGTATGCGGGATGATATTGATCCCGAATGTCGCGCCATCGACCTCGTTCACCGTCAGGGACGCGCCGTTCAGCGCGACCGATCCTTTCGGGGCGATGAAACGCGCCATTTCCTGCGGCGCGCGCAGGCTGACGCGGGTGCTGTCGCCCTCGTCCGTAACATCGATGACCTCGGCAACCCCGTCCACATGGCCGGATACGATATGCCCACCGAGCTCGTCGCCCACTTTCAGGGCCCGTTCGAGATTCACCCGCCTGCCTACGGCCCAGTCGCCCAGGTTCGTTTTCGACACCGTTTCCGCGCTGACCTGCACATCATACCAATCCTCGCCCAGGGCGATGACCGTCAGGCAGACCCCGTCGCTGGCAATCGAAGCGCCGATATCGATATCCGCGGTGTCGTACCCGGTCGCGATCCGTGCACGCAGGTCCCCCTGCGGCTCCAGTTGGCGTATAGTGCCGATATCGGTGATGATGCCTGTGAACATGTGACGCCTCTCATATGCCGCACCCCCACGTAACCAGCACCGCCGCGCACGGCAAGCCCCCGATCTTGCAATTCGCCGGACTGCGGGTGATAATCCGTCTGTTTTCAAGTGCCGGTGTCATCAGATCGAACCTGACAGTCAGACCATTCGCACAATCGCCGGCCCGGGCCGCGTCTTCCTCTTTCTGCAAGGTCCGCATGGACCGTTCTTTCATGCCCTGGGGCGCATGCTCCGCAAGACCGGTGCTCAGGTTCTGCGAGTCGGCTTCAATGCGGGCGACCGGGCGTTCTGGTTCGACAGCGCGAGCTACATCCCGTTTCGCGGCCAGCCCGAGGACTGGCCGGATACGCTTGCGCGCCTGTTCCATCTTCATCGCGTGACCGACATCGTGCTCTACGGCGACACCCGCCACATTCACGCCACCGCCATCGCCGCCGCCCGCGCCCGCGGCGTCACGGTTCATGTCTTCGAGGAAGGCTATCTGCGCCCCTACTGGGTGACCTACGAACGGGAAGGATCGAACGGCAACTCGCGACTGATGGACATGAGTGTCGCACAGATGCGGGTACAGCTCGAACAGGCCGATCATGACGCCCCGCCTCCACCCGCGCATTGGGGCGACATGCGCGAGCATATGTTCTACGGCGCGGCCTATCATTGGTTCGTGATGTTCACCAATCGCGGATACCGGCATTTCCGACCGCATCGATCGCTGCCGGTCACGCGCGAATTCCTTCTGCATTTCAAACGGCTGCTTCTGATCCTGCCACATGCGGCGGACCGTTACCTCAGAACCGCGCGCATCCGGCGCGGCGGCTATCCCTATCATCTGGTACTGCTGCAACTCGAACATGATTCCAGTTTTCGCGAGCACTCCCCTTTCAACAGCATGAGCGACTTCCTCGCCCGCGTCATCGAGGGTTTTGCCAGGGGCGCCCCAAGGCATCACCACCTTGTTTTCAAGGCACACCCGCTGGAGGACGGCCGCACGCCGCTGTCACGCGACATCATCTGCCTCGCGGATGCGCACGGGTTGCGCGACCGGGTGCATTTCGTGCGCGGTGGCAAACTGGCCCGGCTGATGGACGATAGCCGCAGCGTGGTCACCGTCAATTCCACCGCCGGTCAACAGGCGCTTTGGCGCGGGCTGCCGCTGCACATCTCCGGGCGCGCAGTCTATGACAAGCCCGAATTCATTTCGGATCAGCCGTTGCATGCCTTTTTCGCCAATCCGCACCGACCGGACACCGCGTCCTACATGGTCTTTCGCCGCTACCTGCTGGAGACCAGCCAGGTGCCGGGCGGCTTCTATTCGCGGCGCGGACGCCAGAGGCTGCTGCGCCGGGTGGTCGACATGATGCTCGATCCCCGCGATCCCTATGCGGCGCGCGGCATCGGCAAAGCGACGCAGAAGCCACATTTGCAGGCGATCCGCTGATCGCACCGCGCCACGGCTGGCCATCTCCTGACAATTCTTCTAGGTTGCGCGGTAATCGTTGATTTACATATCGGGTCGAGGGGGCCGCTCCGTGAAAACTGTTTCTTTGCGATGGGTGAGAGTCGCCACACTCACAGTCATGACCGGCGCGCTCGCCGCCTGTTCGCTGCCGCAAGCCGGGCCCACCAAGAATCAGATATTCGACGGGTCCCTGCAACAGCAGGGCGATGCCTTTATCGTTGCGGTCAATGATCGCGTGACCCGCGCCACCGCTGTGGTTCCGGCGCTCGGTTTCTCCAGCGATTTTCGCACGACGCCCCAACTGACCTCAGACACGATCCGGCCCGGTGACACGCTGGGGCTGACGATATGGGAAAACGTCGATGACGGGCTGCTCGCCGGCGATGTCGGCAGCTCGACCGCTCTCGAAGACGTGCAGGTCGACAGCGACGGCTATATCTTTGTCCCGTATGGCGGGCGTATCCGCGCCGCCGGAAACACCCCGGAGCAACTGCGCGCGATCATCACCGAACGCCTGATGGACCAGACCCCCGATCCGCAGGTCGAGGTCCGGCGGCTGGCCGGGGACGGCTCGACCGTTTCGCTGGTCGGTGCGGTGGGCGCACAGGGTGTGTACCCGATCGAACGACCGACCCGCACATTGGCCTCGATGCTGGCCAAAGCCGGCGGAGTGGTGATCGAGCCCGAAATCGCCCTGGTGACGGTGATACGCGGCACCCGCAAGGGCACGGTCTGGTTTCAGGATCTCTACAAGGATCCGAACCTGGACATCGCTCTGCGCGGCGGCGACCGGATTCTCGTCGAAGAAGACAGCCGCTCCTACACCGCAATGGGCGCCACGAGCCAGCAGGCCCGCGTGAAATTCGAAACCCAGAACCTGTCGGCGATGGACGCGCTGGCGCAGGTGGGCGGGTTGATCTCGGTTTCCTCCGACCCTACGGGAATCTTTGTGTTCCGCAACGAAAAGGCCGCGATCGCCAACCAGGTGCTCGGCCGTGACGATCTGAAGGGCGCGCAACGTCTGGTCTATGTGCTGAACCTGAAGGAACCCAACGGCGTCTTCCAGGCCCGTGATTTTGTCATCCACGACGGCGATACGCTTTACGTGACCGAAGCGCCCTATGCCCAGTGGAGCAAGTCGATCTCGCTCGTTGTCGGCGGGCTGACCCCCATCGCGAACGTCGCCACCCTGACCCAGTAGGCATGCCCGGCCCCGAGCGGTCAGCTGCAAATGGCACAGGCTCGCGGGTCTATGCCTATAATGGTGGTTTTCTGACGCAACGCCGGTTGCGCCGTATCCTGTACCTCGCCGGATACGATCTGCGCCTCGGGCTGCCGGGAGCCGACGATCTCGTTGCGATCTGGGGCGACAGCCCGACGTCGCATCGCGGCCGGGCCATCGCCAAACGCCGTGGCGCGGCTTTGCTGCGTGTCGAAGATGCCTTTCTGCGCTCGATTTTTCCCGGCCGCGCAGGCGAGCCTCCCGCCGGGTTGCTGCTCGACCGGTCCGGTCTGCACTTTGATCCCTCCGACCCCTCAGATCTCGAACAGATCCTGTTGCGCGCCCCGCTCGATGACACCGCGATCCTTGACCGTGCGCGAGACGCTATGGCGCGGATACGCGAGCATCACCTCAGCAAGTACAACGATCACGACGTCACACTGACGCCACCCGATCCGGGCTATGTTCTGGTTGTCGATCAGGTCCGCGATGATGCCTCGGTACGGGCCAGCGGCGACAATACGGCCCTTTTCCGCGAAATGCTGGTCTTTGCGCAGGAAGAGAACCCCGGCGCACCGATCCTGATCAAGACCCACCCGGAAACGCGTGCCGGGTTTCGCCCGGGTTACTATTCGACGGCTGATCTCAGCGACCGGGTGCGCCTGTGTGACGCGCCCGTCAGCCCCTGGGCGCTGCTCGAAGGGGCAATCGGGGTCTATACCCTGTCGTCACATCTCGGATTCGAAGCAATTCTCGCCGGGCACAGGCCGCGCGTCTTCGGGCAGCCGTTCTATGCAGGCTGGGGTCTGACCACGGACGAAAACCCGGTGCCCCGCCGGAACCGCCGGCTGACGCGCGCGCAGTTGTTTGCCGCCGCGATGATCCTCTACCCCACATGGTACGACCCGTTTCGCGACCGCCTGTGCGCGCTCGAGACCGTTCTTGACAATCTCGAAGCCCAGACCCGCGCGTGGCGCGATGACCGGCGGGGTTGGGTCGCGAGCGGCATCCGGCTCTGGAAACGTCCGCAGATGCAAAAGATCTTTGGACAGGCGAAACGGGTCAAGTTCGATGACACGCCCCGGACCTTTCCCGACCGCCGGCATATGACCTGGGGCAGCCCGCCAACGGTGGGCAACGATACGGTGCGTGTCGAGGACGGGTTCCTGCGGTCACGGGGGCTGGGGTCGGAGCTGGTTCCGGCGCTGTCGCTCGCGCTCGACGATCTGGGAATCTACTACGATCCTCGCCAGCCAAGCCGGCTCGAGGCGTATATCACGGCGCGCGCCACCCTGAGAGCGGACCAGAAATTGCGTGCAGAGCGGTTGATTGCGACGCTGACCCGGAATGGCATCAGCAAGTACAACATCGGTGGCGTGGTGCCGCCGCTGCCCGACGGGCACCGCATCCTGATCCCTGGTCAGGTCGAGGATGACGCGTCCATCCGGTTCGGGACAAGCGGCATCGCAACCAATGGCGATCTGCTGCGCGCGGTCAGGGCCGCGCATCCCGATGCAGTCCTGATCTACAAGCCCCACCCGGATGTCGAGGCAGGACTACGACCCGGCGCGATTGACGCGGCCGAGGCCGATATCGTGGCGACCGGAACCGATCCCACCGCACTTCTGGCGCAGGTGAACGAGGTCTGGACCATGACCTCCCTCCTCGGGTTCGAAGCCATGATGCGAGAGATTCCGGTCACGACCCTCGGCGCACCGTTCTATGCGGGTTGGGGTCTGACCACCGATCTTGGCGACGTGCCAGAGCGTCGTCGGGCGCGTCCGGACCTGTCGGGTCTGGTTCATGCGGTGCTGATCGATTATCCGCGTTATATCGACCCGGTCACCGGAGCGATCTGCCCTGTCGAGGTCGTTGCCGAGCGGCTGGGCGATCCGGACCTGCCGCCGCCGGGACGGGCCAACCGGACGCTGTCGAGGCTGCAAGGGCTGTTCGCCACCTACGCCCACCTGTGGCGTTGACGCACCGGAAGACAGGGGCAACGGATATTTGCAGCACAGCCGGTGCAAAACGCCTCAGACAAGATCGGATCCGGTCACGACATGTCCTGGATCGTGCGACGCCAGCGGTGCATCACATCGGGGCCGACCGGCCGCGTTTCGACCAGATCGAAGCGCGGGGCCATTTCCAGCTGCGCAAGCCCGATCCCGCCAATTGCCGGCAACCCGTCGCCGCCAATGGTCAGACCGGCGGTGAATCCCACCAGTTCATCCACCAGGTCCGCAGAGAGCAGAGAAGCCGCCAGCGCGCTGCCCCCTTCGCAAAAGACCCGCGTCAGACCGGCATCGCCCAATTGACGCAGGATGTCGAGCGCATCGAGTTGCATCCCCCGCGCCCCGCAGGGCAAAAGCCGCGCACCCAACCCTTCCCAAGCCTTCAGGCGCTCGGGATCGGCCCCCTCGCCGTGACAGAGCCACAGCGCGGTCTCGCCAGCGGTGCGGGCCAGTTTGCCCATGAGAGGCAGGTCGAGATAGCGCGAAACGACCACGCGCACCGGTTGTCGCGCGATCCCGAGATCACGCACGGTCAGCGACGGATCATCCGCGCGCGCCGTGCCGGCGCCCACCATCACCGCATCGTGGCGCGCCCGCATGCCATGGACCGCGCGCCGCGCCATGGGGCCGGTGATCCACTGGCTTTGGCCCGTCGCGGTGGCAATCCGGCCATCAAAGCTGCTGGCGAGTTTGAGGGTCACCATCGGTCGCCCCTGTTCGGTTCTCAGGAAGAACCCCGCATGATCCCGCGCCGCGTCATCGGCAAGCACACCGGTTGTGACCTCGATGCCATTGTCGCGCAGGCGGGCAAAACCCTGCCCCGAAACCCGTGCATCGCTGTCCTCGATGGCGGCGACAACCCGCGCCACACCCGCCTCGACAAGCGCATCGGCACAGGGCGGGGTCTGGCCGAAATGTGCACAAGGCTCAAGCGTGACATAGACCGTTGCCCCGCGCGCCAGCGCGCCCGCCTGGGCGAGCGCAACAGGTTCCGCATGGGGGCGACCGCCCGGCTGCGTCCAGCCGCGACCGACGACTCGTCCGTCGCGCACCACAACGCAGCCAACCGCAGGGTTGGGCCAGCATCCCCCCTGTCCGCGACGGCCCAGGGACAGGGCCATCGCCATGAAACGTCTATCCGGGTCCGTCACTCTTCCGGCGGCTGCGGGCGCAATTCATGAACGAAATCCTCGAAATCATCTGCGGCCTGGAAGTTCTTGTAAACACTGGCAAACCGCACATATGCCACGGTGTCGATCCGGGCCAGCGCCTCCATCACGATCTCGCCGATCTTGCTCGAGGGAATGTCGGTTTCGCCCATGCTCTCAAGCCGGCGCACGATGCCTGAAATCATCTGGTCGATGCGCTCTGGTTCGATCGGGCGCTTCTGCATCGAGATACGGATCGAACGCTCCAGCTTGTCACGATCAAAATCTTCGCGCTTGCCATTGGTCTTGATCACGACGAGGTCCCTTAACTGGACCCGTTCATAGGTGGTGAACCGACCGCCGCAGGCCGGGCAGAGTCGGCGCCGCCGGATCGAGACATGGTCTTCGGCTGGCCGGGAATCCTTGACCTGCGTGTCTATATTTCCGCAAAACGGGCAGCGCATCAGCCGTCCCCCTATGGTTTCTGCCACTCGTTGTGGGGTCTCGGACCCTCTTGCCGAGAACTATAGGCCAGCCGCTAGGGTTTGGGTAGAGGGGAATTCGCGCCCCAAGATGCGGATATCACGCGAAATGCGCAGCCACGCGGCGGCGATGCGGCGCGGCCCGATGTTCAAACAGGAATATCCCCTGCCAGGTGCCAAGCGTCGGAGTGCCATCGACCACCGGGATCGTCAGGCTGACCGGCAGCAGCGCCGATTTGATATGGGCGGGCATGTCGTCAGGCCCTTCGTAAGTATGCCTGAGATACGACATCGCCGGATCGGTGGCTGGCGGAACCAGCCGATGAAAGAATGCGTTCAGATCATCCCGGACCTCGGGATCCGCATTCTCCTGAATCAGCAGGGAACAGGAGGTATGGCGCAGAAACAGCGTCAGCACCCCCTCGGCCCGGTCGGTCGCGCGCACCCAGTCGACCACGTCGCGCGTGAACTCATAGAGGCCCGCGCCACGGCTTTGGATGACGAATTCGGTGTGGGTCGCCATGCTGCTCGCCGCGCTATTCTGCCCGCCCTGATTGCGGGATACAGAGATTCCACGCGGCGGATGCGCTCAGATTGTCGCCCAGCCGCGTGACGGTCAGCAGAAAACCGGGATTGAGATTCGCGTTGGCGGGCGGATCGAGCGAGAACTGCACCGCTGATTTTGCGTTCTCGGTTTGCGCATGGTCACGTGGCCGCGAGATGTAAATCCGTTGGCCCAGTGGCGCATCCAGAACCCGCCGCGCGTAGTCTCCGGCGGCGCACCAGTAGCTCACGCTGGAAATCCCGCCACGCCCGATCACTTCGAATGAAACGGGCGAAAGCGGATTGACCGTGTGACTGTTGATCGCCCGCCACGCCATCGACGGCGTCGCCGCACCGGCCATCAGCGCGGCGGTTGCAAGAACCTGGAGTGTGCATCTTATTGTCATGACCGGTTACCACCTGTTCCAGATATCGGATTCGTCGAACTGATAGCAGTATTGAACCGCCGCGTGGCGTGCAAGATTATCACCCGCGCGCTTCACCGACAGCGAATATCCGGTCGAGGTATCGGCTCCGGATGGCGGTGACATCGAGAATTGCACCGCTTTTCTGCCGGGCCTGTTCACGCTCGGCCCCTCGGACTTCCAGATGTAAATCCGGCTGGCCGCGGACACACCCAACACCCGCTGGGCAAAATCCCCGGCCCCGCACCAGTAATCCGCCGCGCCGGTGCCGACACCGGCCACCACCTCCCACGCCGTTTCAGAAACCGGAAACACCTCCAGCCGGTTGAACGACCACCACGCCGCACCCCAGCTTGGAAGGCAGGCCAAACATGCCACAAGGGCCAGACGTATTGCGGTTTTCATCACTTCACCTCACACCGTGTCAGACAACCGGAACGTTCGAAACTCTAGCACGATCAGACATCACTTGTCCCGACCGTGCTCCAACCCCGGCCTTCAACCGGTCAGAAGAAGGGCGAGATGCTACAGTAGCCATACGCCTGCTGTACCGTCATGCTTTCACCAACCTTGAGCGAATTCAGGCTGATCGAGGACGGTGCAGGGGTGATCCCGGCGGCTTGCGGATCAAGGGTGAACTGAACCGAGGAACGCCGCCCGGTGGTCATGCTGGGCGCGCGTCCCCGCGCGATATAGATCCGGGCCTGCCAAGGCGCCCTCAATTCTCGTTGGGCATAGTCGGCAGCGCTGCACCAGAACACCTGCCCGTCACCGCTGCTCTTGGGAACGACCTCGAAAACCGACGAATTGACCGGGTTGACACGTGCCCCCAATTTGCTCGTGAAAGCCTCACCCGCCTGCGGAAGCGCCAGGGCAAATCCGGCCAGCATGAATAGGAACGTTGACTTGTGCGTCATGTCGCTTCTCCTCCTCATCGTGAAGATACAATAGGCCGGAAAGGCGGGAAACACAGGGCAATCACGTTGTATTTACCCGCGGGACGGGTTCGTCCGGCCCTATTCAGGCAAGAAAAAACCCCGCCAAATGAACGGCGGGGTCTCTGGTATTTCTATTGATCCAGGAAACTGCGCAACTTGCGGCTTCGGCTGGGATGTTTCAGCTTGCGCAGCGCCTTGGCCTCGATCTGGCGGATCCGCTCGCGGGTCACGCTGAATTGCTGCCCGACCTCTTCCAGCGTGTGATCGGTATTCATGCCGATCCCAAACCGCATCCGCAGCACCCGTTCCTCGCGCGGGGTCAGGCTGGCCAGCACGCGGGTCGTGGTTTCCTTGAGGTTTTCCTGAATCGCGCTGTCCAGCGGCAAGACCGCGTTCTTGTCCTCAATGAAATCACCAAGCTGGCTGTCCTCTTCGTCGCCGATCGGTGTTTCGAGGCTGATCGGTTCCTTGGCGATCTTCATCACCTTGCGAACCTTTTCCAGCGGCATCTGCAGCTTTTCGGCCAGTTCCTCGGGTGTCGGCTCGCGACCGATCTCATGCAGCATCTGGCGCCCGGTGCGCACCAGCTTGTTGATGGTTTCGATCATGTGCACCGGAATACGGATCGTGCGCGCCTGATCGGCGATCGAGCGGGTGATCGCCTGGCGGATCCACCAGGTTGCATAGGTACTGAACTTGTAGCCCCGACGGTATTCGAACTTGTCCACCGCCTTCATCAGGCCGATATTGCCTTCCTGAATGAGATCAAGGAATTGCAGGCCACGGTTCGTGTATTTCTTGGCAATCGAAATCACCAGACGCAGGTTCGCCTCGACCATTTCCTTCTTGGCCTGACGCGCCTCTTTCTCGCCCTTTTGCACCTGCTGGACGATGCGGCGGAATTCGCTGATGTCGAGCCCGACATACTGCCCAACCTGCGCCATGTCCGCACGCAGTTCCTCGACCTTGCTGGTGCTACGCTCGATGAACATCTGCCAGCCGCGTCCGGGCTTTTCCGCCATCTCGGCCAGCCAGTTCGGATCCAGCTCGCGCCCGCGATATTCCTCGACGAATTCGCGCCGGTTGATCCGCGCCTGATCGGCGAGTTTGACCATTGAACTGTCAAGCGACATGATGCGGCGATTGATGCCATACAACTGGTCGATCAGCGCCTCGATCCGGTTGTTGTGCAGGTGAAGCCCGTTGACCAGTTCCACGATTTCCGAGCGCAGCGCCTGGTAGGTTGCTTCTTGCGCGTCGCTGAACGAATTATCCTCGTTCAACGTGGCGGAAATCCGGCTGTCCTGCATCTCGGACAGTTGGGCATAGTCGTTCGAGATGGTTTCGAGCGTGGTCAGAACCTGATCCTTGAGCGCGGCTTCCATCGCCGCGAGGCTCATATTTGCCTGTTCGTCCTCATCGTCATCGTCATCCTTGACGATCGGGTTGCCATCGGCGTCAAGCTCGGGCTTTTCCTCTTCTGTCGGCTTCTCGGCCTTGGCATTGGCGTTGGTATTGACGACCGGGGCCTGGATGTCGTCATCCTCGTCCATCTGATTGCCAAAGGTGGTTTCAAGATCGATCACATCGCGCAGCAGGATGTCTTCGCTCAGCAATTCGTCATGCCAGATGGTGATCGCCTGAAAGGTCAGCGGGCTTTCGCAGAGCCCGGCGATCATGGTGTTGCGTCCGGCCTCGATCCGCTTGGCAATGGCAATCTCACCCTCGCGGCTGAGCAGTTCGACACTTCCCATTTCGCGCAGGTACATGCGCACCGGATCGTCTGTACGGTCCAGCTTTTCGGTGCTGCCGGTCGCGACGGTAACCTCGCGCGCGCTCTCGGTGGTCGCAACTTCGGTCGAGCCCTTTTGCTCTTCCTCCTCGGCCTCTTCGTCCTCAATGATGTTGATGCCCATTTCGCTCAGCATCGACATCACGTCTTCGATCTGTTCGGAGTTCACCTGATCGGGCGGCAGGACCTGGTTCAGCTGATCGTAGGTGATATAGCCCTTTTCGCGAGCCTCGCTGATCATCTTCTTGACCGCGGCCTGGCTCATGTCGAGCGAGATCTCGGCGTCCTGATCGTCGGACTTGCGGTCGTCATTGTCTTTGGCGGCCATGCGTTGCTCCTGCTAGGGCGTCTCGGGTGATTCGCGTGCAGCGAATCATTAGCGTGATCTGCTGATTCGGCTACCCGTCTACCCGTTTTTCTTTAGCGATTCTTTACCAAAACTCTTACCGCTGCGATTTGCGCTGCCCGATCTGCTCAAGCAGGGCCTGGAAACGCTCGCGTTCCCCCCTGTTGATTCGCGCGCCATTATCGCCGGTGTCATATTGTGCCTTGTCTTCATGTTCACTGCGCTCGGCCCTGTTGCGGGCCTCGGCGGCCTGTGACAGCCGCCATGTGAGGGACTCGTCTCCGCCGCCCGCGACATCCTCGAGCGCCTCGGCAATTTCAGCATCCAGCCCGCGTTGGCTGTGGAGTTTGGCGAGTTCCTCGGTCAGCGTCATGCGCGCCATTTCGATATCGCCCGGATTTCGAACGCAGGGGTTGATTGCGACATGGCGAAGCGCGTGCAGGTTTTCAAGGGCGGTCGGACCGATTTCTTCGACAAGGATGTCCGACAACACACGATCCTCGCGATGGGCGTGGCGCAGCACGAGGTCGCGCAGACGCGCCAGATCGGGATCCGCACAGACCATACGCTCAAGCTCCGCCTCGAATTCCACGACGACCCGTGGTGTCGCGATCGCCGCCGCGATCACCACCGCCTCGCGCAGATGCATTTGCGCCGCTGCGTCGGATGCCGCCAGAAGCGAGCTCTTGGTTCCGGTCAGCGGAACCGGTGTCGCCTTGGCGCCGGGTTTCCAAGTCTTGCGCCCCGCCGCCGACCTGCGCGGGGAGAACAGCTGCCACCGCAGGTCCTTGATCGCCTGACCGTAATGGCCCCTGATCGACGGGTCACGGATTTTCTGAACATGGGCGCGCAGCGTCGCGTCCAGCGCCGCGCGCCGCTCCGGGCTGTCGAACACCTTGCCTTCAGTTTCCCGTCGCCAGAGCAGTTGCACCATGGGAACGGCCTGCTCCAGCAGCTTTTGCATCGCCCCCGCGCCGCGATCACGGATCAGGTCATCAGGATCCATCTTTTCCGGCATGATCGCGAAACGCAGGCTTTGCCCGGCCTCAAGCAGCGGCAGAGCGAGATCGATCAAACGCATCGCCGCCCGAAGCCCGGCCGCATCGCCATCAAGCGCAATGATCGGTTCCTGCGCGATCCGCCACAGCAGTTGCAGCTGATTTTCCGTGATCGCGGTGCCCAGCGGGGCAACGGCCGCATCAAAGCCGGCGGACGCGAGCGCGATGACATCCATATAGCCTTCGGCCACGATCAGCGGTTGCCCCTTGCCCGCCGCGCTGCGCGCCGGCCCGTGATTATACAGGCTGCGCCCCTTGTCGAAAAGTTCGGTTTCCGGCGAGTTCAGGTATTTCGCATTGTCATTCGGATCCATCGCCCGCCCGCCAAAGGCGATGCACCTGCCGCGAGCATCGCGGATCGGGAACATGATACGATTGCGAAACGTATCATAGGGTTTGCCCCCCTTGCGCGACGGTTTGGCCAGACCGGCGGCCAGAATCATCTCTTCGGGCACGGATTTCGCGCGCAAATGATCCCATAGCGCCTGCCATCCGTCTGGTGCGAAGCCGATTTCCCATCGATCCTGCTTTTGTTCGCTCATCCCGCGCCGGTCAAGATACGCGCGCGCCTCGGCGGCCGCGCCGGTCCTGAGTTGCAGGCGGAAAAACTGCACCGCCTGCTCCATCACCTCGGCAAGACCGGAACGCCGGTCGGTTTTCTCCTGCGCCCGCGGATCGCGTGCGGGCATGGTCATCCCCACCTCGCGCGCCAGGATTTCGACCGCCTCCATGAAACCGACATTCTCGGTTTCGGTGATGAACGAAATGGCGTCACCCTTGGCGTGACAGCCAAAGCAGTAATAGAACCCCTTGCGGTCATCCACGTGGAACGAGGCCGTCTTTTCCTGATGAAACGGGCACGGGGCCCACATGTCGCCCTTGCCCTGGTTCGACTTCCGCGGATCCCAGATCACCTTGCGGCCGACAACCTGCGACAGGCTGGCGCGGGCGCGCAATTCATCCAGAAAACCCGGCGGAAGAGACATCTCAGTTCTTCAAATTCTTCTGCATTTCCTGAATCTGATCCCAGTTTTCAAGACATTGCTGGAGCAGGTTCGCGCCCAGATCGGTCTTTTTGAGATCGCGTTTCTTCTGGCTGTAGACAAATTCGGTCAGCTGCGGAATCGCGGCGTTGTAATTTGCAGGCCAGGTGGGGTTCGAGGCCGCGATGGTCGATGCCACATCCGCCTGTTTCACCCGATCAAGCCGTGCCTTCTGGACGGCGCTGATCACCTGTGCCTGATAGCCACAGCTTTCCTCCTTGGTTTCCGCAGCCATCAGCGGCGTGGCAAGAAGGCAAGCGGCGAGCGCGAGACGGATCATGAGGGATACTCCGGAATCAGTTTGGATCGGCGCAGTCTACCCTCGTGCCGCGACACCCTCCATAGCCGATCTGAGATCGTGAACGAGCGTCGTCGCCATCGAACGGAAGACCATGATCTGAAAACAGGTCGCGCCGATGCGGGTAATCGACGCATTCATGTGCTGGAGCTGCGAACGCAGGGTGTGCCCCGTCTTGAATACCGCAGCACGCAGATCAACGGGTACCAACCGCGCCAGAACGTCCTCGGCGGCCTCGCCCTCCAGCGTGACAACCGCCCAAGCGTCGGATTGATCGGTCAACGCCGCGTGGGTCTCCAACCCCGGATCCGGATCCGTCCCGATCAGCATGACCTGTCCCCGCGCGAACCAGATTACCCGGCAATCGCCCGTCTCGCTGCTGCGGTTCGGTTCGGGAAATCCGACCCCGTGTGCCGATTTCAGGATCTGAGCAACCCGTGCCTGCTGCCCCTTGAGCGGCGCGATCACGGTCATGCGACCGATCCTGGCCTCACGAACCACCGCATGGCCAATTTCCAATGGAAGCAAACCCTTGCAGGGCGTTCTTTCGACAAGATCAGCCACGAACACGCTCTCCTTGCGGATCAAAGAACACCGGATCGACCACCTCGCACAGGGTTTCGAGATCGCGCAGGTGATCCACCACGCGCACCCGCTGCCCATGCCGCGCCCGCCCGTTCTTCAGAAAGCCGAGTGCCAGCATCTGACCCAGTGTCGGGGAATAGCAGACAGAGGTGACATAGCCCTTGCCATTCACCCGCACCGCTTCGTCCTCGAGATCGAACAGATGCGCTCCCGCAGTCAGTTTCTTGACATCGCCGACGGGTCTGAGGCCAACCAGTTGCTCACGCTCCGGTCCCGACAGGCCCGGCCGCTCGCTCATCGTCTTGCCGATGCAATCCTTGGCCGGTGAAACCATCCGCCCCATACCGATGTCATCCGCCGTGGTCCGGCCATGGATCTCGGCGTGCGTGATATGCCCCTTTTCGATCCGCAGTACGTTCAGTGCCTCCATCCCGTAGGCGCCACCGCCCCTCTCCTCGGCGAGGCTCAGAAGCAACCGGAACAGGCTTGCGCCGTACCGCGCCGGAACGGCGATTTCATACGCATGTTCGCCCGAGAACGAGATTCGGAACAGCCTTCCGGTCACCCCTTTTACGGAAACCGCACCACATGCCATGAACGGCCAGACCTCATCGCTCAGCGGCGCATCGAGCAAATCGTTCAGCAGCGCGCGCGATTTCGGCCCGGCCACGGCAAACTGCGCCCATTGCTCGGTGACCGAGGTAAACGCCACATCCAGCCCGGGGCACAGGCATTGGTGCACGAACTCGAGATGCCGCATCACCTGCCCCGCCGCCGCTGTCGTGGTCGTCATGAGATAGTGATGCTCGCCCAACCGGGCCGTGGTGCCGTCATCCATCACGTGCCCGTCTTCGCGCAGCATCAGCCCGTAGCGCACGCGCCCCACCTTCAGCGTGCTGAAGCGGTTGGTGTAAAGCAGGTCGAGGAAAACCGGCACGTCCGGCCCCTGCAGGTCGATCTTGCCGAGCGTGGAGACATCGCAGATACCCACCGCCTCGCGCACCAGCGCCACCTCACGATCGCAGGATTGCCGCCAGTTTGTTTCGCCCGCTTCGGGAAAATAGCTCGGCCTGTACCAAAGCCCCGCCTCGATCATCGGCGCGCCCCGCTCGACACTTGCGGCGTGACTCGTGGTGAAGCGTTCCGGCGCGAACCCCTTGCCCTGCCCGCCGGCTCCCATCGCGGCAATCGGCACCGGGCTATAGGGCGGACGAAAGGTTGTCGTTCCGGTATCCGGGATCGTGCGCCCCGTCACGTCGGCAAGAATCGCCAGTGCCGCCACGTTGGAGTTCTTGCCCTGATCGGTCGCCATGCCCTGCGTGGTATAGCGCTTCACATGCTCGACCGACCGGAAATTCTCCTGCGCCGCCTGTTTCACATCCTTGACCGTCACGTCATTCTGGAAATCGAGCCATGCACGCCCGCGCCCCGGAACCGCCCAGAGCGGCGCGAGGCGACAGGCGTCATCGGAGCCGCCCGGGAGTTCGATTTGCGGCACCGCGCGCCCCAGATCGACCAGCGCCTCGACGGCGGCGTCACGCCCTTCGCGCAGACAATCCGTGGTGGCAAACGCACCATTGCACGCCCCCGCCGCCGAAAGACCGGGCACCGCGCCGGGCACCGGGACAAACGCCAGGATATCCTCGCGCCACAGCGGCCGGGCATTGGTGTGGCAGGTCAGGTGAAGGGTCGGGTTCCACCCGCCCGACATCGCCAGGCAATCCACCGCCAGGTGGTCCTCTCCGCTGACACTGCGAATGGTGATGCTCTCCAGCCCGTGGCGTCCGCGCGTGTCGGACACCATCGCTCCGCGGAACATGCGAACGCCGGCCACATCCGGGGCATCATGGCGGGAGTCGACAAGCGCAACCACATGAACCCCCGCCGCCGTCAGATCCCGCACCGTCCTGTGTGCATCGTCATTATTGCCAAAAACCGCCACCCGTTGCCCCGGAACCACGCCCCAGCGATTGAGATAGGTCCGCACCGCGCCGGCCGTCATGATCCCTGGCCGGTCATTGTTGTGAAACGCCACCGGCCGCTCAAGCGCCCCGGCGGCGAGGATCGCACGCCGGGCCACGATCCGCCAGAACGCCTCGAGCGGCAGGGCATCGGGGCGCGCGGCAACATGCCGGCCCACCCGTTCGAGCGCAGCATACGTGCCCTGATCATAGGCACCGGTCACCGTCGTGCGCAGCATGACCCGCACGTTTGGCATCGCATCAAGCTCGGCAACAACTTCCTCAGCCCAGACGTGGCCGGGCTTGCCATCGATCTCCTCTGTCTCGCCGGTCAATCGCCCGCCGGCGCGGAACCCCTCATCGGCAAGAATCACGTCCGCCCCCGCCCGCGCCGCCGTCAACGCCGCCATCAGCCCGGCCGGCCCGGCACCGATCACCAGCAGATCGCAAAAGGCATGGGCCTTTTCATATCGATCCCGGTTCGCCGCGCCCGACAGCGCCCCGAGCCCGGCGGCCCTGCGGATCACCGGCTCATAGAGCTTTTCCCAGAATGGCCTCGGCCACATGAAGGTCTTGTAATAGAACCCGGCCCCCAGAAACGGCGCGGCCAGATCATTGACTGCCATGATGTCATGACGCAGCGACGGCCAGCGGTTCTGGCTTCGCGCGGTCAGCCCGTCATAGAGTTCCTGCACCGTGGCCCGCACATTCGGCTCCGCCTCCGGCCCCGTTCCAATGGTCACCAGCGCGTTCGGCTCTTCGCTGCCTGCCGTCAACACACCGCGTGGACGATGATACTTGAACGAACGGCCGTGCATCCTGACCCCGTTCGCAAGCAGCGCCGAGGCCAGCGTATCGCCCGCGAATCCGTCATGGGGCACCCCGTCGAACGTGAAACGCACCGGCCTCGCGCGATCGATCAGCCCCCTGCCCTCTACTCTCATGATCTGCCCTCCGCGGCGCCGTCGGCGGCCAGCGCGACCTCCTGCACCGCATGGGTCACCGTATCGCGCGTCACAACCAGCCACGCACCGCATCCCGCCTCGTGATACCAGAGATCCCGTGTCAGCCCCGCCGGATTCTCCCGCACATGAAGATAGTCCTCCCAGGCCGCCTCGCCGGCATCCGGGGCCGGACGCCGCAAGGCGACCGCATCGCCCTGATAATAAAACTCGCGCCGGTCCCGCTCACCGCATATCGGACAGGTGATCCTCATTGCCGTTGCCCCATCTTCATCTTTGTCGAAATACTCCCGCCGGAGGCGCCCATCCTGTCCGGGCGCGCCTAATGCAGATTGTGCTGCGCACCGGTCCCTTCCTCATCCATCAGCCCGCGCCCGGTCCGGAACCGATCGAGCCGGAACCGCGTCGCCGCACCATGCGGGCGGTCGGTCGCGATCAGATGCGCAAAACAATGCCCCGAGGCGGGCACCGCCTTGAACCCGCCGTAACACCAGCCACAATCGATATAGAGCCCGTCAACGCCGGTCTTGTCGATGATTGGCGATCCATCGGGCGTCATGTCCATGATACCGCCCCAGCTGCGCAGCACCCTGGCCTTGCCGATCATCGGCATCAGCGTCATGCCCGCCTCCATCACATGTTCCACCATCGGCAGGTTGCCCCGCTGCGCATAGGACGCGTAAAAATCGAGATCACCGCCAAAAACCAGGCCACCCTTGTCCGACTGGCTGATATAGAAATGCCCCATGCCAAAACTGACCACATGGTCGATCACCGGTTTCAGCCCCTCTGTGACAAAGGCCTGCAACACGTGGCTCTCGATGGGCAGGCGCAGTCCGGCCATGGCCGCGACCTGGCCGGAGCGACCGGCAACCACGATCCCGACCTTGCGGGCACGGATTGCGCCGCGCGTGGTCTGTACCCCGCGCACCTTGCCGTTTTCGATGTCGATGCCCGTCACTTCACAATTCTGGATCAGATGCACCCCACGCTGATCGGCTGCGCGCGCATACCCCCAGGCCACCGCGTCATGGCGCGCCGTGCCCCCACGCGGATGCAACAGACCACCATAGATCGGGAACCGGCCGTTGTCGAAATCCAGATAGGGCAAATACTGCCGAACACCGTCCCGATCGAGCAGCACCGCATCGTCGCCCTGGTTGATCATCGCGTTGCCGCGCCGCGCAAAGGCGTCGCGCTGGCCGTCGGAATGGAACAGGTTGATCAGGCCGCGCTGCGAATGCATCACGTTGTAATTCAGCTCTTCTTCCAACCCTTCCCACAGCCTCAGCGCGTGAGAGTAGAATTCCGAATTGCCCGGCAGGAAATAGTTGGCCCGGACGATGGTGGTGTTGCGTCCGACATTTCCGCCACCGATATAGTTCTTCTCAAGCACAGCGATATTGGTCAGCCCGTGCTCTTTCGCAAGGTAGTAGGCGGTGCTCAGCCCATGCCCACCGCCACCGATAATGACGATGTCATACGCCTGCCTTGGCTCGGGATCGCGCCAGTGCGGCGACCATCCCCGGTTCCCGGTGAGCCCTTCCCTGAGAACCTTCCATCCGGAAAAGCGCATGTGATCTCCCCGTTGCAACGGCATCTGGCCGGATGATGCCCGGCTTTTTCCAAGACCTAGCAGCGGGAAACGGGAAAACCCATCCGATTTCTACAGATTCTGGTCTGATCGCGACACGGCATGCTATCCGGACACGACGCTCCCAAGTCGCGCCTTCTATCCGCAGCGAGGCGCGATAAGGGGTTGTTGACCGGTGAATATTACCACCCGCCCATACGCTCCGCGGCAGCCGGCCCCGTCAGATACAGCAAATTGTTTCTGACGGGGCCGACAATGCTCTTTTAAAGGCCCTTGGCACGATAGCTTGCCGCCACCTTGTTGATCGAGACGAGATAGGCCGCGGTCCGCAGATCGTCCACGTCGTCCCTCTCATGCCAGACCTCATGCATCGACTGGTAGGCGGTGCGCATCGTGTCATCTAGCCCCGAGCGTACGAGTTCGAGTTCACCGGCACCCCGCAGGTATTTCTTCTTGAAGTCCGGAGACATCGACCAGGCGTCGCCAAGATACCGGTCGAGCCGTTCCAGTTCGTCCACGACCAACTGGTGTCGCGCCTCTTCCTGGCGGCGCTGCATGCGGCCAAACCGGATATGGCTCAGATTCTTGACCCACTCGAAATACGACACGGTCACGCCGCCGGCATTGGCATACATGTCGGGGATGATGACCGTTCCGCGGGCGCGCAGGATGTCGTCGGCGCCCGCCGTGATCGGACCGTTTGCGGCCTCGATGATCAACGGGGCCTTGATCCGTTCGGCATTGTTCAGGTTGATCACGCCTTCCAGCGCCGCAGGAATCAGGATATCGCACTCCTCCTCGAGCACCGCGGCCCCTTCGGCAGTATGCGCCGCATCGGGGAAACCGGTCACCCCGCCGCGCCCGCGAATCCAGTTGAACACCGCCTCGACATCCAGACCATTCGGATTGAACAGGGCACCATCCCGTTCGATGATGCCGGTGATGATGGCGCCGTCCTCCTCCGCCAGGAACTTCGCGGCGTGATAGCCCACATTGCCCAGCCCCTGGACGATGACCCTCTTTCCGTCCAGCGAACCGGAAAGACCGGATCGGGCGACGTCCTCCGGGTGCCGGAAAAACTCGCGCAGGGCATATTGCACTCCGCGCCCGGTCGCCTCGACGCGTCCGGCGATGCCACCGGCATTCAGTGGCTTGCCGGTAACACAGGCACGCGCGTTGATATCGGTCGTGTTCATCCGTGCGTATTGATCGGCGATCCAGGCCATTTCACGTTCGCCCGTTCCCATGTCGGGGGCCGGGACGTTCTGACTGGGGTTGATCAGGTCACGCTTGGCCAGTTCATAGGCGAAACGGCGGGTAATCTGCTCCAACTCGTGCTCGTCATACTGGCGCGGATCGATTCTCAATCCGCCCTTCGATCCTCCGAACGGCGTTTCGACCAGCGCGCATTTGTAGGTCATCAGAGCCGCCAGCGCCTCGACCTCGTCCTGATTGACCCCCATCGCAAAACGGATGCCGCCCTTGACGGGTTCCATATGTTCGGAGTGTACGGACCGGTATCCGGTAAAGGTCTGTATCTGGCCCCGCAGGCGCACGCCGAATCGCACTGTATAGGTCGCGTTGCACACACGGATCTTCTCTTCCAGCCCCGGTGGCAGGTCCATCAACGCGACTGCGCGGTTGAACATCAGATCGACGCTTTCACGAAATGTCGGTTCGTTTCTCTGGTTCATATGTTGCTCCTCCCGAACGCTCACAACGACTCATATGTGCTGTGTTCTAGAAGCCAACCTATGACGAGATGGTGAAGTTTGGCGACATTTTTGACATGATCCTGTACATGCCTGTATGAAATCGACCATAATAGCTGCGCCATCAGGCCGGGCAGCCGGGTAATTTGGGATTAGGATTGTTGTAAATTTGTTGGTAATATACGCAATGTGGCGCAGTTTACGTCCCATTTCCGTCATGTTCCACAGCCATAGAATAAAAGATTTATTGTCCGATGCCCCATTCCGGGCGGATGAGGTTTAACAATGGGTTTCATTGCCGAGACCAGCAGCAGACTGAACCGGCTCAGGCGCTCGGGCGCGAGGGCCTGCCCACCCGCGCGCATGTTGCGCAGGTTCGCCCGCGACGAAGACGGTGCGATGCTGATTTTCGGTTTCTATGCCTTTCTCATCATCCTCATGGTCGCGGGCATCGGTATCGACTTCATGCGCTTCGAACGCGACCGTTCCAGACTTCAGGCGACACTGGACCGTGCGGTGCTCGCTGCCGCGGATCTCGATCAACAGATGGATCCGACCGCGGTGGTCGAAGATTATTTCGCCAAATCCGGACTGCGTGATTATCTCACCTCTGTGACGGTCGACCAGGGCCTTGGCTATCGCGTGGTCTCGGCGACCGCCAGTACCGAGATCGACACACAATTCATGCACATGAACGGTGTCGATACATTGGTTGCGCCGGCCGTCGGAACCGCAGAAGAACGCATCGATGGCGTCGAGATTTCACTGGTGCTCGACGTTTCCGGTTCGATGAACGAGCGTAACCGTTTGCCAAACCTGATCACGGCGGCGCAGGAATTCGTCGATACGATGGCCGCCAACAGCGCCGAAGGCAAAATGACCATGTCGATCGTGCCTTATGCCTCGCAGGTTTCCGTCCCGCAGAGCTTGATGGACCGGTTCAATGTCTCTGACGAGCAGCAATATTCGAATTGCATCAACTTCCAGAGTGCCGATTTCGATACTGCATCGCTTTCTTTTTCCAGCCCGTACCAACGCACCATGCATTTTGATCCGTGGTTCGTATACGACGGTATGGTAGAGGATGGGATCACCCTGATCGGTAATGACGCCAACGGGGTTTCCCTACCGGTTTGCGAAGCAGACGAAAATCGCCAGATGCTGCTGATGCAATCCGATCCAGAGGCCCTGAAAGCCTATATCAGGAACCTCACCGCCCGCGGCAGTACCTCGATCGATATCGGCATGAAATGGGGCACCGCTCTGCTCGATCCCAGCCTTCGCCCGGCGATGAGCATGCTCAGCGTGCTGGGCGACGTGCCCGAGGTGGCGGCCACCCTGCCGACAAACTACAATGACGGCGAAACACTGAAGGTGATCGTTCTGATGACCGACGGGGAGAACACCGACCAGTATTACATCAATGACGGTTTCCGCGAGGGTCCGTCGAATGTGTATTTCAACGATGCGGCAAAGGCATATTCGATCTACCATCCGCCAGTCGACGCCTATTTCTGGCCTGACGACAACAAGGAATATTACGACCGGGACGGCAATCTGGTGAATGACGGCAACAAGTGGGCCGATCATCCGTTTGGCGCGAATTATGCCGACGGGCGGAGCCAGGGCTGTGTCGGGCGTTCTCTGGGAAATTTGTCCTGCGGCGAG
Source organism: Sedimentitalea sp. XS_ASV28 (assembly GCF_041224545.1). Lineage (NCBI taxonomy): Bacteria > Pseudomonadati > Pseudomonadota > Alphaproteobacteria > Rhodobacterales > Paracoccaceae > Sedimentitalea > Sedimentitalea sp. XS_ASV28. The sequence continues at coordinate 64,055 of NZ_JBGFGP010000130.1, read as the reverse complement.
CGATCCGAACCGGGTACAGCGGTCAATCTCAGCTATCCCGACCTCTGGGCGCATGTCAGTCTCAGAGCAAACCTTTTCAAAAATTACTATCCCTTCCTTTCCTCGTCGATCGCCAACAGGAGATGGTTCCACGACGTTCGCAACAGTGTTAGCAACTGGGTCAAGAATGATCGCACCGAACGCATCTGCGATATTGCCAAAGACAACAACATCATCGTGTTCACCATCGGCTTTGACGCGCCGAGTTCAGGGGCCGATATCCTGCGGTATTGCTCAAGTTCCGACTCACATTTCTTTGAGGTGAAAAGCGACTCGAACGGAGAAAAGATCCGGATCGCATTTGACTCCATCGCATCGTCGATCCGCAAGTTGAGGTTGACCCAGTGAGGCGCTGGCCGTCGATTCTCGCAAAACGCTTCTGGCGGGCAGAGAATGGCAACGCAACGATCGAGTTTGCCATCACATTCCCTGCGATGCTGCTGTTCATGCTGTCGGGAATCGAACTCGGTCTCATGACGCTGAACCATTCCAGCCTCGAGCGCGCGGTGGACCTGACGGTTCGCGACATCCGGCTCGGAACCGGATCGGTGCCGCAGCACGACCAGATCAAAGACCTGATCTGCGACAGGGCGGGCTTTATCAACAATTGCAGATCCAATCTCAGGCTGGAGTTGATCCAGGTCGATCCGCGCAACTGGACCGGGGTGCAGCGCGAAGCGACCTGTACCGATGCCTCCAGAGAAGTGCAGCCCAAGATCACCTTCAGGAACGACGCTGGCGACAATGACCTGATGATCCTGCGGGCCTGCGCCAAGATCTCTCCGGTGTTTCCGACAACCGGGCTGGGCAAGAACATTTCCAGAGATGGCGCCGGGCAGTACGCGCTCGTCTCGACCTCTGCCTTCGTGCAGGAGCCGAGGTAAGCCATGCAATTGACGAACCTTCGTACACTGATTGGAAAATTCCGGGACGATACACACGGCAGCGTGACCGTCGAGTTCATACTCGCCATGCCATTCGTCTTCTGGGCGTTCATGGCGACATATGTCTATTTCGACGGCTATCATCAGAGCACGGCCAATCTGAAAGCGGCGTATACGATCAGCGATCTGATTTCGCGGGAGACCAGTGATATCAACGACGCCTATGTCGACAGCATGTATGAACTTTTCGGCATGATGACCCACACGCCAAGCGATATCTCGCTGCGTATCTCGGTCATCCGCTGGGATGAATCGGACCGGCGTTATTACGTCAACTGGTCGGCAAATCGCGGCTTCCCCGGCGAGTTGGACGATGGGTCCGTCGGTCAGTTTGCCGATCGGCTTCCGGCGATGCCGGACAACGAAATCGTCATTCTGGTCGAAACGGAAAACACGTTCACGCCGCTCTTCCGGATCGGAATGGACGAAACGAAGCTCGAGAATTTCGTTTTTACCCGACCCCGCTTTGTCGATCAGATCAAATGGGACGGACAGAGCAGCCTGGGATAATCCCGTCGTCTCTGCCGAACGACGCCTCAGTTTTTCGTCGCCATCAGCTCCGCAAGCCGATCTGCCATGAACTTCGATTGCGCCCCGGACACCACTCCGCCAATTCCGACGCGTCGCCCGAACCGCCACCACAGCCCCGGCCGCCAGCATCTGACCGTTGGGGCGTGGGTGCGCAGAACGAACCCGTTTGTCGGTTTGAACGCCAGAAGCCCCCGGTCGACCGATGCGATTTCATCAAGCGTAGCGATCGAGATGCCGCTGCTCTCGCGCAGCCCGTCCTCGGTCAGTTCGATACGGTTTGCGGTCACGCGAAAGAGTTTCAACGCGATCAGCAGCGTGGCCACACCAACCGCAACCGCACAGACACGCAGGATCATGGATGACCCCACCGCCCCCATGCCGGAATAGACCAGCAGCGCAGACACACAAACCAACGTCGCCACGGCCATCCACCGCCGCAACATGCCTGCTTCGATCACCGCGATAACCTTCGTTTCCATCGACTGCTCCTGCCCCAGACTTCGACCGGCGCATATCGCAGTCCGGGTCGTCATGTACAGCCGGTCTTACGCGCCGCGCTTGACCACGACTTCCGCGCCCGGTTCTTCCGGCTCATCATCGACCATCTCGGATGGAAATCCCGGCGCGCGAATATCAAGCCCGGTGACCTCTTCGAGCCGCCGGATGATATTCGGAGACAATTCGCGCGGGCCGAACCGGCCAATCCCGTCCGCGAAGATCTCGATCAATCTGGGATTGATGTCGAGCGGCACACCGGCGCGGTCGGCCACCTGTTGAAACAGGCCGATATCCTTGGCGACGAGATCCATCGTGAACGAGATATCGCGGCTGCCGTTCAGGATCACCTGGCTTTCGGTTTCATGCACAAAGCTGTTTCCCGAACTGATCCGGATCGCTTCGTAAGCCACGTTCAGGTCCATCCCCGCAGCCCTGGATACCACCAACGCTTCGGCGCAACTAACCAGATTTGCGGTGGCCAGATAGTTGGTGACGACCTTGAGAATACTGGCACTCCCCAATTCCCCGGTGTGAAGCACCCGTCGGCCCATTGTCGTCAGCAACGGCAGAACCTGTTCGAATGTCGCGCGGTCGCAGCCGGCAAAAATGCTGATATTGCCGCTATCGGCCCGGTGGCAGCCGCCGGAGACCGGGCAATCCACCGCCGCCCCACCCCGCGCCTGCACGGCATCGCCCAGCCGCCGGACCTCGGCCTCATCCGTGGTAGACATCTCCATCCAGGTTTTGCCGGCCACAACCTCGTCCAGCATGGCGGACACCACCGCGTCGCTCGCAACGGGACTGGGCAGACAGGTGATGACCACGTCACATACGCGCATCATGGCGGCCGGGCAGCCGCCTGCCTGCGCCCCCCGCGCCACAAAGACGCCGACGCGGTTTGAATCAAGATCGTGAACCGACAGATCAATTCCATTGCGCAGCAGACACCCCGCAAGCTTACCGCCGATATTGCCCAATCCGATGAATCCCACACGCATGTCAAAATCTCTCCTGATGCGGCTTTTTCCGAGCCTCGCCTGAGCCGCAGTCATTATCTGATCCGTTTGCGACACCTCCAGGATCTGCGCGCCATCGCACAGACATCGTTCGTTCCTGTCATTTAAAGCACCCCCGGGCCTCCCTATGTTAACGCCAACGCAATTCAGCGCAGGAGGAAACACCATGTCCCTCAGACCAACACTCGAAACCCGCAAGGCCGTTCCGACCATGGAGGGTGCAGGGGTAAAACTACACCGTGCATTCGGGTTCCAGGATCCGACCGAACTCGATCCGTTTCTGTTATTCGACGACTTCCGCAATGAGCGCCCGGAGGATTTCATCAAGGGATTCCCGTGGCACCCTCATCGTGGCATCGAAACCATCACCTATGTTCTGTCCGGCAGTGTCGACCACGGCGATTCGCTGGGCAACAGTGGGACCTTGGGCGCGGGCGACGTGCAATGGATGACGGCGGGCTCCGGGATCATGCACCAGGAAATGCCGCACGGAAACGCCGCCGGACAGATGCACGGATTCCAGCTCTGGGGAAACCTGCCCGCAGCGCAGAAGATGACCGCACCGCGGTATCAGGATGTGACCGCGGCGGATATCCCGGAGGTGATCGACGATGACGGAACGCGTGTCCGGGTAATCGTCGGAAACTTCTGGGGCAAGAGCGGTCCGGTCGATGGCATTGCCGCCGATCCGCAATATCTTGATGTGTCGGTTCCGGCGGGGGTGCGCAAGACCTTCCATATCGATACCTATCGTCGGGCCTTTGCCTATGTGTTCGAGGGCGCTGCGGCCTTTGCCGATGCGTCCGCTCCGACCGGTGTCCTTCTGGAGAAAGAGGTGGCGGGCCAAGAGGTGAATATCCGCGATCTGTCCGGTGACCGCACATTGGTCCGGTTCGGAACCGGTGACGAAATCACCGTTCAGGCAGGCCCCGAAGGCGTTCGGTTTCTGCTGATCTCAGGTGCTCCGATTGCCGAACCGGTCGCCTGGCACGGACCGATCGTGATGAATACCAACGAGGAACTGCGCCAGGCGATGGCAGATCTGCGCAACGGAAATTTCGTTAAACCAGCGCATTAATATTCCGCCACAAACAACTGGATATGCGCCCTGATTTCACGTCAGGGCGCAACCGCCTTGCGCACCATGTCCCAATAGATCGTCTCGACCTCGCGCACCGAAAGACGTCCACCCGTCCGGTACCACGTGTTGACCCCGGTCAGCATGGCGATCAGGGCCAGCGTCGCAATCTTGCTGTCCGGGACCGAAAAAACACCTGCGGCCACGCCGCGTCGCAGGATCGCCTCAAGTTCGTCTTCGTATCGTCGGCGCAGGGTCTCGATGGTTGCAAAGTTCTCGGCATCGAGGTTGCGCAATTCCATGTAGGACACGAAGACCTCATCCGCGCGCTCCATATGGAACGCGATATGAAAGCGCGTGAAATCCTCAAGCTGGGCAAGCGGATCATCCGGCACGTCGCGTTCGGCACGGGCAGCGAGCAGTTCGTCCATGTGCTCGCGCATCAGCCCGAAGAGCAGGCCCTGCTTGTCCGGTGTGTAATTGTACAAGGCGCCCGCCTGCACCCCGACCCCCGCCGCGATCTGGCGCATCGACACAGCCGCATAGCCGTGTTGAGCAAACAGCCGCATCGCAACCTCGCGAATGCGCGGTCCGGTAATGTCGGAATGCGAACCGGTGGTACGTGCCATGATCCGAATGTATCTGAACATTTGTTCAGATAAAACCCCCGCTTGCGCTGTCACTGCCAAAAGGGCATGACCGACTATATATATCGTGATGCAAGAGGTACGGATGCCGTTGCCCCCCCGCAGGACCTATATACGGATGCTTCTGCCTGCACTTCTGCTGGTCGGGTGCGCCCAGGTTCCGCAGCTGGATGAAACCATATCGGACGATCTCGAGAACGCCGACTACCCGGCGCTGGCGCCCATCGAAACCCTGCTCGTGCCGCTGCCCGATCCGCAAGAGCGCAGCAAGGACGTTCAGCAGGATCTGCAAGGTCGGCTGGCCAATTTGCAGGACCGTGCCCGCCGGCTGAACGACCGTCCGGTGGTGGACGAGGAAACCCGGACACGCATGCAGGCCGGCGTGCAGGAATAATCGTCTGCATCTGTCACGTTGCGCCCCTGCGCCGAACCCGCTAGAGCACCGCGAGAAACAACAACAAGGGACAGGTTCATGACAGCACCTCTGCGGCTGGGAATTGCCGGTTTGGGCACCGTTGGCGTTGGCGTCGTCAGGATCATTCGCAGTCAGGCGGCGTTGTTGTCTGCCCGCACCGGGCGCGACATCCGGATCAGCGCGGTGTCGGCACGCGACGCCGCCAGGGATCGTGGCGTCAACCTGGGCAACTATGCGTGGGAGAGTGACCCGGTCGCATTGGCACGACGCGACGATGTGGATGTGTTCGTCGAACTGATGGGCGGCACCGACGGGCCCGCCAAGGACTCTACCGAAGCGGCGTTGGATGCGGGCAAGGATGTCGTCACCGCCAACAAGGCGATGCTGGCAATCCATGGTCAGGCGCTGGCCGAACAGGCCGAAACGCTGGGTCGTGTCATCCGGTTCGAGGCGGCGGTCGCCGGTGGCATTCCGGTGATCAAGGCGCTGACCGAAGGGTTGGCGGCAAATGAAATCACTCGCGTGATGGGCGTCATGAACGGCACCTGCAACTATATTCTAACCCGCATGGAAAACGCGGGACTGCCCTATGAAGAGGTTTTTCAGGAGGCCAGCGACCTCGGTTATCTCGAAGCGGATCCGAACCTCGATGTCGGCGGGATCGACGCCGGGCACAAGCTGGCGATCCTGTCCTCGATCGCGTTCGGGACCAAGCCGGATTTCGACGGGATCGAACTCGAAGGCATCCAGCGGGTCACCATCGAAGATATCCGACAGGCCGCCGACATGGGGTATCGGATCAAGCTGCTCGGCGTCGCGCAGCGCACCGGTCGCGGGCTGGAACAACGCATGCAACCGTGTCTGGTTCCGGCCTCTTCACCGCTCGGACAGCTCGAAGGCGGCACCAATATGATCGTCATCGAAGGCGATGCGGTGGAACAGATCGTGCTGCGCGGGCCCGGTGCCGGCGAGGGTCCGACCGCAAGCGCGGTCATGGGGGATGTCTGTGACCTCGCGCGGGGTCTGCGGTTGCCGACCTTCGGCCAGCCTGCGAAAACGCTTGCCGATGCGCCCTCGGCGCGGGCGGTGCTTCCTGCGCCCTACTACCTGCGCACGGCGCTTCTGGACAAGCCCGGCGCGCTGGCCAAGGTCGCGACGATTCTCGGCAATGCCGGCGTTTCGATCGACCGGATGCGGCAGTACGGGCATTCCGACGCGACGGCGCCCGTACTGATCGTGACGCACAAGACGACACGCGCGGCACTGGATGATGCGCTCGCCGAAATGCAAAAAACCGATGTCATCGCCGCACCCCCGGTTGCGTTGCGCATCGAGAGCGTATGATATCTTGTAAAACACCGCCCGAAACAGGAGCCTTCCATGACCGAAACCAATGAATTCCACGATCGCATGCTGTCGTTGGGCCTCGCCCGTGTTGCCGAACAGGCCGCGCTCGCGTCTGCGTCGCTGATTGGTCGCGGTGATGAGAAAGCCGCCGACCAGGCAGCCGTCAACGCCATGCGCGAGCAGTTGAACCTGCTGGATATTGCCGGCGTCGTGGTCATCGGGGAAGGTGAGCGGGATGAGGCGCCAATGCTCTATATCGGCGAAGAGGTCGGAACCGGCAACGGTCCGGGCGTCGACATCGCGCTCGATCCGCTGGAAGGCACCACGCTCACGGCCAAGGACATGCCGAATGCGCTGACGGTGATCGCGATGGGACCGCGCGGCTCGATGCTGCACGCACCTGACGTGTATATGGACAAGCTGGCCATCGGTCCGGGCTATTCCGAGGGACTGGTGTCGCTCGACATGCCGCCGGCCACACGGGTTTCGGCGCTGGCGACGGAAAAGGGCTGTTCGCCAACCGACATTACGGTTTGCATCCTCGAACGCCCGCGTCACGAAGAGATGATTGCCGAAGTGCGCAGCACCGGCGCGTCGATCCGCCTCATCACCGACGGGGACGTGGCCGGTGTCATGCACTGTGCCGAGGCCGGAAAGACCGGCATCGACATGTATATGGGTCAGGGCGGAGCGCCCGAGGGTGTGCTCGCTGCGGCGGCGCTGAAATGCATGGGTGGGCAGATTCAGGGTCGCCTGCTGTTCCGCAACGACGATGAAAAAGCCCGCGCCACCAAGGCCGGGATCACCGATCTGGACAAGATCTACACCCGTGACGAGATGGCCCGGCAGGACGTGATCTTTGCCGCGACCGGCGTCACCGGCGGCACCTTGCTGGCCGGTATCAAGCGCGAGCCCGGCTGGCTCACCACCCAGACCCTGCTGATGCGCTCCAAGACCGGCTCGGTGCGCCGCATGGAATACCGCACCCCGGTCTGATCGCTCCGCGAAATCTGCCGGTCGGCCCCTCCGGGGGTCTGCCGGTCATTCATCAAGCCAACGGAGAAAGAGACTCGTCTTGGCATTTCTCGACATCGAGTCCTCGCTCACCGGACGCCGCTGGATCGGGCCGGATGTCGACGCCGAGCGCGCAGCCGACGCGATGGCTCAGGAAACCGCCCTGCCCCGCGCAGTCTGTCAGGTCCTGACTCGGCGCGGGGTGCCCGCTGCCGAGGCCGAAGCGTTCCTGTCCCCGCGCCTGCGCGACCTGCTGCCCGACCCGCGCAGCCTGCGCGACATGCAGGTGGCCTCTGCCCGGTTCCTTGAGGCGGTAAGTCAACGCCAGCGCATCGCGATATTCGCCGATTACGACGTGGATGGCGGAAGTTCCGCCGCGCTGCTGATCGTCTGGCTGCGGCATATGGGGCTTGCCGCCACTCTCTACATCCCGGATCGCATCGACGAAGGTTATGGCCCGAACGTGCCGGCAATGACACAGCTCGCCGCCGCACATGACCTTATCATCTGCGTCGATTGCGGCACGCTTTCGCACGAGGCGATTGCGGCGACCGGCGACGCGGATGTCATCGTGCTTGATCATCACCTCGGCGGCGAAACCCTGCCCGCCGCGCTCGCCGTGGTGAACCCGAACCGGCAGGATGAAAGCGGAGAGCTGGGATATCTCTGCGCCGCCGGTGTCGTGTTCCTGATGCTGGTCGAAACCGCGCGCCAGATGCGCGAGGCCGGGATGAAGGCAGGGCCGGACCTGATGGAGTTTCTGGATCTGGTGGCGCTGGCCACCGTCGCCGATGTCGCCCCCCTGATCGGTGCCAATCGCGCGCTTGTGCGTCAGGGGCTGAGCGTCATGGCCCGCCGCGAGCGGCCGGGTCTGGTGGCGCTCTGCGATGTGTCGCGCATGGAGTCCGCCCCCAGCAGCTACCATCTCGGATTTCTGCTCGGACCCCGTGTGAACGCTGGTGGACGGATCGGAAAGGCCGACCTCGGCGCCCGTCTTCTAGCCACCGGGTCGGCCAGCGAAGCCGAGGCACTGGCAGCACAGCTCGACATGCTCAACACCGAGCGCCGGGACATCGAGAGCGCGGTGCGGGCGGCCGCGATGGAACAGGCCGAAGCGCGTGGTCTGGACGCGCCGCTGGTCTGGGCCGCCGGTGAAGGGTGGCACCCCGGTGTCGTCGGAATCGTTGCGTCCCGGCTCAAGGATGCGGCCAACCGCCCGGCCATCGTGATCGGTCTCGATGGCGACGAGGGCAAGGGCTCGGGCCGGTCGGTCGCCGGCGTCGATCTTGGAGCCGCAATCCAGCGCCTCGCCGCCGAGGGTCTCTTGCTCAAGGGAGGCGGTCACAAGATGGCCGCCGGCCTGACCGTTGATCGCGATCGCCTGCCCGAGGCAATGGAGCGTCTGTCGGAGCTTCTCGCCCGGCAAGGTGCGGGCCGTGCCGGGCCCGCCGACCTGCGGCTGGACGGGGTGCTTATGCCCCGGGCGGTCACGATCGAGCTGATCGAGCAGATCGAACAGGCCGGTCCGTTCGGCGCCGGTGCCGCGGCACCCCGCTTTGCCCTGCCCGATCTGGAGGTGCGCTATGCGCGACGCGTCGGTGAATCGCATCTGAAACTCTCGCTCAGCGATGGCATGGGCGGATCTCTGGATGCGATTTCCTTTGGCGCATTCGACACGCCGCTGGGGCAGACAATGATCGATCACGGCGGCGCCCGTTTCCACGTCGCCGGCCGCCTTGAAATCAACGAATGGCGCGGTCGCAAGACGCCCCAGCTTCGCCTGGACGACGTCGCACCTGCGCGATCCGCCTGACCCGGTCGCTCATCCACTTTCTTTTCGATTTCGGTATTTTTTCTCTTGCGTGCCCCCGTGCGATTGCCTAATGAACGCCCACTAACGCTGGCCCGTTCGTCTATCGGTTAGGACGCCAGGTTTTCAACCTGGAAAGAGGGGTTCGATTCCCCTACGGGCTGCCAGCCACCTTCCCTCAAAAGAGACAGGAATATCAGGGCGCTAGCGCACTGTCCCGGATCTGAAATCCGGGCATTTGGCCGCCCCTTCGTTAAGAGGACTGGCCGCGAAGATGCCGGCCCGCCTGACGGACGATCTCGGCAACCTGCATCAATTGCTCGCCCAGGGGATTGGTCTTGCGCCAGATCATCCCGATGCGCCGTGACGGTTGCGGTTCGGCAAAGCGGGCAATCGACACCGATGCCGCACGCGTTTCGACCGACACGGCCATCTCCGGAATCAAGGTGACTCCCATCCCGGCATCTACGATCTGAACCAGTGTAGACAGCGAACTTCCATCCAGCCCGTCGCGGGGCAAGGAGGACTGGATATTGCAGAACGCCAGGGTTTGATCACGAAAGCAATGCCCCTCTTCCAGCAACAAAAGGCGCATCCGGCGCAACTCCTCGCCTTTTGGAACCGGATTGCCGGCTTCTGCCCTCGGGCGGATCAGCACGAAGTTTTCCGAGAACAGCTCGGTCTCGACCAGCGACGGTTCACCAATCGGGAGAGCGACAATCGCGGCGTCCAGACGTCCGTCCAGAAGCTCCTGGACCAGCTTGGGAGTCATCGTTTCGCGCACGAACACATCCAGTTCGCCATGTGCCTCGGACAGGCGGGCGATGATTGTCGGCAAGAGGTACGGCGCAATCGTGGGGATCACACCAAGGCGCAAACGCCCGACCAGCCCGGCGTGCGAGGCCCGCGCAAGATCGCCCAGCCCCTCGACCGCGCGCAGCACGTCCTGCACCCGCAACAGGAACGCCTCGCCCAAGGTCGTCAGCCGGACCTGCCGCGCGGCGCGCTCGAAGAGAATCGCGCCAAGGTCCTGCTCGAGTTCCTTGATCTGCACCGAGAGCGCCGGTTGCGTGATGGCACAGGCTTCGGCGGCTCGGCCGAAATGCCTGTGTCGGGCGAGCGCCTCGAAATAGCGCAACTGTTTGAGCGTGACATTTTTCATAAGAAAATTTTATCGCAACAATGAAAAAATACAACTTATAGAAATCATCGAGCTTTGTTATAACGATTCTAGAAAGCAGGAGATGCCACAGGACCAGCCGATAATCGGACCGCGGCCTTACCAATGGCCGGATGAAACTGCGATTTGCATGGCAAGCCCGGTGAGGCCGTGCCGTGCTCTCGCAAGTGAGATGTGCCTGCTTTGAAACGTCAGTTAAGATAGCCAGAACGGGAGCTAAGACATGGACGGAAACAATATCGACACATCGGGCAAATGTCCGGTTCTGCACGGTAGCAATACCGAGAGCAGCAAGTCGGTGATGGATTGGTGGCCGAACGCGCTGAACCTTGACATCCTGCACCAGCACGACACCAAAACCAATCCGATGGGTCCGGACTTCAACTATCGCGAAGAGGTCAAGAAGCTCGATGTCGAGGCGCTCAAGGCTGATCTTCGCGCGCTGATGACCGAAAGCCAGGACTGGTGGCCTGCCGACTGGGGCAGCTATGTCGGGATGTTCGCCCGGGTCTCCTGGCACGCGGCGGGATCGTATCGCCTCGCCGATGGTCGCGGTGGCGGCGGCACCGGAAACCAGCGTTTCGCGCCGCTGAACTCCTGGCCTGACAACGTCAACACCGACAAGGGCCGTCGTCTGCTCTGGCCGATCAAGAAGAAGTACGGAAACAAGCTCTCCTGGGCCGACCTGATCATCCTGTCCGGTACCGTGGCCTATGAGGTCGCGGGGCTGAAGACCTACGGCTTTGCCTTTGGTCGCGAGGACATCTGGCATCCCGAGCATGACGTATACTGGGGCGCCGAGAAGGAATGGCTGGCGCCCAGCGACGCGCGCTATGAAAATGTCGAAGAGCCGGCCACCATGGAGAACCCGCTGGCGGCTGTCCAGATGGGTCTGATCTATGTGAACCCCGAAGGCGTCAACGGCCAGCCGGACCCGGCAAAGACTGCGGAGCAGATCCGCGAGACCTTCAAGCGGATGGCGATGGACGACGAGGAAACCGCCGCGCTGACCGCCGGTGGGCACACCATCGGCAAAAGCCACGGTAATGGCTCTGCCGACAACCTCAGCCCCGAACCGGAAGCCGCCGGCCCCGAATACCAGGGCATCGGCTGGGTAAACACCAAAGGCCGTGGCGTTGGCCGCGACACAGTGGTGTCAGGCATCGAGGGCGCATGGACAGCCAATCCGACCAAATGGGACATGGGCTGGTTCGACATGCTGTTCGATCACGAGTGGGAGCTGAAAAAGAGCCCGGCAGGCGCGTGGCAATGGGAACCCGTCAGCATCGACGAAGCCGACATGCCGGTCGACGTAGAGGACCCCTCGATCCGCTGCATGCCGATCATGACCGATGCGGACATGGCGATGAAGGTCGACCCCGCCTATAATGCGATCTGCCAGAAGTTCCGCGAAGATCCGAATTACTTCTCGGAAACCTTTGCGCGTGCCTGGTTCAAGCTGACCCACCGCGACATGGGACCCAAGGCACGCTACATCGGGCCTGACGTACCTCAGGAAGACCTGATCTGGATGGATCCGGTGCCGGCCGGTTCGACCGATTACGATGTGGACGCACTCAAGGCAAAGATTGCCGATAGCGGCCTGAGCCTGTCGGACATGGTTTCAACCGCCTGGGACAGTGCCCGGACCTATCGCGGTTCGGACATGCGCGGCGGTGCGAATGGCGCCCGCATCCGTCTTGCGCCGCAAAAGGACTGGGAAGGCAACGAGCCCGAGCGTCTGACCCGTGTCCTGTCGGTGCTGGAACCGATCGCGGCAGAGAGCGGTGCCTCGCTCGCCGATGTCATCGTGCTGGCCGGTAATGTCGGTGTCGAACAGGCTGCAAAAGCTGCCGGTGTCGAGATCAAGGTGCCGTTTGCACCCGGTCGCGGCGATGCCACGGACGAGATGACCGACGCCGAAAGCTTTGACGTGCTTGAACCGCTGGCCGATGGCTATCGCAACTGGCAGAAGGCCGATTACGTGGTGAGCCCGGAAGAGATGATGCTCGACCGCACCCAGCTGATGGGCCTGACCGCAAGCGAGATGACGGTTCTGGTCGGCGGCATGCGGGCCATGGATACCAACCACGGCGGAACCAAGCATGGCGTGTTCACCGACCGTCCCGGCGCGCTCACTCCCGATTTCTTCGTGAACCTGACCGACATGGCGTATCAGTGGATCCCGGTCGATAACGGTCTCTATGAAATCCGTGACCGCAAATCCGGCGAGACCCGCTGGACGGCAACGCGGATGGATCTGGTGTTCGGCTCGAACTCGATCCTTCGCTCCTATGCCGAGGTCTATGCGCAGGACGACAATCAGGCGAAATTCGTCAATGATTTTGTTGCCGCATGGACCAAGGTCATGAACGCGGACCGGTTCGACCTGAACTGATCCGATCCATGAAAAGCAGGGGCGGCGACATCATATGTCGCCGCCCCTGTTGTGTTCGGTGCGCCGGACAAGATCGAGCCCGCGTGGCCACAGGTGCCCGCGGCGCAGCCTAGCGCAGGCGACTCGCGATCTGTTCCGACAAGGTCAGCAAGGCACCACTTGTCGCGGCAGCAACCGAGGTGGGCGTCTGATCTGCCATCGGGCGCAGGATCTCGAACCGCTCGATGCGTTCGCGCACCACCCGGTCCGGCGATGAGATGGCGTATTGACCGCTCAGCCGGAACTGGCCGTCAAACTGCGCAACCATGCGCTCGACCCGCACATCGACCCGCGCATCGGGCGGTTCCGCCAGGGGCCAGGGTTCGGTCATTGCCGTCGCGGACGAGGCCGCGTCGAGATTGCGCGCCAGGGCCAGCGATATGCCCCGCACAGGGTCGTCCGCCCAGATCGCACTGGACAGCGGCAACAGCGCGCCGGCCTCGTCCTGTACCACGATTTCCGACGCCGAGGCATAGTCGGGCAATTGAACGTCACGCACCTCGATCGTGCTGACCCGAACGCCGACACGCTGCGCCGGCGATGGTGCGTCGAGCAGGTAGCGGGCATTGGTCTCGCCGCACCCGGCAAGCAGCGGCGTCATCGCCAGACACAGGGCCAATCGGCTGAATACAGTCGTCATTATGGCATCACTTTCCAAACAGGATCGAATTAGGGCTACGCTCAAGCGTGCGCACCAGCGCGGCGATACTACGCGCCGTGGTGCGTACCTCGCGCAGCATGGCAAGGGTTTCCGCGTTGAAATCGGACCGTGCACCATAGGTGGCGATCAGCGCCTCGGCCTCGGTGACGATTCCTTCCAGCCGGTTGACCACGCCGGGCAGACCGGCGACCGCCGTTTCGACCGATACCGCGGCATCCTTGGCCGAAGACAGAGCGACGTTGACATTGCTGACCGCATCGCCCTCGCGCAGATCACCCAGCAGGTCCCGGACCTCGACCAATGCAGAGGCCAGTGCCGGCGGCAATTCCCGTGCGCCGTCCGTGTCGATCAGCGCATTTGCGCTGTTCATCAAACCGGTCGCCGCATCCAGCAGTTCTTCTGCCTTCAGACCCGCGACCTTGGCCGCCACCTGACGCAGTTCCGCGACCACAGCGGGCACGTCATCGGCGGCGGTGTACAAGCTGTCAGCCGCCTCTTCCGCCCGTTTCAGTGTCGCCACCAGTTGCTCAACCAGGTTTTCCGTATTGGCCTTGGCAATCGTGCTGCGCAGTTCCTCGATGACACCCCTCAAATCGCCGGGCAGCGCCTGCATGGCTTCACCGGCGACCAGTGCACGGGCATCCTCGATGAGCCCGACAATCTCTCCCGGTGCGGCGCGGACCTTTTCGCTTGACGCGATGGCCTCGATGCTCGCCATCATGCCGGTCGCCCGTGCGATCAATTCCTCGATCTTGAGCCCGTTTATCCGTTCCATCACGCCTTCCATCGTGGCGTTCAGGTCGGGAAGATCGGTTTCCACGCTCGGGATCATCGGGTAGGGTTCGGCCTCGCGATCAAACACCGCCGGCACCGCGTTTTCGATTTCCACGAGTTCCACGATCAGCGACGACGTCAGCAGACTCGCCTTGTTGAGCCGTGCCCGCACGCCCCCTTTGACCGCCTGTCCGATGAAATCGAGCGCCTCTTGCGTCGTGGCACCCTCAGGCAGCCCCATCAGGTCAGGATCGACCTTGAACGTGACCAGCTGGTTCACCTGCGGCGTGTCGCTGTCATCGCTTACAAAGGCCGAGAGCGTGTCAACCTCGCCGATTTTCAGACCCTTGAAGTTCAGCGCCGCCCCCGGTGACAGGCCCGACACGCCCTCTTCGAATATCGTCGCAACCGTCAATGTCCGGGAAGACACGCGCGAGAAGGCATTTTCGCGAGCCATATCCTCGTCATTGTAGAGTTCATAGACCTGTCCCGGTTTCACCGGCGCACCGCCGGAAAAGAAGGTGTTGAACGACACGCCACCGCTGATCAGCGTTGCAAAGCTGCCCACATCCAGCTTGAGCCCCGCCGCACCAAGCGATACGGCGAAACCCGACGTGTCCCAGAACCGCGTCGCCGTCGTCAGGTACTTGTCATAAGGTGCCTCGATCATCGCATCGATCAGAACCGCCGAGCCGGCCTTGTTCAGACGCGGTGTCTCGGTGCGACCGACGCGAATGCCCCGGTAAAAGATCGGCACGCCACCGGATATTATCTTGCCCCCGGATACGCGCAGGGTAATGCGTGTGCCCTTTTCGTTCAGGTCGATCAGCGGTCGGCTCTCCAATCCCACGAAGGATTCTACGGCCGGCGCGCCGGTATTCTCCCAGCTGCTGTCGATGTAGACGCCGCTCAGCACCGTCGACAGGCCAGAAACGCCCTCGGCAGAAACTTCGGGCCGTACCACCCAGAATTGTGCAGTTTCATTGATGAACGGCGCCACCTCTTTCTGAACGCGCACGGACACCTCGACCGTTTTCAGATCGTCAGAGAAGCCGACCTTTTCCACCATCCCGATCGTGACCTCGCGATACCGAAGCGCGGTTTCACCGGCCTTGATCCCGGCAGCGTTCTCAAAGCTGATCTCGATCAGCACGCCGCGATCGGAATAGGCTTTCCACGCCACCATCAGCGATACCAGCAGTGCCAGAACCGGCACCACCCAAACCAAGGACAGATTGCGCCACGGCGAGCGCGAGGGTGGAGTGACATCCATATCGGCTGGTTTCAGGTCTTCACTCATGTTGGATCGGCCTCATCCGCGTCCCATATCAGTCGGGGATCGAAGCTTTGCGCGGAAAGCATCGTGAATGCAACCGACAAGGCAAATGATACCGCCGCGATCCCCGGATGCACATTGGCAACAAACTCGAATTGTACAAGGGCCGACAGGATCGCAACGACAAATACGTCCAGCATCGACCAGCGCCCGATGAACTCGACCACCTCGTACAGGTGCAGGCGCGCCTTTGCGCTCAGGATACTGGCGCGGTTGATGCTGAGCGCGAGAAAGGCGATGGCAATGAACTTGCCGACCGGAATGATCACCGAGGCAATGAACACGATAAGCGCAACGCCATAAGAGTTGTACGCGATCAGCTCGAAGACACCGCCAATGATCGTGTTCTGGGTTTCATGTCCCAGCGACGCGGTCCTGAGCATCGGGTAGATGTTCGCCGGGATGTACATGATCAGCCCGGCAATCCACCAGGCCCAGACATGTTGCAGGCTGCCCGGGTCGCGGCTGTGCAAAGACGAACCGCAACGCAGGCAGGTCGCCTCGCCGGGGTGATGCACCTTGCAACAGGTGGTGCAAGCCACGAGGCCCGCACGGCGCGCGGTCAATACCGCGATCGGTCTTCTAGCGTCTTCCAAATCGTCAACCTGCACATTACCGTGTCATTCAGAGTCGTAACCACCACCAGCGCAACAAAGGCCCAGAACGCCGGGCCGACCGCCACCGTCGCCAGCCCCCCGACCTTGACCAGTGCCACCGCGACACCGACGATGAAAATCTCGGCCATCGACCATGGCCGCAGAACCTGTGCGAAACGGAAGGCCGCTGTCGCATGACGCGCCGGGGCGTGTCCGATCATCATCGGGCCGATCGCATACAAGATCGCGATGAGCCGCAACGCCGGCAGGATCACGATCAGCGCCGCCACCGCAAAGGACAGCGGCAGCAGCAGCCCGTCGGAAAAGGCGGTAATCGCGTCCAGCACCGAACTGTGCTGCTCAAAGCCCCCCGCGCTCAGATCGAGAAACGGAAAGAACACCGCCGTGACCATCAGGATCAGAGCAGTGGCGGCAAGCATGACCACGCGGGTCATCGCGTCCGGCTTGGGCGCAAACAGGACTTCTTCACAGCGATGACAACTTGCCTGCGCGTTGTTCGGCACATCGACAACGTAATGCAGGGCATCGCAGACCGGACAGGCAATCAACCCGTCTACATCCATGAGTGTTTCTTTCACGGCGCGTTCCTTTCATCGTCTAATCTATGTGTTTTCCACAAAAAGCAAAGCCAACAACTCAGAGAGGTGAATGAATCGAAAGGCGGCAAACTTCCGAACGCAGCGTTCGACATATCGTTCGATGCGCCGGGTGCAGATGCGAAGCGGCGATTGTCCGGTTCTGTCCCTGCGTATCGCGGGTGCCGGCCTTCACTCGTCTATATACCGATCCACCACGCGCGGCGCTCCGCCCGGAGATTGGCCCCGGATATCGATCCGAAGTCCGTCGACAGGCGCATTCGTCCATGCGATTTTGAGGTAAGTGCTTGTAATCTGCCCTTGATTCCGCAAGAAATACCAGACGATCTAGGGAGGAAACAATGAAAACACTTGTAACCGGGCTTGCCTCGGCGGCGTTGCTTATGGCCGGTTCGCTGGCTGTTCAGGCGTCCGAAACCACCATGCGGATCTCGCTGCAACTGCCGCTGAAGAGCCATTTGGGGCAAAATCTGCTGGCCTTCAAGGAAGAGGTCGAGGCCACATCGAACGGCGACATTTCCGTCGAGATCTATGACAGTGCCCAACTCTACAAGGACAAGGAAGTGCCGCAGGCCGTCGGTTCCGGCGCCATCGAGGCGGGCGTCGCGTCGCTGACCCGCTATGTCGGTGACATCCCGATGGTGGACATATTCTATCAGCCGTTCCTGTTCGATACCGAAGAAAAGGTCCGCAAGGCGGTCGCCCCCGGCAGCCCGGTGCGCGGCCCTATCGATGAAGCGGTCAAGGAAACCGGATCGACGATCCTCTGGTGGCAGGCTTATGGCGGCGCGGTCATGCTCTCCAACGGTGGGCCCATCGCGACTCCGGCAGACATGGAAGGCAAGAAGGTTCGCGTGTTTGGCAAGACCCTCGGCGACTTTACCGAAGCCGCAGGCGGCGCGCCCACCATCATTTCCGGCTCGGAACAATATCTTGCCTATCAACGCGGCACCGTCGACATCGGCATGACCGGTGTGTCGGGTGTGCAGTCGCGCTCGCTCTGGGAGGTGATGGATACGATCACGGTGACCAACCACGCCGATATCGAATTTGTCGTCGTGACCAATACCGACTGGTGGAACGGATTGCCGGCGGAACATCGCGAGATCATCTCGGCGGCGGCGGTCAATGCCGAAAACGCGGTGCGTGACGAGATGGCCTCGATCGAGGCCAGCGCCTATGCCATGGCTGAAGAAAACGGCATGGCCATCTACACCCCGACCGAAGAGGAACTGGCCGCGTGGAAACAGGCGTCGCAGCCGGTCTACGAGATTTTCCTTGGCAAGACCGGTGACGCCGGCAAGGCCATGCTGGACGCCGCCCAGCAATTCTAGGCCCCTGCCGCCCCGCGCATGTCGCGGGGCGATCCGCTGTCCAAGGACCACCGATAATGCGCATCGTCACACTGATTGAAACCGCCATGGCGTGGCTGGCGGCCGGGCTGCTGACCCTGACCGGCGTGCTGCTGACCTATGAGGTGGTCGCACGTTATTTCTTCAACGCCCCGACGATCTGGGCGGCGGAGCTCAGCCAGCTCTGCCTGATCTGGGCCTGCCCCATCGCAATGGGATGGGCGCTGAGCCATGGTCGCCATATCCGGGTCACGGCGCTGACCGCACAGATGCCGCGCCCGTTGCGACAGGCTGCGGAGGTGGCATCGCTGCTGGTGATTCTGTGCTTTTCGGGGGTGGTGCTGGTCTATGGTTACCGCATCTTTTTCGACAGTTTCGAACGTGGGCGCACCACGGGCACGATGCTGGATCTGCCCGCCTGGCTTCCCGAAGCCTCGATACCCGCAGGGTTCCTGCTCCTGATCCTGTCTTGTCTGGCCTGTCTCTGGCGCATCTGGCAGGGCGATGACATCACGCATGCCGAGGGCCAGGAATGACGGTCGCCGTAATTCTCGTCGCGCTGTTCGGGCTATTGCTCATCGGGGTGCCGGTGGCTTTCGCGCTCGGCGCGCTCGGCCTTGGCATGCTGATCGCCGGGGGGTTCTCGCCCCTGATGGCACCACAGGCGATCCTGTCCACGATGGACGGCTTCATCCTGCTCGCCGTGCCTCTGTTCCTGCTGATGTCCAATGTGCTGCTCAAGGGAGGTGTGGGGCGTGATCTCTTTGCGGCTGTGCAGGCCTGGGTCGGGCACTGGCCGGGCGGGCTGGCCGTGGCAACGATCCTGTCCTGCGGCATCTTCGCGGCGATTTCGGGAAGTTCCGTCGCCACCGCCGCCACCATCGGCACGGTCGCCGCTCCCGAGATGATCTCGCGCGGCTATAACAAGCGGTTCGTCTATGGACTGCTTGCTGCCGGCGGTACGCTTGGCATCCTGATCCCGCCGTCCATCCCGCTGATCATCTACGGGTTTGTCACCGAGGAATCTGTGATCGCGCTGTTCATGGCCGGAATCGGTCCGGGTCTCGGACTGATCGTACTGTTCATCATCTATGCAATCCTGTCCGCCCGGTTCCTGCAGGACTACACGCCCGTCCCCGCCGCAAGCTGGAGCGAACGGCGCCGCGCAACCCTGCGCGCGCTGCCCTCGATCGGATTGGCCGCTGTCATTCTGGGCGGTATCTATTCCGGTGCCTTCACCCCGACCGAAGCAGCGGCAATCGGCTTTGCGATGGCCCTGCTGATTACCGGCGTCCTGCTGCGTTCGCTCAGCTGGGCCAAACTGTGGGAAGCAATGATGGCCTCGATGGCCACCACCGTGGCGATCCTGCTGATCATCGCGGGCGCAAAGATCTTCGGCAAGGCGATCACCCTTTATCGCATTCCGCAGGAGATCTCGCTGATGATCTCCGAAGCCATCGCGACGCCTGTCGGGCTGATCCTCCTGGTTTCGCTGGTCCTGCTGTGCATGGGGCTGGTGTTCGAGGCGCTGTCGATGGTGCTGATCATGACGCCGGTGCTGCTGCCCGCCGCAACCGGCATGGGATTCGATCCGATCTGGTTCGGCATCTACATGGTCATCATGGTCGAATGCGCATTGATCACGCCGCCGGTCGGGCTCAACCTGTACGTCATTCAATCCGTCACCCGGTCGAGCCTGTCGGATGTGTCGCGCGGCACCCTGCCCTTCCTTGCACTGATGCTGCTGATGGTTGTCCTGCTCTATCTGTGGCCCGATCTCGCCCTCTATATTCCATTCAAACTGTGATGCCCGACATGCCCCAATCCCAAGCCGACAAACTGCGCGACCTGCTGGCCCAGCCCGGTCTGATCACGATGCCCTGTTGTTTCGATCCGCTTTCGGCCAAGCTGATCGAACAGGCGGGGTTTCCGCTCAGCTTCATGTCGGGCTTTGCCACGGCCGCCGCGCGCCTCGGGATGCCGGATACCGGGCTCATGTCATATGCCGAAGTGCTGGATCAGGGGCGCAATATCTGTAACGCGGTGTCGATGCCTGTCATCGGCGATGGCGACACCGGGTATGGCAATGCGCTGAACGTCAAACGCACCGTCGCAGGTTTCGCACAGGCCGGATTCGCCGCCGTCATGATCGAAGATCAGGTCGCCCCCAAACGCTGCGGCCACACCGCGGGCAAGAGCGTGGTGAGCCGGGACGAAGCCTATGAACGCATCCGCGCCGCCGCCGATGCGCGGGCCGAAGGCCATGATATCCTGATCCTCGCCCGAACCGATGCCCGCCATGATCATGGACTTGACGAAGCCATCTTGCGCGCGCGCGAGTTTCGCCGCCTTGGCGCCGACATCCTGTTTGTCGAAGCCCCCCGCGACGAACACGAGATGCGCGTCATATGCGATGAGCTGGACGGTCCCAAGATGGCCAACATCGTCGAGGGCGGCATGACCCCGGCCCTGCCCCCTTCCGAACTCGAAGAGATCGGCTTCAAGATCGCCGCCTATCCGCTGACACTGATGGCGGCGGCGATGCAGGCGATGACACAAGCCCTTGAGGCATTCAGGACCGGCACACCGGCTCCGGACACGCTCATGTCCTTTGACGACATGAAAACGCGCATTGGCTTTGATGCCTATTTCGAAGAAGAACAACGCTATGCAAATCGGCGCTGACCCGGCTGTACGGTTGCAATTTCAAGCCTCAAGGCGCATCAATCGGAAAACTCAGGGGAGATTTGACAGAATGACCAAGACACTTGTTTCCGCGCTCGCGCTGGCCGCAGCCGCGACCACGGCAACCGCCGAATGCAATTCCGTGACCTTTTCGGATGTGGGCTGGACAGATATCACCGCGACGACCGCCGCCACCACCGTGGTGCTGGAGGCACTCGGCTATGAGACAGACATCAAGGTTCTGTCCCTGCCGGTGACCTACGCCTCGCTTGCGGCGGGCGACATCGACGTATTCTTGGGCAACTGGATGCCCACGATGGAGGCCGACATCGCGGCCTATCGCGAGGCAGGCACCGTCGACACCGTGCGCGCCAACCTTGAAGGGGCGAAATACACACTGGCCACCAACAAGGCCGGGGCCGATCTCGGCATCACCTCGTTCGATGCCATCGCGACACAGGGCGAGGCTCTGGACAACACGATCTACGGGATCGAACCCGGCAATGACGGCAATCGCCTGATCCTCGACATGATCGAGCAAGGTGCATTTGGGCTGAACGATTTCGACGTCAAGGAAAGCTCGGAACAGGGGATGCTGGCACAGGTGGCCCGCGCCGACCGACGGGACGAGCCGATCGTATTCCTGGGCTGGGAACCACACCCGATGAACGCCAATTTCGAGCTGACCTACCTGACCGGCGGCGACGATTTTTTCGGTCCCAACCTTGGCGGTGCCACCGTCTTTACCAACACCCGCGCCGGATATGTCGAGGAATGCCCGAATGTCGGCAAACTGCTGATGAACCTCGAATTCACGCTGGCTATGGAAAACGAGATCATGGGTGCGATCCTTGACGACGGGGCCGATCCGGCCGATGCCGCATCCACGTGGATCGCTGGCAATCCCGACACGCTGAAGGCATGGCTTGACGGCGTCAAGGATGCCAGCGGCGAGAATGATGCTTTTGAAACCGCCAGCAAAGCCTTGCTGAACTGATCCGCCGTCCGGCCTCAGCACCTGACACGGAGCATCCATGGATTGGTTGACCAACCGCAAGATTCCCGTCGGGGACTGGGCCGAGGCTTTTTTTCTCTGGCTACAGGACAATTTCGACTGGTTCTTCGACGCGCTGTCGGTGTTCATGGAAACCATGATCGACGGCATCCTCAGGGTGCTGCAAACCCCGCACCCGCTGATCGTGGTTGCGGGGTTTGTCGGACTGACATGGCTGTTCCAGCGCAGTTGGAAAACCTGTCTTTTCGTTGCGCTCGGATTCCTGTTCATTCTGAACCAGGGCTATTGGGAGGAAACCACCGAGAGCCTGACGCTGGTCCTGTCGGCCTGCGTCTTCTGCATGGCGCTCGGGGTGCCGCTCGGGATCGCGGCGGCCCACCGGCCCAAGCTCTATCGCGCCATGCGCCCGGTGCTGGACCTGATGCAGACCCTGCCCACCTTCGTCTACCTGATCCCTGCCATCGTGTTCTTTGGCATCGGCATGGTGCCGGGACTGATCGCGACGGTGATCTTTGTTCTGCCCGCACCGATCCGGCTGACGCATCTGGGGGTCTCATCGACGCCGCAACCGTTGCTGGAAGCGGCGCAATCATTCGGAGCGACCAACCGGCAGACGCTGTTCAAGGTGGAACTGCCCTACGCGCTGCCACAGATCATGGCGGGGTTGAACCAGACCATCATGCTGTCCCTGTCGATGGTGGTCATTGCCGCACTTGTGGGGGCCGACGGGCTTGGCGTGCCTGTCCTACGGGCGATCAACTCGGTGAATATCGCGCTCGGGTTCGAAAGCGGTTTCATCATCGTGGTGCTGGCGATCATGCTCGACCGCATGCTGCGGATGGAGCGCTGAACGATGACAGATGCCACTTCCGCCGCCGTCACGATCGACAACGTGTCAATCGTGTTCGGAGACCAACCGGAACAGGCCTTGCCCCTGATGGACGCATTGCAGGAGCGCGCGGAGATCCAGACCGCCACCGGCCAGGTTCTTGGGGTGCATGATTGCAGCCTCACCGTCCAAGAGGGCGAAATCCTTGTCCTCATGGGCCTGTCAGGGTCCGGCAAGTCCACGCTGCTGCGCGCAATCAACGGGCTGAACCCGGTGGTGCGCGGCTCGGTCAGCATCAACGACGGCACCGGTATGGTCGATGTCACCCACGCCGATCCCGCGACCCTGCGTCGGGTTCGCCAGAACCATGTCGCCATGGTGTTTCAGCAATTCGGCCTGCTGCCCTGGCGCACCGTGCACGAGAATGTCGGACTTGGTCTCGAACTGTCCGGCCTGTCGCGCAACGACCGGCGCGCGCAGGTCAACCGGCAGCTTGAACTTGTCGGTCTGGCGGACTGGGCCGACCGCAAGGTCGGTGAACTGTCAGGCGGGATGCAGCAGCGCGTGGGTCTGGCCCGCGCCTTTGCCACGGACGCACCGATCCTGTTGATGGACGAACCGTTCTCGGCGCTTGATCCGCTGATCCGGACGCGGCTGCAAGATGAATTGCTGGACCTGCAAAAAGAACTGCGCCGCACCATCATCTTTGTCAGCCACGATCTGGACGAGGCATTCAAGCTGGGCAACCGGATCGCGATCATGGAGGGCGGCCGCATCGTGCAATGCGGCACTCCGCAACAGATTTTCTCCGCCCCGGCCAATGATTACGTCGCCGATTTCGTGGCGCATATGAATCCGCTTGGCGTGCTCTGCGCCCGCGACGTGATGGAACCGGTCGGCGACAGCGTCCCCGCCGCGTGCGTCGCTCCCGACCTGAGCATTCAGAAGGTGATGGGCCAGGTTCTGCAAACCGGTCACCCGGTCGGCGTCATGGTGGACGGCGACATCATTGGCCAGATCAGCGGCGACAGCGTTATTGCAAAGCTGCTCGATCCGCGCGGCAGCTAGGACAGAGCGGCGCGCGTCAGACGACCGGGGCCGATCATTGCACGGGGAATCTGGCGCGGGTCCGGTTGGAGAACGCCACCAGCGACAACATGACCGGCACCTCGACCAGCACACCGACGACGGTCGCCAGCGCCGCGCCCGAATTGAGACCGAACAGCGAAATGGCGACGGCCACGGCGAGTTCAAAGAAATTCGATGTCCCGATCAATGCGCAGGGTGCGGCGATCCTGTGCGGAACCCTGAGCGCGAAGGCGGCGGCATAGGCAATCGCGAATATCCCGTAGCTCTGGATCAGGATCGGCACCGCGATAATCGCGATCACCAGGGGTCGGTCGAGAATGACCTGGCCCTGCAATCCGAACAGGATCACCACAGTCGCGATCAGACCGGCGATCGAAAACGGTTTTATGGAGTCGCGAAAGGCGTTGATGCGCGCCTCTGTTCCCAGAAAACGCCGCGTCAGAAGTCCGGCGACGAACGGCAGCGCAACGAACAGCAAGACCGACAGAACCAGCGTGTTCCACGGCACCTCGATATTGGTCACGCCGAGCAGCAGCGCGACAAGAGGTGCGTAGGCAAACACCATGATGACATCGTTCACCGTGACCTGAACCAGCGTGTAGCTTTCGTCGCCGCGCGTCAGTTGCGACCAGACGAACACCATCGCCGTACAGGGTGCCGCGCCCAGCAGGATCAGGCCAGCCGTATATTGCATCGCATCCTCGGGCGAGAGGTAATCGGCAAAGACATGGTCAAAGAACAGGACCGCCAGCGCCGCCATTGTAAAAGGTTTGATCAGCCAGTTGACAATCAACGTGATCAAGAGCCCCCTCGGCTGGCGCACCGCGTCCCTGAGCGAGGCCGGATCGACCCCCACCATCATCGGATAGACCATCGCCCAGATCAGCACCGCAACCACCAGATTGACCTGTGCGACCTCGGCCGCCGCGATCATGTCCACAAGGCCGGGCGCGACACTGCCCAGGGCGATCCCGGCGAGAATGGCCAGTGCGATCCACAGGCTGAGGTAACGTTCGAAAATGCTCATGCAATTGCGCCTTGCGAGGTTTGAGGTTTGAGTTTGCCGGCGGCGAGCGCACTCAACGCCACCATGATCGCCGCCGTTCCGAGACACAGGGGCAAACCGCCTGTCTGATAGGTCAGCCCTGACAGCAGCGTTCCGAGCAATCGCCCCGCTGCGTTGGCCATATAGTAAAATCCCACATCCATGGTCACCCGATCATCACGCGTGAAAGCGAGGATCAGATAGGAGTGCAGCGACGAGTTCACCGCGAACAGCACCCCGAAGGTCATGAGGCCGACAACCAGCGACAGCGTCAGCCAGGCCACCGGTTCGCTCTGCGTCGCGACCAGCCCCGTCAGAACCGCAGGCACCGCGCAGAGCATCAGCGCCCAGCGTTGCACGGCGCCGACAAGATCGGCTTCGCTGCGCGCATTGGCGCGCAGGATGCGTGGCGCTGCGGCCTGGATCGCACCATACAGAATGATCCAGATCGCCATGAACGTCCCGATCATGAAAAACGCCGTGCGGTTGCCCGCTTCGCTGCCATCCGACAGAACCGCGTAGAAATAGATCGGGATGCCGACCACGAACCAGACATCGCGCGCGCCAAACAGGAAAACCCGCGCCACGGACAGCCAGTTCACATTGCGCGACCGCGAAAAGAGTTCCGAGAATTTCGCGTCCTTGCGCCCCTCGGGCAAGCCCGGTGGCATCGACACGCGCACCGCGATCAGGATCAGCCCAAGCGCCGCAGCCATCACCCACAGCGTCGCGACAAACCCGATGGTCGCGAGACCCGCTGCCCCGACCAGAAAACCGAAACCCTTGACCGCGTTCTTGGACCCCGTGAGCAATGCGACCCAACGAAACAGTCCGCCGCCCGTCGCCGGCGCAAGCAGTTTGACCGCCGATTTCGATGACATCTTGGCCAGGTCCTTTGCCACGCCCGATGCGCCCTGCACCAGCATCACGAAGGCCACCGATGCGCCGACTGTCCAGCCGGGATCAAGCCGTGTGAGCGCGATCAGCGCAGCAACCTGCAGGGCAAGCCCGGCATAGAGCGTGCTGGTTAAACCGAACCGCGCCGCGATCCACCCCGCCGACAGGTTGGTCACGATGCCCGCGATCTCGTAGAGCACGAAGAGATAGGCCAGTTGCACCGGCGAAAACCCCAGCGTGTGAAAATGAAGCAGCACCAGCATGCGCAACGCACCATCGGTGAGCATGAAGGCCCAATAGGCGGCGGTGACGGCGATATAGGCCGACAGACCCGCGGCACGCCCTGTCACAACGATGCCCCGACCATCAGCGCCACGTCGGCCAGCCGATGCGCATAGCCCATTTCATTGTCGTACCACGCGTATATCTTGAGCTGGGTTCCGTTGACCACCATGGTCGACGGCCCGTCCACAATCGTCGAGCGGGTGTCATTGGTGTAATCGGCCGAAACCAGCGGGCGGTCCTCATAGCCGAGGATGCCCCGGAGCGGTCCCTCGGCTGCGCTTTTGAACAGGGCGTTGACCTCGTCGACACTGGTCTCGCGCTGCATTTCGAACACGCAATCCGTGATCGACGCATTGAGCAGCGGCACGCGGATCGCGTGACCGTTCAGCCGCCCCGCGAGTTCGGGATAGATCAGGGTGATTGCCGTCGCGCTTCCGGTCGTGGTGGGGATCAGCGAATTCAATGCCGAGCGCGCGCGTCGCAGATCCTTGGCCGGCCTGTCGACGATTGTCTGCGTATTGGTCACATCATGCACGGTGGTAATAGACCCGTGGCGGATACCGATGGCGTCATGCACCACCTTGACCACAGGCGCGATGCAATTGGTCGTGCAACTGGCCGCGGTGATGATCCGGTGTGTCGCGGGGTCATAGGCCCTGTCATTGACTCCCATGACGATGTTGGCGGTCGGCCCATCCTTGACCGGCGCTGAAACCACGACCTTCTTGATCCCGGCGTCAAAATACGGTGCCATCTTGGCCTCGGTCTTGTGCTTGCCGGTGCAGTCGATCATCACGTCTACCCCATCGAGCGGCAGCGCGCCGGGATCAGCCGTACCGACAAAGGGCAACTGCGTGCCGTCTATCGTCACGCTGTTTGCATCATGGCTGAACGTGGCGGGCCAACGACCATGCACCGTATCGAATTCGAGCAGATGCGCGTGCATCTGTGCATTACCCACCGCATCGTTTATCCAGGCGATCCTGGCCCCGCGTTCCAGCAGCGGGCGCAAGGCCAGTTTCCCGATGCGGCCAAGTCCGTTGATGGCATAGACTGTCATGATGGCACGTTCTCTTCGGGCAGTCGGGCCAGATCATCGACCGCGTGTTGCAGGGAGACCCGATCCAGAGACTTGATCGGCAAGGCGGCAAAACCGGCGATGCGCCGTGAAAGTGCGCCATAGGTCTGCTTCAGGGCCAGTGCCTTTTCCGCTTCGCCACCCGGAACCCCGGTGGGATCGGGCACGCCCCAATGTGCACTTATCGGTTGTCCGGGCCAGGTCGGACACTCTTCATTTGCGGCCCGATCGCAAACCGTGAAAACGAAATCGAATCCCGGCGCGTCGGGGCACCGATAGGTGCTCAGCGCCTTGGATCGCAGATTTGCAATGTCATGCCCGCAGGTTCGGAGCAGATCGAGCACGCGCGGATCCGGCGCGGAACACGGGTTAGTTCCGGCAGAGTAGGCGTTGAACATCCCTCCCCCCTCGTGACGCAACAGCGACTCCGCCAGGATCGAACGAACCGAATTTCCGGAGCAGAGAAAGAGGACGTTGTACGGGCGCTCAGGCCGGGGTGCGGGCTCTGTCGCCGATGGCATCGAGATGGGAGGGCACAGTTCGGGACGACCGCGGCAGCAATCGAGGAACAGGTGGTCGAAGGTCTGCCGCACGCCCGCAAGATTGACGCTGTAGAGCAGCGATGTCCCTGCCCGCGTCTGCACCAGCAGCCCCGCCTGCACCAGCGTCGCGAGGTAGGCGGAAAGCGTGCTTGCCTTGAGGTCGAGCGCCCGCGCCAGTTCTCCCGCCGCAACTTGGTCCGGATACCGGCGCATCAACAGCCGGAACAGCGCAAGGCGCTGCGGATGTGCCAATGCCGACAGGCGGGAGAGAATATCTATTTCCATATTTCATGAATAACCGAAATATAGGTTTGTGCAACCGGTTTCCGCGCGTTTTTTTTCAGATCGAAACAATGCGCGGGCGGTGGCGTTGAACGATCCACCGTCACACTGTTCGTCGCTTAGGTCGTAGCCAGGCAAGCGATGCGATCACCGCGCGGCGGCCACCTTTGCACCTTGCGGGATAGTCGGCGGTGCCGCGTTCAGGCGCTCGATGGCAAAGCCGGCGGCCTGCTTGTATCCGGCCACGAAGGCCGCCCGTTCATCGGGCGGGATAACCTCGTCGATATTGTCGAACGCGCCGCCACAGCGCTCATGCACGAGATTGAGCAACCCGAACGGACCCGCCTCGCGGTTGCGCAGCACCAGTTGGGACACCGGCGCGCACAGAGCCGCGTCATATGCCGCAAGCGCGTCTGGCGTGACACCCCGCGCGACCATCGACTGCCCGAGCACACGCGCATCGACGATCGCCTGGCTCGCCCCGTTTGACCCGGTCGGATACATCGCGTGCGCCGCGTCTCCCATCAGCGCAACGGGTCCGTCAACCCAGGTCGGGATCGGGTTACGATCGATCATCGGGTTCTCATACGCGATGTCCGACGCGCGCAGCATCGCCGGGACGTCGAGCCAGTCATAGCGGAACCCGTCGAATTCATGCGCGAAGCTGTCGATTTCAACCGGGCGGAACCAGCCGCTCTTTTCCCAGCGATGCCCGGGCGCGACGGTCTGTTCGGCGATCCAGTTGACGGTGCAGATTCCGTCAGGATCGGGATGCGAAATCGGGTAGACCACCATACGGTGCCGATGTGTGCCCAACCCGACAAAGGACGATCCGGTTCGGATCGGGCGCATCCGCGTCGTGCCGCGCCACATCAGAATGCCGCCCCAGTGGATCGGAGGCTGATCCGGGTACATCTGCGCGCGGATGGTCGAATGGATACCATCCGCACCGATCAGAAGCGTGCCATCATGGCGCACCACATCGCCCCGCGCATCGGTGCAGGTCACCGAGACACGCCCGTCCGGCAGGTGCTCGTAGGATGACACGCGGGTTCCCATCCGCACCGCGTCCGGCCCCAGCCTGTTGATCACGGTTTCATACAACAACACGTGAAACAGGCCGCGATGCATGGCATATTGCGGCCAGGCATACCCGGCCTCGAGCCCGCGCGGCTCCGCATAGATTTCCCGGCCGTTCAGCCCGACAAGCGCCCATTCGCGGGCCGGAAGCCCAACCGTGTCCAGCGCGTCGGTGCCGATGCCGAGATCCATCAACTCGCGCACCGCATTCGGTTGCAGGTTGATCCCCACCCCCAGCGGGCGCATCTCGCGCGCCGCCTCGAAAACCGTGGCCCTGACACCGATCTGATGCAGCGTCAGCGCAAGCGTCAGCCCGCCGATCCCACCGCCGGCAATCAGGACATGTGGTTCGCTCATGGGATCCTCCTTTGGCGCCAGCGGATCGTCCTAGCCTGCGTCATACGTCACGCGGCCACCGCAAATCGTGAGCCGCACCGACAGCGCGCCCACCGCTTCCGGCGCGACCTTTTCAATGTCGTCGGACAGGATCACCAGATCGGCGAACATGCCGGGCGTCAGCCGGCCTTTTCTGCCTTCGCTGAACTCCGCATAGGCCGCCGTGGACGTATAGCTCGCCAGTGCATCATGCAGGTTCTGTCTCTGATCCGTCCAGTTGCCGCCAAGCCCTTTTGGCGCGACCGCCGCGCCGAGCGATGGCAACACCTCGACCGGCACCACGGGCCAGTCGCTGGAGAAGATCAGGGGCACACCGGTTTCGCGGATCGTCTGACAGGCGTAGGCCAGCGGCTTCTGGTCTTCGTGCAAGACCTGCCCCTCTTTGGGGGGCGCAAAAAGCCCACCCCACGGCGCGTGCAGCGGCTGCATCGAAGCGACGACGTCAAGCGCCCGCAGGCGCGGCAGATCGTCAGGATGAAGCACTTCAATATGCTCGATCCTGTGGCGACTGTCGCGGACGCCGTTGGCCGCGCGGGCGGCGGCATAACCGTCAAGCGTGCCGCGCACGGCGGCGTCGCCGATGGCATGAACGCTGATCTGCAAACCCATCGCATCCGCCCGCACGCAGATCTCGTTGAACTGTTCCGGCGCGAACAACGGCGCACCGGTGCTGTCCGGCCAGTTCGGATAGGGGCGCAACATGGCCGCCGTGCCGGATTCCACGACCCCGTCATGAAACAGTTTCAGCCGCCCGGACCAGAGCCAGTCACTGTCAAACCGTCGGCGCATCTCGTCCGCCTCGGCAAGACGGTCGACAGGATCGAAATTCTTGAGATGGAACGGAATCTGTCCCCGGCAAATCAGGTCTCCCTCGGCCTCGATCTCCGACAGCAGCTCAAGCTGATACAGGTTGCCGTCCATGTTGTGAAAGGTGGTCACGCCGGTCTTTGCCAGATGCCGAAGCGCGTCGCGCAGCACCGCCTTGTCCGCCGCACGTTGCTGCGATGTCGCCGGAGGAGAAGGATCGTTGCCGGTTGTCATGCCCAGAAGGTCACGCCCCCCGGATGCGGTCTTGGCGAGAACGTGTTCATACGCACCGGATTCGAGCAGTTCGCCGGTTGCCAGCCCGTCTGCACCCATCACGATCTCGCTGCCTTCAGATACCGAACCGCCCCGCAGGATGCCGGCGAGTTCCAGAGCGCGGGTGTTGGCCCATAACGTATGATGATCCGCCGCCATCACCGCAAACGGCCGGTCGGGCATTACCCGATCAAGCCCGTGACGGTCGATCGTCCGTCCCGGCCCCAACAGATCGTAATGCGCCCCGATCGCGTAGAGCAGCGGCACATCCGGCTGCTCTGCCGAATAGGCGCGCACCCTGGCCGTGACGGTTTCGATATCATGGCTGGTCGAGAGGTCCAGCAGGCCCAGTTCCAGACCGCCGGAAAACAGATGGATATGGCTTTCGATGAAACCCGGCAGAACCGTGCACTTCGCCGCGTCGATGGTCCGCGTGTCGGGTCCGCGCATTGCGCCTATCTCGGCATTGCTGCCGACGGCGAGAATACGACCGCCCGCAAGTGCAATGGCCTCGGCGTGTCCGTTGCTGTCGTCAAACGTGATCAGCCTGCCATTCTCGATGATGATCTCTGCAACCGTCATGAACCTGTTCCGCCCCTGTTGTTGTGTCAGCCGAGTCTCGCGACCAGTTGTTGTTGCTTGTCCCACCAGGGCGCCGCCGCTTCAATCTGCGAGGCGAGCGACATCAGGCCCTCGTCCGCGCCGAAAGGCATCGCGAGATGCACGCCCACCGGCAGGTCCTCTGCGGTCCAGTGCAGCGGCAGCGACACGGCGGGTTGCCCGCTCGCGTTGAAGACGGCGGTAAAGGGCGAATATTCGAAAACGCCGCCCGGCCCGGTGCGGTAATCGAGGAAATCCTCGTTATCCGGCTTGTGCCGTCCGACCGGCGCGGGCGGCGCCGCCAGCGTCGGCGTCACCAGCACATCGCACGCGGTCAGGAAATGCGCCATGCGACGGCCAAAAGCATGTATCTCGCCAATGGCCTCAAGATAATCCGCGCCGGAGATCTGCTCGGCATAGGCAAGTGCACCGCGTGTCACGCCATCCAGCAGTTCCCGATCGAGCGGTTTGCCCCGCAGGACCGATCGAACCGACAGCGCCGTGCCGCAGGCGACAATACGTGTCCAAGCGATCATCATCGCCTCGACATCCAGATCGGCGGGCAAACTGACCGGTTCGACATCATGTCCAAGGCTCTCGAGCAGGCGACCGGTCTTTTCGACCGCTTCGGCACAGTCGGCATGCACCGGCGTCCCGCTGAGTGTCATCGGGCACAGCGCGACACGCAACCGGCGTGGTGGCGCGACCAGCGCCTGCACAAAGGTCCCTTGCATCGGTGGCGGGAAATAAGGCGCACCAAGATCCGGCCCGTTGACCGCATCCAGAAGCGCCGCGGTGTCGCGCAGGCTGCGTGTCAGAAACCCGTCGATCGCCATTCCGCCCCAGCCCTCGCCGGCCCCCGGCCCTTCCGGCAGGCGCGCGCGCGTGGGTTTGAATCCGACCAGCCCGCAGGACGACGCCGGAATGCGCACCGACCCGCCGCCATCGCTGCCATGTGCAACCGGCACGATCCCTGCCGCAACGGCGGCAGCCGCCCCACCGGACGAGCCCCCCGACGTGTGATCGGTGTTCCAGGGGTTGCGCGTCGGTCCGCCGTAGACCTGTGCCTCGGTCACCGGACCGACGCCAAGTTCCGGCGAGGTGGTGCGACCGAAACTGACCAGCCCTGCGGCACGCAGGCGCAGAAAGAGTTCGCTGTCATAGCTGTGCGCGCTGTCGCGCATCAGGGCAGACCCGTTATTGGTCGGAAAATCAATCGCCTCGGCCCCGAGATCCTTCAGCAGAAACGGCACGCCGGTGAATGGCCCCTTCGGCAGCCCGGCGCGGATCGCATCGCGCGCAACCTCCTCGCGCAGCATCACGACCGCGTTCAGTGACGGGTTGATGGCCGCGACGCGCTCAAGCGCACACTCCAGCAACGTATCGGCTGAAACCTCGCCACTTGCCACCAGCGCCGCCAGCCCCGTGGCGTCGTTCTCGAGATAAATGTCCTGCATGATGTCCCTGCTGTCTTCGTCTTGGGATCACGTTACACGCGCCATCCGAAAAGACCAGAGGCCGGACCTGCATCACGCTCGAGACAAGAAAACCCGCGCCAGTCGATCTGACGCGGGGCAACTCTGATGTGTTCCAAAGGACGCTTTGGCGTCGTCAATCGGCGATACGCGACCCGTCAGGACAGGTCGCGGCGCGCGAAACGCCGCGTTCCCTCAGAACAGGTCCGGTTCGTAATCGCGGCTGTCATCATCGGCGGGAGAATACATGTTGATCTCCATGCCGCAGTTCACTTCGGTGATTTCAGGTGTCTTCCAGGCCATTCGGTATCCTCCCAAGAGTTCTGTATTGGCGCAGCTTATCCCCGGCACGACACCGAACAAATGATCCTTTGGTCTTAGTGCCCGGCCCTTGGACCAAGGTCGCATTTTCCGGAACGCGGTCGCGATCTAGCCTGCGGCCATGCGCGCGTTACTTTGGCTAATGATACTGGGGCTGCATGCCGGCCTGCTCGGCACCGTCGCCCTGGGCGAACCGTTGCCGCGCGAGGAGATCGCCGCGCTTGTGCCGCAACCCTATTCGCTGGGCGAGCCGGTCGGAAATGACGGGGTCTACCAGCTTATCGACATCAGCCGCGCCGATGCGGGGTTCGTGTTTGAAACCGAACCGCTCGCGCCGCTGCCCGGCTTTTCCGGCGCACCGGTGAACCTTCTGGTCCTGCTGGACCATGACGGCAAGTTCCTCGATGTGCGCCTGATCGAGCAGAATGAGCCGATCTTTGTCTCCGGCCTGGGCGAAGCACCTTTTCGTGCCTTTCTTGAACAATATGCCGGGCACTCGATAACCACGTCCCTTGTGGTCGGAACGCCCTACCGAGGCGCATCGCAGGGCAGCTCGCTGGTTTATCTGGATGGCGTCACCAAGGCGACCGCCTCGGTGCGGATCGCACATGAATCGATCATGGCCGCCGCGCTTGCCGTGGCGCGCGAAAAGATGCAGGGCATCAGCGCAGAACCACCGGCACATCCCGACCCGGATCACGACGAGCCGCTGGACTGGCAGGCGCTGGTCGATCAGGGGCTGGCCACGCGCCTGCGCGTCAGCAATGCCGAAATCGAAGACGCATTTGCCGGCACCCTGTGGGAAGGCGATGATCCCGAAGCCACCGATTATCCCGACGAGCCCTATCTCGACCTCTGGATTGTCGATATCGGGCCACCGTCCATCGCCCGCGCGGTGCTCGATGACAGCGGATTGCGGGAATTGGCGAATTTCCTCGAAATCTCCGGCGATGACGAACCGATCCTGTTGATTGAGACCGCCCGTCACGGGCTGGTCAGCGACGATTTCGTGCGCAATACCGCGCCCGACCGGATTTCTGCCGAGCAAAACGGATTCCCCGTGGCGTTGCGCGATGCCGACCTGTTCTTTGATCTGGCAGACGGCGTTCCCGACGGGCGTGCGATGATCCTGCGTACCGACCGGCGGCTGGGCTTTGATCCGGCAAGCGAATGGACGCTGAGTGTCGAGGCGGTCCGGCAACATGGCATGTTCCAGCCCGAGACCGGCAGCGTGACGTTATCTGTCACGCACCAGACCGATGAGCGGTTCTTTGTTCGCCCCGAGGTCGTCACCCCGGCGCCGCCATGGCTGTCTGCCTTGCAGAACCGCATGGCCGATATGGTCTTGCTGGCCGGGTTTCTTGCGCTGCTGCTCTGGCTGCTGTTCTTTCGCATGAACCCGCTGGCGGACAACCGGGCATTCACGCCGATCCGCCTGACCATTCTGGCGGTGGTGATCGGATTTATCGGCTGGTGGGGTCAGGGCCAGCTCTCGATCGTGACGGTTCTGGGCAGCCTGCGCGCCCTGTTCGACAATGGCAGCTTTGCCTTCCTGCTCTACGATCCGTTTTCACTGCTGATCTGGGCGGTGACACTCGCCGGTTTCGTGCTCTGGGGACGCGGGCTGTTCTGTGGCTGGCTCTGCCCCTTCGGAGCGATGCAGGAATTTTCCCATCATCTCGGACGCCTGTTGCGCCTGCCGCGTATCGAGCCTTCCGCCCGATGGGACGCGCGGCTGAAAAAACTGAAATATGTCCTGCTGGCCGGTCTGGTCGCGACGGTCTTTCTCGCTCCGGATCAGACCGATCTCGTGGCCGAGGTCGAACCGTTCAAGACCGCGGTAACGACATTTTTCATGCGCGATTGGTACTATGTCGCCTATGCGTTGTTCTGGCTGGTGCTCGGGATAACGATGTTCAAGGGCTTCTGCCGTTATGTCTGTCCACTCGGCGCGGTGATGGCGATTGGCGGCATGCTGCGCGGTCGCGACTGGATCGCGCGACGGTCCGAATGCGGTAGTCCCTGTCAATTATGCAAGGTCAAATGCAACTATGGCGCAATCAAGCGCAGCGGAGAAATCCAGTATTCAGAGTGTTTCCAATGCCTCGATTGTGTGAGCATCCACAACGACCGGAGTCGCTGTGTTCCCCTGGTTCTGTCACGCAAGAACCAGCTGCGCCGCGAGGCGGCGGAATGATCTCGCGACGCCGCTTCCTTGCGATCGCGGCGGCGGCGGCGGCGACACCCGCCTGTGCCGCACCGGTCAGATGGCAGGGACATGCGCTTGGAGCCGAGGTATCGCTGACCATTCACGCGCAGCCTGACGCCGCCGAGGGCGCGTTGCACGACATGCGCGCGATGTTGCGCCGCGTCGAATGGCTGTTCAGCCTGTTCGACCCGGGTTCGCGCCTGTCCGAACTGAACCGGAACGGAAGGCTGACAGACCCCGAACCGGAACTGCTTGGCCTTTTCGAACAGGTCGACCGCGTCCATCGGGCGACGGGCGGTGTGTTCGATCCGACGATCCAGCCCCTTTGGCAGGCGATACGAAATCGCGAACCCCTCGACCGGGCGAGGACGCTGCTGGGATGGGACCGCGTGGACCGCACATCGCGCCGGGTGACGCTCGATCCCGGTCAGGCGCTGACCCTGAACGGGATTGCACAGGGCTATGCCACCGATCTCGCGGCGAATGACTTGCGCCGGCGCGGCTTTGACCGGGTGCTGGTGAATATCGGCGAATTCAGCGGGATCGGCGGCCCGTGGCGTCTTGGCATCTCGGACCCGACCCAAGGATTGATTGCGACGCAGACGCTGACCAACCGCGCCATCGCCACGTCAAGCCCGGGCGCAATGTCACTTGGAAACGGACAGGGTCACATCGTCGGACCGCAGGGCCAGCCGCCGCTCTGGTCGACGGTCAGTGTGCAGGCCGACAGCGCCGCCATTGCAGACGCCGCATCGACCGCGTTCTGCCTGATGCCGGTCGCGGCAATCCGCAACGCTCTGCCGCATTTGCCCGGAAACGCAAATGCGACACTCGTTGATGACAACGGCGATATCGTTACGTTGGCATAGGCAAAACGCCGGTGCGGCCCGTGCTGAACAGGCCGCACGCAGGCACGCATCTCAGCTCGAAATCATCCGCTTCAGCCAGCTTTTCTTGGCGGGCTCGCCACCTTCTGCCCCGGCGTCGGATTCTCCGTCGGCAGGTCCCTGCACCACCTCCTGGAAGCGCGCAAAGAACTGCGCCGCCATCTTCTTGGCGAAACCGTCGATGATACGGCTGCCCAGCTGCGCCAGCTTGCCGCCAACCTTGGCATCGACATCATAGGTCAGCAGGGTGCCCTCGCCGCTGTCGGCGAGCGTCACCTTTGCGCCGCCCTTGGCAAAGCCCGCAGCGCCCCCCTTGCCTTCTCCGGTCAGGGTCAGGCTCTCACCTTCCACAACATCGGAAATGGTCACGGCCCCCTTGAACGTCGCCTTGACCGGGCCGACCTTCTGCACGACGGTCGCTTCGAACCCGTCCTCGGCGGACCCGCTCATTTCCTGACAGCCAGGCACACATTCCTTGAGCACCTCGGGGCTGAGCAACGCCTCCCACACCACGGACCGCGGGGCGGCAATTTCAATGGAGTCATTCATCTGCATGGCTAGGGTCCTTCAACCTTGTTGGTTTACAGTATTGGTCGGCGCATCGTTCGGCAATCCGACCATTGGTTAAGTCAGCGCAGT
Source organism: Sedimentitalea sp. XS_ASV28 (assembly GCF_041224545.1). NCBI lineage: Bacteria > Pseudomonadati > Pseudomonadota > Alphaproteobacteria > Rhodobacterales > Paracoccaceae > Sedimentitalea > Sedimentitalea sp. XS_ASV28. The sequence goes on along the minus strand of NZ_JBGFGP010000130.1, from coordinate 27,329 downwards.
TCGGGCGGGTGAAACGTCAGGCCGTGATCGGCGAAAATCCGTTCGAGCCGTCCGTCCGCGATGGCGGCAACGATGGCGTCATCCACCGCGTAAGCCAACGGTCGGTACGCAAAGTGCACCGCGACGCCCACCGTCCAGTTCCCGACAGAGAAGCCCGGCAATGGCGGCGTATGCATCGCAAGTTCGGGTGTGAGCCCATGTTCGATCTGCGCGCGCGCACCCATCGCGGCCTTGGTTTCGCCCTGCGCCAGACCTGTCATGGCTGCCGCCATCGTGGGGTAACGGCGCACATTGCCGACCAATTGCCCGCCGGGAAAGGACGAGAGGTAGAAATCTGAAATCGAGTCATTCTCCACGGCGACCGTATCGAAGCGGAAATAGGCCGGCACAGGCGGATCCTCCGGATAGGCCGACTTGCGGTAGGCAATGGCGATTTCCTCGACATTGTATTGTCCGGTGAACACGACCTGCTCGACCCGACAGGCAAAATCGCTGTCATAAGGAACATGCAGCATGACATTCGCGACGCTGCCGCTGACCACCGGGCCTTTCCACACCCAGTTGCGCAGATCCGCTTCCAGTGTCTCGCCCGCCGCCACCAGCTTGAAACGTGCCTCGACCCCAAGGTCCGCCGCGATCAAACGTCCGAGATCGATATCCACGCCGACCGGCTTGCCGTCTTGTTCGTAGGACCAGGGCGGAAAATCCTCGTACACCGCGAAAGTGATGAAGCCACGCTCGCGGATGGTGTCGAGATCCGCCCCGACCACGTCACGGGCGGTGTTCTGCGGTTTGGGTTGCGGGACGTAATCCGCACAGCGGGCCCAGACGCCGCTTGCCGCGAAACATCCGAGCAGCAATGCAACCAGTGCGGCGTGAAGTGTCTTTTGCATGTGCCCCCTCAGCCCCCGGAAAAGGGCGCGCGCCGGCGCGTCCTTCGGGGTTTGTCGCGGATCAGTGTGCGGCGGACAGACCGATTGTCAACGCCTCGCTCGCCCCCTGGAAGTCCGGAGACTCACCGGTAATCAGGTTGGCCGCGCGATATGCCGGGCTGTCAGCGACCGGTGCGCCCGAACCGGTTTCGATCTCGGCGGCGATCTCGGAGAGCTCGGCCTGCAATGCCGACGCATCATCCCCCGCCGACATGCCGGCCAGTGCATCCCGGATCTCCTTGAGACGACCTGTATAATCGTCCAGCGCTCCATCGTCGGCCCGGGTTTCTATATAGGTCCGGATCGCCCAGGCCGCCTTTTGCCCGAGCAGTTCGCCAAAGGCCGGCATCTTGGTTATGCCATTCTGCGTATAGCCGGTCTGGAACCTGTCCACGAACCATTCATCGCCATATTCCTCGGCCTCAAGATAGCGAAGATCCGGCGCAAGGCCGCCGGAAACCCCGCCAAGCCCGTGGCACCGCGCGCAGTTCTGGTTATAGCCACTGTCACCGATCTCGATCGCCTTGGCCCAGACCTCGGGACCCGCATCGCGATAGGGATTCTCGGTCAGCCACTCTTCGCCAACATCGGGAAGCGCATCGGTGTCGATCGCCTGTGGCGCAACATCGCCATGCGCAAATGCCATGCCAGCCACAAGCCCCAGTCCGAACGCAGCGATCGGCAATCTCAACATGTCTCCATCTCCCTCATGTCTCGTATCAGCGGTGTTGTAGCCCGGTGATGCTGCACTGCGGTATTCGACCTTGGTTATAGAACCGCGCCCTGCAGGCGATTCCTTCGACCTTGGTCTAATGGCAGCGCCGGAACCCATGCCACAGAGTACCGGCAACAAAGGGGGCAACCATGTTCAGACAGTCAATGCTCAACCTCGGGTTGGTGTTGGGCCTCGCCGCACCCGCGTTCGCGGATGTGACCCTGCCGGTCACGTTCCTGCAACAGATTCCGCCGCGCCCGCCGATTCTGTCGAACCTCGATCCGATCCCCGAGGATCTGGGCGCCGCCGGGGCGCGCCTCGGAGAGCTCGAGAACAACACCACCGGACAGTTCCTGAACCAGAGCTACGAGCTCGAGGTGATCCAGCTCGCGCCCGACGCCGATCTCGCGGCGGCGGCAAAACAGGCGCTGGCGCGATCGCCCTACCTGATCCTCGATGTTCCCGCGGCAGCGGCGCAACAGGTCGCGGACCTGCCCGAAGCGGCTGACGCCCTGCTCTTCAATGCCGGTGCGCGGGATGTCGAACTGCGCGATGCGGGGTGCCGTGCCAATCTGCTGCACACGATCCCGTCGGACGCGATGCGTGCGGACGCGCTAATGCAATTCGCGGTCTTCAAGCAATGGAACAGGCTTGCATTGATTTCCGGCGCCCATGCGCAGGATGCGGTGTTCGCCGATGCCCTGCGGCGGAGCGCCACCAAGTACGGGCTTGACCTGATCGCCGAGAAAACCTGGACCTTCGATGCCGACATGCGCCGAAACGCGGCGCAGGAGGTTCCCGTATTCACCCAGGATCTCGGCGATTTCTCAATGCTGCTGATTGCGGACGAACTGCATGATTTTGGACGTTACGTTGCCTACAACACCTGGGCGCCGCGTCCCGTGGCAGGTTCGGAGGGCCTGCGCCCGCTCGCCTGGCACCGCGTCGTCGAGCAGTGGGGCGCCGCCCAGTTGCAAGGCCGGTTTCACGAGCTTGCCAACCGCGACATGACGGCACGGGATTATGCCGCATGGGCGGCAATACGCGCCCTCGGCGAAGCCGTGACCCGCACGAATGCGGGGGATGTCGAAACGATCAGGGCATATATCCTCTCCGATCGCTTCGAACTCGCCGGGTTCAAGGGGCGTCCGCTCAACTTTCGCGCATGGAACGGGCAGTTGCGCCAGCCGATCCCGCTGGTCACGGAACGTGCGCTTGTCACTCAGGCCCCCCTGCCCGGCTTTCTGCATCAGTTCAACGAAATGGATTCACTCGGGCTGGACCGGCCCGAAAGCAGCTGCGAGGCCTTCGAATGAAACACCTGCTTTTCTGTACCGCGCTCACTGCCGCATTGCCCGCCTGGGCCGGCGAAATCTGGGTGACCAACGAAAAGGACAACACGGTCAGCGTTATCGATGTCGAGACCCTGAGCGTCGTCAAGACCTATCCGACCGGTGAACGCCCGCGCGGGATCACCTTCTCGCAGGATCACAGCCGCGTCTATATCTGCGCCTCAGACAGCGACACCGTTCAGGTCATGGACCCGGACAGCGGCGAGATACTGCATGACCTGCCCTCGGGCGAAGACCCGGAGCAATTCGTGCTGCATCCGAATGACCGCGATCTCTATATCGCCAACGAGGATGACGCCGTCACCACCGTGGTCGACACCGAGACCCGCAAGGTCGTCGCGCAGATCAATGTCGGGATCGAACCAGAGGGCATGGCGGTCAGCCCGGACGGAAAAACGGTGATAACCACGTCGGAAACGACGAACATGGCGCATTGGATCGACACCGAAACCCGCACGATCTATGCTAATACGCTGGTCGACTCGCGCCCGCGTCATGCGGAATTCACCCATGACGGTTCCGAATTGTGGGTCAGTTCCGAAATCGGCGGCACCGTCACCGTGTTCGACACCCGGGATCAGTCCCAGAAGGCGCGGATCGAATTTGCCATCAAGGGCGTGCACCCGGATCGCGTGCAGCCGGTCGGTTTCGAATTTTCGAAGGATGGCAAATCGGTCTTCGTCGCGCTCGGGCCATCCAACCACGTTGCCGTGGTGAACGCCGAAACCTATGAGGTCGAGGATTATGTTCTGGTCGGTCGTCGCGTCTGGCACATGGCGTTTTCGCCGGACATGACGCAGCTGTTCACCACCAATGGTGTCTCCGGCGACGTCACAGTGATCGACGTGGCCAGCCGCAAGGCCATCAAGACAATCAAGGTCGGGCGCTTCCCGTGGGGCGCAGCGACCCGTCCCTAGCCTTTGCGCAACCACAGCATTCCGCGTCTGCGCGCACGGGACCGATCAAAAAGCGGCCCTGCCGGCACGAATTGGGCATATGGCCGGTGGCAAAGCGACCCGTCATACGACCATTGTGCAATTTCGCGCCGTGGACTTGCTTCTGATAATACAACCAGCCAGACAGCCAGACCCAACTGGTGTGAAGGCTATGCAATTTTACACCAAGGGGGGAGAAAACCCATGAACAGGTTCATCGCGGTCGTTGCCGCAAGCGTTCTCGCGTCAGGGATGGCGCAGGCTCAGGTCACGGAGGATGACCTCAGGAACGATCAGTCGATCACCACCCAGATCGTCACCAACGGCATGGGCCGGCACCTGCAGCGCTACAGCCCGCTGGACATCCTGAACAAGGACAATGTCAAGAATCTGGTCCCTGCATGGGCATTCTCGCTCGGCGGTGAAAAGCAGCGCGGCCAGGAAACTCAGCCGCTGGTCTATGACGGCGTGATGTATATCACCGGCTCCTACAGCCGGCTCTATGCCATCGACCTCGCCACGGGCACGGAACTCTGGCAGTATGATGCGCGCCTGCCCGAAGGCATTCTGCCCTGCTGTGACGTGGTCAACCGCGGTGCAGCGATCTATGGGGACAAGATCTATTTCGGTACGCTGGACGCCCGCATCGTCGCGCTTGACCGCAAGACGGGCGACGTGGCCTGGCGCAAGAAGATCGCCGACTACAAGGCCGGCTATTCCTATACCGCCGCACCGCTCATCGTGAACGGGCTGGTCATCACCGGCAACTCGGGCGGTGAATTCGGGATCGTCGGCGAGGTACAGGCCCGCGACGCCGAGACCGGCGACCTGGTCTGGACCCGCCCCGTGATCGAAGGTCACATGGGTACGCTGAACGGCGAGGAATCCACCATGACCGGCACGCTGAACGCGACGTGGCCGGGTGATATGTGGAAGACCGGCGGCGGCGCGACCTGGCTGGGCGGATCCTATGATATCGACACCGACACGCTGGTCTTCGGTGCCGGCAACCCGGCCCCGTGGAACAGCCACCTGCGCAATGCCGGCACGCCGACCGAAGGCAACGCCGGCGACAATCTCTACGCCGCCAGCCGGATCGGCATCGACCCCGCAAATGGGGAAATCAAGTGGCACTATCAGACCACGCCGCGCGAAGGCTGGGATTATGACGGTGTGAACGAGGTGGTGGCCTATACCGACCGTGCGGGCAACAAGCGCTATGCCACGGCCGACCGGAACGGCTTTTTCTACGTGCTGAACCGCGAAGACGGTGCATTCGTCAGCGCGGCGCCCTTCGTCAAGGACATCACATGGGCATCGGGCATCGACGACTCCGGCCGTCCGATCTTCAACGAGGACAACCGCCCGGGCAACCCGTCGGACGCAGCGGACGGCAAGAAGGGCGATGTGGTCTTTGCCTCACCGGGGTTCCTCGGCGGCAAGAACTGGATGCCGATGGCGTTCAGCCAGAAGACCGGAAATTTCTACGTTCCCTCCAACGAATGGGGCATGGATATCTGGAACGAGCCGATCAGCTACAAGAAGGGCGCCGCCTATCTTGGCGCCGGGTTCACCATCAAGCCGAACTACGAAGACCATATCGGCAGCCTCAAGGCGATCGACCCCGACACGGGCGAGATCAAGTGGGAATACAAGAACAACGCGCCGCTCTGGGCCGGTGTGATGGCCACAGCTGGCGGCCTCGTGTTCACTGGCAACCCCGAGGGCGAAATCATTGCCTTTGATGACGAGACCGGAGAAGTCCTGTGGTCGTTCCAGACCGGCTCGGGCATCGTCGGGCAGCCAGTCACCTACGAACTGGATGGCGAGCAATATGTGTCGCTCATCTCAGGCTGGGGTGGCGCCGTGCCGCTTTGGGGTGGCGAAGTCGCCAAGAAGGTGAACTATCTCAACCAGGGCGGCATGCTCTGGACGTTCAAGCTGCCCAAGCAGCTCGCCTCCAACTGAGATCACGCCAAACGACACGACAGCGCGCGCCTCACCGGCGCGCGTTTTGTGTTTCTACGACTTTTCGACAAGTGCGCGGATTTCGGCTCTTTGCTAGCCTTTGAAGACACAAGGCGATAGGTTTCCCGTGAACATGATGAACAAGCCCTCTCCGCCCACCACGTTTCAGTCCGCTCTTGTCGTGGACGATCACCCGCTGTTTTGCGATGCGCTCTCGATGACATTGCAGACGGTGGCCGGGATCGGACGGATCGACAGCGCCGCCACCTTGCAGGAGGCCATCGAGTGGCTGCAGGGCCACGACTCGCCCGACGTGATCGTGCTCGACCTGAACCTGCCCGACGTCAACGGTCTCGAAGGCGTGATCCGCATGCTCAAGGTGACCAGCGCACCAATCGTCGTGGTTTCGTCGATGGCCGACAACCGCGTGATCAGTTCGGTGATCCATGCCGGGGCGGCGGGTTTCGTTCCAAAGCACAGCCAGCGTGCGGTGTTCAGGGCCGCTTTCGAAGATCTGGCCCGGGGCGAGGTGTTCGTGCCGCCCGGTTACGACCTGCTGGAGAATGACGAGGCGGTGCCGCAAAACGATGCGGTCAAGCGGCTCGCCAGCCTGACCAACCAGCAGGCGCGCATCCTGCAACTGATCTGCGAAGGCAAGTTGAACAAGCAGATCGCCTTTGACCTCTCGATCGCCGAGACCACGGTAAAGGCGCATGTGACCGCGATCATGCGCAAGCTGGGCGTACAGAGCCGCACGCAAGCGGTGCTGATCGCCAAGGAAACAAGTTTCGGCAGCGTCTTGTCAGACCGCATCTGAACTGGATAGCATCGGCTGGCCAAACAGGGAGGAGCGGCCATGCAGCGGTCCAACGGTCTGTCCGGCGCGTTGTCGCGCATGTCGGGCATCGTACGCTCTGCCTTTGCCCACCACGATGCAGCGGATGCGATCGGCGATCTGGCGCGGGCGCTGGACCCGTCCGATCTCGCCGCTGTCGTGCTGTTCGTCACCCCGCAGGCAGACGTTGCCGAAACGATCAGACGCGCCAAGGCCGTCTTTGCCCCGGCCCCCGTCGTCGGCTGTACCACGGCAGGCGAAATATCCAGCCAGGGCTATTCCGAGGGCGAGATCCTGGCGATCGGGCTGCCGCGCAGCCACTTCATCATCCGCACGTTGCTGGTCGAAAATCTTGAGACCTATGACGCGCAATCGCTGATCGACCGGATGATCCGCAACCGCAACGAGATGATCCGCGACGAACCCGACTGGAGCTATGAATTTACCTTCCTGATGATCGACGGGATGTCGACGCGGGAAGATACCTTTGCCTCGGAACTGTCCATCGGCCTCGGGCCGGTCCCGTTGTTCGGCGGCTCGGCGGGCGACGGCATGGATTTCGGATCGACCTTCGTACTCGATGACGGCATCGCCCACACCAATGCTGCGGCGCTTCTGCAGGTGCGCACGCGCTGTCCGATCAAGGTATTCAAGACTGACCACCTTGTTCCCACGGAACAGCGGATGGTGGTCACCGACGCCGATCCCGACCGGCGCATCGTCTACGAGATCAACGCCGAACCCGCCGCCCGGGAATACGCCCGCCTGCTCGGCAAGGATCCGGAGCAACTCACCACCTTTACCTTCGCGGCCCATCCGGTCGTCGTTCGCATCGACGGTCAGCATCATGTCCGCGCCATCCAGCAGTTGAACGCCGACGGCAACCTGAATTTCTTTTCCGCAATCGACACCGGGCTGGTCCTGACCCTGGCCGAACCCGAGAACATGGCCACCCACCTGGAACGCGAGATCGGCCAGCTTTCGTCGCAACGCGAACCGGACGCGATCCTTGCCTGCGACTGCGTTTTGCGCCGGCTTGAAGCGCAGGAAAAACAGATGACCGGCGCTCTGTCGGACATCCTGTCGCGCAATCGGGTCGTCGGGTTTTCCACCTATGGCGAACAGTTCAATTCGATGCATGTGAACCAGACCCTGACCGGCGTCGCCATCTATCCGCCTGACGAGATCGAGGCCGATGGCTGACTCGCTGATCAATCCCGAAGACTCTGTCGAGCGACAAAACGAAAAGCTGAAGATCATCGCCAGCGCGCTGATGCAGCGCGTCGAACAAAGCGTCGATGCCGCAGGTGCCGCCTATGCCCAGTTCCAGCGGGCCGCCCTGCTCGAAGAGGAAGTCCGCGCGCGCACGCGCGATCTGGAACGCGCGCTTGACCTTTTGAATGAATCCAACGCCCGCCTTGCCGTCGCCAACAGCGAGACCGAGGCCGCGCGCTCGAACCTCGCCAATGCGATCGAGACCGTGCAGGAGGGGTTCGCCATGTTCAATGCCGAGGACGAACTGGTCATGTGCAACAGCCGGTTCGGCATGCACATGCCCGATATTCGCAACCTGCTGCGACCGGGACTGGGCTTTACCGACTATGTGCGTATCGTCAGCAACAGCCGCTATCTCTCCCTGCCGGACCGCGAAACCCCGGACATCTGGGCCGCGCAACGTCTGGTGAGACATAAGGATGCCAGCGTCATCTTCAATGTCCGCATGTCGCAGGATCGCTGGGTACAGGTGAGCGAACACCGCACACGCGATGGCGGCACCGTGATCCTGCAGACCGATGTGACCGACATCATGCGGCTGGAGCGTCAGGAACGCGACCGGATCCTCGACGATCAGGCCTTGCTCATCCGCGCGACGCTCGAACATCTGCGTCAGGGCGTGTGCATATTCGATCAGCTCGGCCGCCTGGTGGGCTGGAATCGCAGGGTCGGCGAATTGCTGTCGATCCCCATCGGGCGCTTTACCATCGGCAGCAGCTTTCAGACGATCTATGACCAGTTTCGCGCCGAAATTTCCCTGACCGACGATGTTGCCTATGGCGAGATCGATGACTGGGTGCGGGGCCGCCGCAGCAGAGAGTCCCTGTCGTTTGAAATCGAACACCGGTCCAGCCGGACGCTTGCCGTGCACATGCAAGAGATGCCCGACCGCGGCTTTGTCATCAGCTTTACCGATATGACACCCGAGCGCACGGCCATCCGTGCCATTTCCGAAGCGAACGAGATGCTGGAGTTGCGGGTGATGGAGCGCACGCTCGATCTTGAGGATGCGTTGTCAGAGGCCGAACGCGCCAATGCTTCCAAATCCCGCTTTGTCGCTGCCGCCAGCCATGATCTGCTGCAACCGCTCTCTGCGGCCAAACTCTATGTCGCGTCGCTGGATGGAGATGCGCTCGATCCACAATCGCGCCAAAGCGCCGCCAAGGCCGCGAGCGCATTGCAGAGCGTGGAAAACATTCTTTCCGCCCTGCTCGACATCTCCAAGCTCGACTCGGGTCAGGCGAACCTGCACCTGTCGACGGTGTCGCTGGACCGGCTCCTGTCGCAACTGCGCGACGAATTGGGTCCGACCGCAGCGGCCAAAGATCTGGACCTGCGCATCCTGCGCACCGGCGCAGATGTACAGAGCGATGCAACCTATCTGCGCCGCATCCTTCAGAACCTCGTCAGCAATGCCATTCGCTATACGGATCGGGGTCGTGTGCTGGTGGGGGCGCGGCGGATGGGGAAATCCGTGCGCGTCGAGGTCTGGGACACCGGCCCCGGCATCGCGGAGGACGAACAGGACCTTGTATTCGGTGAATTCCAGCGGCTGAACGCGACCGCGAGTGCCGCCGATGGCATGGGACTGGGCCTTGCGATTGTCGATCGCGCCTGTGCGCTGCTGAGTCACCCGCTGCACCTGCGCTCGCAGGTTGGGCGCGGAACAGTGTTTTCGGTCGAATTGCCGCTTGCGCCACAGGACCGGCCACAACTCGCGCCGGATACCAACACGCCCGAGCCCTGGCACGACAACCTGCAACACCGCATCGTGCTCCTGATCGAGAACGATGAAGAACTGCGCAACGCGCTGACCCTGACGATGGAAAACTGGGGGCTTGACGTGCTGCCCTGCCCGAACACGGCAGAGGCACAGGCCTTGTTGAACGACATCGACATGGCACCGGACGTGATCGTCGCCGACTACCAGCTTGATGACAACCACTCGGGCCTTGATGCGATCTCCGAGATCACAGATGTTTTCGGCCCCATTCCCGCCTGCATCATCTCCGCCAACCGCAGCGTCGAGCTCGAGATGCGCTGCCGCGAGAGGCGATTGCCGCTGCTCCACAAGCCGATCGACACGGACCAGTTGCAACGCTTCCTGTCCGGCACGCCCTCCTGAACGACCTAACCGGCGAGGCTGGGCAGGTAGAGAACGATCGACGGGAACGCCACCAGCAACGCGATGGTTATCGCATCGGCGACAAAGAACGGCATCACGCCCTTGAACACGTCCTGAACGGTCAGGTCCTCGCGCACCCCGGCCACGACGAAACAGTTGAGGCCAATGGGCGGGGTGATCAGGCAGAACTCGGCCATCTTGACCACGAGTATCCCGAACCAGATCGCACACATGGTTCCGGACATGCCGAATGCGCTCTCCGCCGCGGTCACGGTCTCGCCTCCGTTCAGCGCCATAACCGCCGGATAGACCACCGGCAGCGTCAGGAGCAGCATGCCAATCGCATCCATGAACATGCCCAGCACCGCATAGGCCAGCAGGATGCAGATCAGGATCAGCATCGGCGACATGTCGAGCGACGTGATCCAGTCGGCGAAAGCGGCTGGCAACTCGGCAAAACCGAGAAAGCGCACATAGATCAGCACACCCCAGATGATCGTGAAGATCATGATCGTCAGCTTGGCGGTGTCCAGCAATGCCGATTTCAATTCCGACCACCGCATGCCGCGAAACACCGCCATCAGGAACACGATAAAGGCACCGATCGCACCGCCCTCTGTCGGTGTGCCCCACGCATCGCCGAACGGATTGTAGACAAAGAAGATGATGATCACCACCACCGCCACGATGGGCAGCGCGGGCGGCAGCGCCCGGAACCGCTCGCCCCAGGTAAAGCCCCGGACCGGTGGGCCCACGGTTTTGAAGATCATCGCGATCCCGATGATCAGCACCGCATAGACCACCGCCGAAAACGCCCCCGGAATGAACCCGGCCAGCAGCAGCTTGCCCACATCCTGCTCAACGATGATGGCATAGATCACGAGGATGGCCGACGGAGGAATGAGAGACGCAAGCGTCCCGCCCGCCGCAACCACACCGGCGGCGAATTGCTTGTTGTAGCCGATCTTGAGCATCTCGGGGATCGCGATGCGCGCAAACACCGCCGCCGTCGCCACCGAGGCCCCGGACACCGCCGCGAATCCCGCGGTGGCGAAGACCGTCGAAACGGCCAGCCCACCCGGCACCCACGCGATCCACCGCTTCGCGGCCTCGAACAATGCCGTGGTCAGGTTGGCGTAATAGGCCATGTAACCGATCATGATGAAGACCGGGATCAGGCTCAGAACCTGCGCCGAAACCTTGGAATGCGGCACCTGCCCCGCCGTCTTGATCGCAACGGTCAGCGCCCAGCCCAGATGCTCGCCACCGAAATCCCGCTTGGCCCAGAATATCAGGACAAGCCCGACCAACCCCGCAAGCGCCGCCGCAAACGCCACGCGCATGCCCGCGAGCACCAGAATCAACAGGCCCGCGCTGACCCACAATCCGATTTCAATGGGTTCCATCAGTCATGCCCCGCAAGCTGGCTGGCCTCGGCCTGGGCCTGTTCGGCCACGCTCAGGTTCAATGGCACGGCCACCGGGTTCTCAAGCCCCAGAACAAGCGCGCGTCCGTAGCCCACCGCCTGCAGGATCAGGCGGAGCACCAGAACCGCAAACGCCACCGGCACCACGAGCTTGGACGGCCATGTGGGCAGGCCGATATCGATCGAGCTGTCGCGGCTGCACAGGGGGCGCGCGCAATCAAAAGAGCGGTCGAAATGCTCCCAGGCGCCCCAGGCCAGCGCGGTAACGAGGATCAGGATGAGAATGACCGACACCAGTTCGAAAAGCCACAACACCCGTCCGCTGAGCGCACCGACCAGCATGTCCATGCGAATATGGGTGCCATCCCGCTGCACATAGGAAATTCCCATGATCGCGATGATCGGCATGGCAGCCTCGATATAATCGACATAGCCGAGCAGCGGCATGCCAAAGAACTTGCGCCCGATCACCGAATACGCCGCGAGAAACATCAGCGAGAAAATCGCCAACCCGCTCAGCAACGCGCAAAAGCGTTCGACCGGCAGCAAGGCCCGGTCCAAACGGCTCAGCAGGCTGGAATCTTCCAGTACCGCGGCAGAACCCGCCATGTGCTCATCCCCTCATTCAAAGACGGGGCCGCGCACATGGCACGGCCCCGCAATCCGGTTCGCTCCCGGCTCAGTTCGATCCCTTGGCATCCGCCAGGGTCGATACCACCAGATCATAGAGTTCCTGACCGGGAAGGCCCTGTGCTTCAATTTCCTCGATCCAGGCCGCGCGGATCGGGTCGGCGGCGGTTTTGCGGAAAGCGTCAAGCTCGGTGTCGCTGATCTCGACCTTGGTGACGCCTTTTTCTTCCAGCACGGCGTCCCATTTCTTGAGCAGTTCGCCATAATTGGCAAGGTAATGCGCGATGGCTTCGTCCACCGAGCTGTCCAGCGCCTCGCGCTCGTCATCGCTCAGCGCCTCATAGGCATCGATATTCACCACCACCGGGCAGTTCACCGTGCCCGGATTGAGGTTCGCGGTCCACCAGTCGGCCTGGTTGATGGTGCCGAAAGACAGGTGGGCGTGCTGGGCAAAGGCCACGGTATCGACGACACCGGATTCCATCGCCTGATAGGCTTCGGTCGCGGTCACCGAGGTCGGCACCGCGCCGACCGCCTCGAACGCTTTGCCCAGGCCGCCGGTGGCGCGCACCCGCATGCCCTCGAATTCGCTGAGTTCGTCGCGCGGCTCGCCCGTGCCGACGATATTGTATTGCGGCATCGGGCTGGTCATCAGCAGCTTGGCATTCCACTGGGCCATTTCTTCCTGAACCGCCGGATGGGCATAGACCGCGTGGCTGACTGCGACCTCCTCGTCGAGATTGGACACGCCGAGGAAGGGCAGTTCCAGAACCGTGATCAGGCGATTCTTGTCTGGATGGTATCCGGCGCAAAACTGTGCCATTTCGAATGCGCCGATGGAAATGCCATCCAGGTTCTCGCGATTCTTGGACAGTCCGCCATAGCTGACATTCATGGTAAATTCGCCGTTGGTCTTTTCGCTGACAAGCTCGGCGAGCTTTTCGACATGTTCGGTAAAGGCGCGGCGCTTGCCCCAGACAGATACGTTCCATTCGGTCGCCGATGCCTCGGCAACGAAGGATGCGGCAACTGCCGCGGCGACCGCCCCGGTCAACATCTTGTTCATGAAGTACTCTCCCATATTGCGATCCAGTCGCCGGACCGCTTGGACCGAACGCTAGCGCGCCCGCCCGGTGAAGCCAAGCCCCCGACCCTGCACAAATCGGCATCCGCCTGCGGTCGATTCGCCGTCTGACCGCGACATGCGCCCCGGCACCGCGCCGCAAAATCCGCATTTCGCGGCGCTCTGCTTGCATGCGAACAAACTATCGCAAGGGGGGCTTCTCGTCAGGTTGACCCGGGGGCAACATCAGGCGTGCGGACACGTTTGCGATCCGTTAACAGTCAATGCGTTGCACCTACACAAGAAAATGTGAACAGCAGCAAAAAGTTTACAAAAATCGAACGCTCTTCGAAAATCATTTACAAACTAATCGTTCTATTCCCGTAAGTTATTTCCATATTTTCAGTTTCAGTTATTATTTGTGGCGAGGAGTATCGGGCGTTAACGTCCCGGAACGGGCGAGCCAAAGCCCCGCATCAATGTCAGAGGGAGGAGCCTCGTATGAGCACAACAGCACCATCGGACACCGCCACGCAACGGTCATACGCCCCGTCGCAGGAAGTCATCGCCAACGCGCATGTCAACGCTGTGAAATATGACGAGATGTATGCAGCCTCGATCAACGATCCGGACGCGTTCTGGGGCGAGCAAGGCAAGCGGATCGACTGGATCAAGCCCTACACCCAGGTAAAGGACGTCAATTTCAGCCTGGGCAATGTCAAGATCAACTGGTTCGCGGATGGTACGCTGAACGTGTCGGCCAACTGTATCGATCGTCACCTCGAAGCGCGCGGCGATCAGACCGCGATCATCTTCGAGCCGGACGATCCGAACGAAGCGGCGCAGCACATCACCTATTCCGAACTGCACCGCCGCACCTGCCGGATGGCGAACATTCTCGAAACCATGGGTGTGCGCAAGGGCGACCGGGTCATCATCTACCTCCCGATGATCCCCGAAGCCGCTTATGCCATGCTGGCCTGCGCCCGGATCGGCGCGATCCACTCCATCGTCTTTGCAGGCTTTTCGCCCGATGCTCTGGCGGCCCGCGTCAACGGTTCGGACGCCAAGGTCATCATCACCGCCGACGAAGCGCCGCGCGGTGGCCGCAAGACTCCGTTGAAGTCCAACGCCGACGCAGCCCTGCTGCATTGCAAGGACACGGTGAAATGCCTGGTTGTCAGGCGCACCGGCGGCCAGACCACCTGGATCGATGGCCGCGACTACGATTACAACGAAATGGCGCTGGAGGCGGATGACTACAGCAAGCCCGCCGAGATGAACGCCGAGGATCCGCTGTTCATCCTCTACACCTCGGGTTCGACCGGCCAGCCAAAGGGCGTGGTCCACAGCACCGGTGGCTATCTGGTTTATGCCGCGCTGACGCATGAGGTGGTGTTCGACTACCATGATGGCGACGTTTACTGGTGCACCGCCGATGTGGGCTGGGTCACCGGGCACAGCTATATCGTCTATGGTCCGCTCGCCAACGGCGCGACCACCCTGATGTTCGAAGGCGTGCCAACCTACCCTGACGCCAGCCGCTTCTGGCAGGTCTGCGAGAAACACAAGGTGAACCAGTTCTACACCGCCCCCACCGCCATCCGCGCTTTGATGGGCCAGGGCACCGAGTTCGTCAATAAATGCGATCTTTCGAGCCTGCGTATTCTTGGCACCGTGGGCGAACCGATCAATCCCGAAGCATGGAACTGGTACAATGACGTGGTCGGCAAGGGCAATTGCCCGATCGTCGACACCTGGTGGCAGACCGAGACAGGCGGCCACATGATGACCCCGCTGCCCGGCGCCCATGCGCTCAAGCCCGGCGCGGCGCAGAAACCGTTCTTTGGCGTGCATCCCGTCGTGCTCGACCCGCAATCGGGCGAGGAAATCAACGGCAATGACGTCGAGGGCGTGCTGGCGATCAAGGACAGCTGGCCCGGCCAGATGCGCACCGTCTGGGGCGATCACGAACGGTTCGAAAAAACCTATTTCTCCGACTACAAGGGATATTACTTTTCGGGTGACGGGTGCCGCCGCGACGCGGATGGCGATTACTGGATCACCGGTCGCGTCGACGACGTGATCAACGTATCGGGGCATCGCATGGGCACCGCCGAAGTCGAAAGCGCGCTGGTTGCCCACCCCAAGGTCGCCGAGGCTGCCGTTGTGGGATACCCGCACGACATCAAGGGGCAAGGCATCTATTGCTATGTCACGCTGATGAATGGCGTGGAGTCCAGCGATGAGTTGACCAAGGAACTGCGCACATGGGTCCGCACCGAGATCGGCCCCATCGCGTCACCCGACGTGATCCAGTGGGCTCCCGGCCTGCCCAAGACCCGCTCGGGCAAGATCATGCGCCGTATCCTGCGCAAGATAGCCGAAAACGACTATGGCTCGCTTGGTGACACCTCGACCCTGGCCGACCCTTCGGTTGTCGATGATCTGATCGCGAACCGGGCGGGGTAAGAAACCATGGATGCAGCCACGATGACCAAGCCCGCCGTCCTGATCCTGCTGGGCCCTCCGGGCGCGGGCAAGGGCACGCAGGCCCGCATGCTCGAGGAAAAATTCGGCCTTGTCCAACTTTCCACCGGTGATCTTCTGCGTGCCGCCGTTGCGGCCAGCACCGAGGCCGGCAAGGCCGCCAAGGCGGTGATGGAGGCCGGGAAACTGGTCAGCGACGAGATCGTGGTCAACATCCTGCGTGACCGTCTGGCCCAGCCGGACTGCGCCAGGGGCGTGATCCTCGACGGTTTTCCCCGCACCACGGTACAGGCCGGGGCGCTGGACGCGCTGCTCGCGGAATCCGGCCAGGGCATCAACGCGGCGATCAACCTCGAAGTTGACGATGCCGCGATGGTCACGCGCATTTCCGGGCGGTTCACCTGTGGCGATTGTGGCGAGGGCTATCACGATACGTTCAAGGCCCCGGTCGTTGCCGGAACCTGCGACAAATGCGGCAGCACAAACATGAAACGCCGCGCCGACGACAACGCCGAAACCGTTGCCAGCCGTCTTGTCGCCTATCACGAGCAGACCGCCCCGCTGATCGCCTATTACAAGGCGCGGGACGTGCTCAAATCCATCGACGCGATGGGCGATATCGACACGATTGCCGCCGATCTGGCAGCGATCGTGAAACAGGCCACGGCCTGACAAGACCCGGCCACTGCAAGGTTAACGCGGTGGCCATCATCTTTGGAGGAAGAAGGAGGAACCGCCATGGCGGACCAATCAACTCATGCCGCGAGCACCGCTGAGGCCGACAAGGGCTATTGGGCGGCGAACGTGCGCATCATTCTGATCAGCCTCGTCATCTGGGCGCTGGTGTCTTTCGGGTTCGGCATCCTGCTGCGTCCGATGCTGTCGGGCATTGCCGTCGGGGGGACCGATCTCGGTTTCTGGTTCGCACAACAGGGTTCGATCCTGGTGTTCCTGGCCCTGATCTTTTTCTACGCGTTCCGGATGAACAAGCTCGACGCGGAATTCGGCGTCGAAGAGGAGTAATAACCCATGGATCAGTTTACCATCAACCTGCTGTTCGTGGGCGCCTCCTTTGCGCTTTACATCGGCATCGCGATCTGGGCCCGGGCCGGCTCCACATCGGAATTTTACGCCGCCGGTCGCGGCGTTCATCCCGTCACCAACGGCATGGCGACAGCCGCCGACTGGATGTCGGCCGCCTCCTTCATCTCGATGGCCGGTCTCATCGCCTTTACCGGCTATGACAACAGCTCGTACCTGATGGGCTGGACCGGCGGCTATGTGCTTCTGGCGCTGCTGCTCGCGCCTTACCTGCGCAAGTTCGGCAAGTTCACCGTGTCCGAATTCATCGGTGATCGTTTCTACAGCCCGACAGCACGTCTTGTCGCTGTGATCTGCCTGATCGTGGCATCGACCACATACGTGATCGGCCAGATGACGGGCGTCGGCGTGGCCTTTGGCCGGTTTCTGGAGATCTCCAACACCTGGGGTCTGCTGATCGGTGCCTGTGTCGTTTTCGCCTATGCTGTGTTCGGCGGCATGAAAGGCGTGACCTATACACAGGTGGCGCAATATTGCGTTCTGATCATGGCCTATACCATTCCCGCCGTGTTCATCAGTCTGCAACTGACCGGCAACCCGATCCCGGCCCTCGGTCTGTTCGGCGACTATGCCGCGACGGGCGAGCCGCTGCTGGCCAAGCTGGACGCCATCGTGACCGAACTCGGCTTCAACGAGTACACGTCGCATAACGGCGATACGCTGAACATGGTGCTCTTCACCCTGTCGCTGATGATCGGGACCGCGGGTCTGCCGCACGTGATCATGCGCTTCTTTACCGTGCCCCGCGTTGCCGATGCGCGCTGGTCCGCCGGCTGGGCGCTGGTCTTTATCGCGCTGCTCTATCTGACCGCACCGGCAGTCGGCGCCATGGCCCGTCTCAACATCACCGACATGTTCTGGCCCAACGGCACCAATGCCGAAGCAGTCTCGGTCGAGCAGATCGAAACCGATCCGCGTTACGACTGGATGGCCACATGGCAGAAAACCGGATTGCTGGGCTGGGAAGACAAGAATGGCGACGGCAAAATCCAGTACTACAATGATCAAGCCGAAAGCATGCAGGCCAAAGCATCCGAAAATGGCTGGCAGGGCAACGAACTGACCAACTTCAACCGCGACATCCTTGTTCTGGCCAACCCGGAAATCGCCAACCTGCCCGGATGGGTGATCGGTCTGGTGGCCGCTGGCGGTCTCGCGGCCGCGCTCTCGACCGCCGCCGGTCTGCTGCTTGCGATTTCCTCTGCGGTCAGCCACGATCTGATCAAGGGTCGCTTTGCCCCCGAGATTTCGGAAAAAGGCGAGTTGATGTCCGCGCGTATCGCCATGGCCGTCGCCATCGTCGTCGCCACCTATCTGGGTCTCAACCCTCCGGGCTTTGCGGCGCAGACCGTGGCCCTGGCCTTTGGTCTGGCGGCGGCATCGATCTTCCCGGCACTGATGATGGGCATCTTCTCCAAGAAGGTGAACAACTCGGGCGCCGTGGCGGGCATGCTTGCCGGTCTGATCGTGACGCTGGTTTATATCTTCCTGCACAAGGGCTGGTTCTTCATCCCCGACACCAACACCTTTACCGATGCTGATCCGCTGCTGCTGTCGATCAAGTCGACCTCGTTCGGAGCGGTCGGTGCGATGATCAACTTTGCCGTCGCCTACCTGGTTGCGGGCATGACCAAGCCGGTTCCGCAGGACATTGTCGACCTGGTGGAAAGCGTGCGCGTCCCACGCGGCGCAGGTGCGGCAACCGCCGGTCACTAAGACAAGGGGGCCGGGCACTTTCCCCCGACTGTGCCCGTCCCTGCCCGGTCCCGCCCGTCGACTTTCGGGCGGGACCACATTCGTTCCGAGCTCCGGTGCCCCATGACCCTGCCAACAGACAAGATTCTTCGATTTCTTCGCTCGGTTCATCCCTATGACAGCCTGGCCGCCGACACGCTTGACGATCTTGCCACGCGCTTTCAGGTTATGACGATCGGCAAGGGTGATCCGATCTATGCGGTCGGCTCACCGATGCAGGGGCTCTACCTGCTCTATGATGGCGAAGTCGAGGTGCGCGACGCGAATGGCAGTCCGGTTTCGCTGCTCGGCGCGCGCAATTCATTTGGCGAGCGCGGCCTGGTCCGAGATGGCAATGCGTTGACGTCGGCGCGCGCCGCAACCGACAGCATCCTGCTGATGTTGCCCCGTGCGGATTTCGACGACCTGATGGCGTCGGAACGCGCATTCGCACGGTTCTTTGACCGCCGTCGAAACGACACCCGGCGCGGCAGCGATCTCGCCACCAGCCGGGTCAAGACCTTCATGGCCGACACGCCCGTCACCTGCCCCCCGGTCACCGATGTGCAACAGGCGGCGCGCCTGATGCATGACAACCGGATTTCCTCGCTCTGCATCGTCGACGGAGACCGGCTCGCGGGGATCGTCACGACACGCGATCTGACTGGCAGGGTGCTGGCCCCCGGCCTGCCCTGCACCACCCGTGTCCAGGACGTCATGACCCGCGATCCGCTGACCCTGTCGCCGTCCGCCATCGGGTCGGACGTGCTGCATGCAATGATGGAACATCGCATCGGCCATATCCCGATCGTCGAGGCGGGGCAGCTTGTCGGGATCGTGACCCAGACCGACCTGACACGTTTCCAGGCGGTCAGTTCCGCCGAACTGGTCAGTGCCATCGCCCGCTCAGGCAGCGCCGACGAGATGGCCCGTGTCACCGCCGAGATACCGCGCCTGCTGGTCCAGCTGGTTGCCGGTGGAAACCGGCACGAGGTGGTCACGCGGCTGATCACCGACATTGCCGATACCGCAACCCGCAGGTTGCTGCATCTCGGTGAACAGAAACTCGGCCCGCCTCCCGTTCCCTATCTCTGGCTTGCCTGTGGCTCGCAGGGGCGGCAGGAACAGACCGGGGTTTCGGATCAGGACAATTGCCTGATCCTCGATGACGCGGTGACGCCCGAGCAGATGCCCTATTTCGCCGATCTCGCCCGGTTTGTATCCGACGGGCTTGACACCTGCGGCTATTATTATTGCCCCGGCGACATGATGGCGACCAACCCGCGCTGGTGCCAACCCCTGCGTGTCTGGCGCCAGTATTTCCAGGGATGGATCGCGACGCCGGACCCACAGGCCCAGATGCTGGCCAGCGTGATGTTCGACCTGCGCGCCATCGGCGGCGACAAGTCGCTGTTCGAAGGGCTGCAGAAAGACACCTTGCACGCCGCCAGCCGCAATTCGATATTCGTGGCGCATATGATCGCCAACTCGCTCAAGCACACGCCGCCGCTTGGCCTGTTGCGGGGGTTTGCCACGATCCGGTCGGGCGAACATCGCAACATGATCGATCTGAAGCTGAACGGCGTGGTGCCGGTTGTCGATCTCGGGCGCATCTACGCATTGAAGGGCGAGCTGACCGAGGTCAACACCCGCGCCCGCCTGCAGGCCGCAGAAGCTGCGGGCGTCGTGTCCACCGCGGGCGCACGCGAACTTGTCGATGCTTACGACCTGATCGCCGAGACCCGGCTGACCCATCAGCTCGCGCGGATCAACGCCGGTGACGCAGCGGACAATTTCATGTCGCCAACGACCCTGTCCGACTTTGAGCGAAGTCATCTGCGGGATGCGTTTGTCGTGGTAAAGACAATGCAGTCGTCTGTTGGCCAGGGTCGTGGCATGCTGAGCTGACCGGGCCGCAAGGCGGGTGGTAATGGGGAACGGGGATGCGCCAGCGTCCCCAGCGAGGAGGATGCATGTTTCTGGAACTGATCGGTACGGTTTTCGCCGGCATCGCGGCGGCGGGCCTCGTCATGTTGCTCAGTCGCGTCACGGGCGGGCGCCTGCCGCGTTGGGCGGTTCCGGTTTGTGCCGGCCTTGCGATGATCGCCATGACCGTTTCGATGGAATACAGCTGGTACGAGCGCACGCGCGCCGGCCTGCCCGATGATGTGCAGATCGCGGAGACCGTTCAGAAGAAGAGCCTCTATCAGCCCTGGACATATCTGGTTCCCTATGTGAACCGGTTTGTCGCCGTTGACGCGGCATCGATCCAACGGCATCCGGAGCAACCGGCGCAACGCATTGCCGATCTCTATTTCTTCGGTCGCTGGGCCCCGGTGCGCAAGATACCGGTGGCCTTTGACTGCGCGGAAAACCGCAGCGCGGTACTGGACAGCGACACGCAATTCGGCAGCAACGGAGATATCGTGAACGCAAACTGGCAACCGGTCGAGTCCGGTGCCGCGCTACTGACGACGACCTGCGGGCTGTCGTGATGTCCCGCAAACTGGGCCTGCGGTTGCGAATCTTCCTGTTCTTCTGCCTGCTGGCGGGGGGCAGTGTCGCCATCGCGGTGATTTCGCTGATGATCGGCTACAATCGGGCGGGACAGCCCGACATGATGGACGCTTTCGTCCTCGCCGGTGTCCTTTCGGTGTTCCTGATGGTGGCTCTGATCGCCGGCATCTGGCTGCTGTTTGACGAGAACATTGCAAAGCCCGTTGAACGTATCGCCGCCAACCTGCGCGCCCGGGCCCATGCCGGGGCCGCCGGCGGGATCGACAGGAACACGGCACGCTACCTGGGCGATCTGGCCCTTGCCGCCGAGGCGGTGACAGCCAAGCTCAGCGAAAATGCCACATCGACCGCCGAGCAGGTCGCTGCGGAAACCGCGCGGCTGGCTGCGGACAAGGAATGGCTGACCGCATTGCTGACCGAAATTCCGGTCGCGATGATCATCGTGAATCCCGGTCATCGGATCGTATTGTACGACGGTCAGGCCGCCGCGGTTCTCGCGCAGATCGCCCATCCACGCCTGCAGGCTTCCCTGTTCGACTATCTGGAACAACAACCTGTCGAGGCGGCCTATCGGAAGCTGGCCAGGACCGGCAAGGAGGTGGGGTTCACCGCGCAAAGCGTGACCGGACAGCAAAGCTACGAGTTGCGGATGAAACCGCTCGGTCAGGGCCACGGCTACCTGCTCACGCTCGATACCAGCGCCGTCCGGATCGCCCCGGATGAGGCGCGGCCGCTGGTCTATGATTTCGATCTTCTGGAGACGTCCGGGGATGGCGCTTTCGAGAAACGGCCCCTGACCGATCTGTGCTTCGTGGTGTTCGATACCGAAACCACCGGCCTCTTGCCCCACAAGGACGAGATCGTGCAGATCGGCGCGGTCCGGGTCCTGCGCGGGCGCATCGTGCAAGGCGAAGTCCTGGACACGCTGGTCGATCCGGGCATGCCGATTCCTGCTGCCTCAAGCAGGGTGCACAGGATCACCGACGCGATGGTTGCCGGAGCCCCCGACATCACCGAGGCCGGTCGGGCATTTCACAAATTCGCCACCGACGCCGTCATCGTCGCCCATAATGCACCGTTCGACATGGCCTTTCTGCGGCGGCACGCGACCGCTATGGGGGTGGAATGGAACCATCCGATCCTTGATACGGTTCTGCTCTCGGCGGTGCTCTTCGGCGCGTCGGAAACCCATACGCTGGATGCGCTGTGCGACAGGCTCGGCGTGAGCATTCCGCACACCTTGCGACACACCGCTCTTGGCGATGCACAGGCCACCGCCGAAGTCCTGTGCGCCATGCTTCCGATGCTGCGGGCAAGGGGAATGACGACGTTCGGAGACGTCATCGCGGAAACCCGCAGGCACGGACGCCTGCTTGAGGATTTGAACTGAAACGTTCCGCGACCAACCTGAAACATCAGTTCCCTGACGCGTTGAGATCTTTTATTTCAGGCCGCCCTGGCCTCGTCAGAGCCATCGCGGAACGCATCAGCATGCGAAACAACCTGCTCTGGCGGTTCCCGGCCCAACGCCACCGCTGACGTTTCTTTGCCGCACCCGTTCGGTTCGGGCCTTCTTTGACATTGACGCTCGCAAAAACTCTCAATGTTCCGGGCTTCAGTCGCACGCGATAACCGACGTAGGAATCATGGCTGGCTTTGGTTGGCGATGTTGTCAGGCTTGATGATCTGGACGCCGTTCTACGAATTTTCACACCGCGACAACCGGATCGTCTCGCCCCGTATATTGCGTAGACACGTCCAAAACGCGCGCCGGCCTTTCGACAGGGCAACCGCTCAGACGGCATTCATGGAAACCCACCCCGATCACGATGTTTATATTCACAATCGTAAATCACGGTTTCGGCACTCAACCCGAAGTGCAGAGCGACACGCCAGCAAGCGGAAAGTCAGCTTACCCCCTTGTCGAATGTTGAGCGAAAGTGATCGAATCCACCGATTGTCTGATTTTTGTCAGCGCGCCGTGACAAGCAAACCCGACTCGACGGCCAAGAATTTTGCGACCCAAACCGGACCCCCGCCACGATCTGACTGTGTGTCGGTCAGGCGGGGCAGACCCGATTTTTGCAGGTGCGGCTATTGCTCATGCAGAAAACCATCGCGCATGCAGCGCGACATTTGCGGCGGCACAGAGCATTAACCGAACCGGTCGTTCGCCTAGACTGATATCGCAGGATTTGCGATCATCCTTTTGCTGCGACCGGGTTCGACAATCGAGACACGGACCATTGCTGCTGTTGCACAGTTTGGGAGAAAAGTCCGCTGTACGGGCGTCATCGTGTCACCGAAAAAGAGCGACAAGTTCTTGCAGGTCAATTCCACGACAGATTAAGCCCTCTGGCTTGACAGTTTCCACATCCTCGCCAGCGACAATCGCATTTACAACCGCATCTTCGATCGACTCGACCGTGGCCATGTAGATCGGATCGATGAACTCGTTGTTGAGCACGGCACGCTCGACAACCGCTTTGTTGTGCTGCGGCATTGGCAACAGAAAATGCCATAAAGATGTCGCCGGAGTTGTTTCCGCCGGCGAGCCACCACGGCCAATGCCAATGGCGGCCCGTTTGGCGGTTTGATGCAGTGACAGGCCAGACAATGGTGCATCGGTTCCGACGATGACAATGATCGAGCCGGTCTCTGTCTCTCTTAGCCGGCCTTCCGTCATAATCTGCCCGACGGGATTCCCTAGAATGCTCAGCCACGGGCGGATGCCGTGGTTGGCCTGTACCAACGCCCCGACGGTAAAGGTGTTTCCGCCGATGCTCACCTGTCGCGACGCGGCTCCGGTTCCCCCTTTGAATTCGTGACAGATCATGCCGTTACCGCCGCCGACCGAGCCTTCTGCGACCGGCCCATAGGAGGCTGAATTAAGCGCAGAGATAGCATGTTCGGCGGTACATGCTGACCGTTGATGTCAGTCAGCCAGCCGTCATAGGTTTCGGCCACCACCGGCATCGCCCAGGCATGATTGTTAGTGAAGTAATCGGAATACCGGTCAATCATCCAGCGGGTGGTGCCGTGATGCACCATGCCCACCGAATACGTGTTCGTGATCATGACCGGACCCACGAAATAGCCTGCATCGTTGATCCAATGCGTGCAGGTCATCTCACCATTTCCATTCAGGGAATAGTGACCCGCCCAAACAGGCTTTGGTGTGCCTTCCTCATCCCGCGGGAGGATGGCGGTTACACCAGTTCGGATGTTCTTGTCATGGTCGGTCAGTGTTGTGAAACCCACCTTGACCCCGGGAACATCAATGAGTGCGTTAAAGCGACCCAGCTGCCCGGGAAAGGGAAGGCCAAGGTCGCGCGCACGAATTCTGGATTTGTCCTTTTCCATCTGTAATTCCAGTATTTATTTGAAGGCCAAACACCGATGGCTGTTTCGCTTGCGCTACCGCTATGATGGCCCGGGTTATTGCCGGTCAGCCTGGTTTTCTGGGTGTCCCTCACGCAAATAAAGCGAGCGATACCAAAGATCGTCCATGACCCGGATGACGAGGTCGAGATCAATTGGCCCATCATTGTCATCCCAGCCCGACAGCCTGCGAACATCTGCAAGCAGCGTATCGGACATGTTGATCACGGCCCGGGCCTTGAGGCGGACAAAGGAATAGTTTGGATCATCCCGAGATGTCAGGCCGCGGTGTTCAAGATCGCGAACGATGCGGTCGGACCAGATCCGGTTAACGGAATCCATACGCGCCTCGATGTCGGTGTCTTCGCGCAGTAGAATCTCGCGCGCGGCCAACAGGCGCGGGTTTTTCGCCGCCAGCATCACCGAGTATGTATTTGCGCGGTGGATTGATGCGCGCAATCCAAGTCCGCCGCCCCGGGGTCGATGACTGCGCATCAAGGCCCAGTATTTGCGAAGCACCGCCTTGGTGATGTGCGCCCGGCTGTGGAAGTACAAATAGAAGGTGCCACGCACCATTCCCGCCGCATTGGCAAGATGGTCCACTGTCAGGGATTCATACCCGACTCGTTCGATTTCTCGGGCCGCGACGGCCAACAGGACCGCACGTGTGCGAACCCTTTTTCGACGTTTTTGCATCGCATGGGCGCGATCTTCCAGGATTTCGGCAACGCTAAACCCTTCTGAGAGTTGTGCTTTTTTTAGTGATGGACCGGCAATTTCTGTCTGCATGAAAAATATTTGACATGTCGTCCAATTTTAGTCAATCTTCAAAAATAAGACATATTGTTCAAAAATTGATCACACATGCAGGGATCGCGCGTTCGCTTCGAAAACGTCAGCAAGTCCTTCGGGACCACCGTGGCGCTTTCGGACTTCAACCTCGACATCGCTCCGGGGGAATTCGTGACCTTGCTGGGGGCGTCGGGTTCCGGAAAATCCACCGCGCTGAACATTCTGGCCGGATTTTCCGATGCCACGTCCGGCGAGGTTTTCATCGATGATCGCCCACTGACCGATGTAGCGCCCGAGAATCGCAACGTTGGCATGGTGTTTCAGAACTTCTCGCTATTCCCCCACAAAACCGTGGCGGACAATGTCGCCTTCCCGCTCAAGATGCGGAAAGTCCCCAAGCCGGAAATTGACCGTCGGGTGAAAGCAGCACTTGAGATGGTAAAACTGGGAGAGTTTGCCGCACGCAAGGCTGCGCTCTCGGGTGGGCAGCGCCAGCGTGTCGCCCTGGCGCGCGCTGTCGTGTTCGAGCCACCGGTCTTGTTGATGGACGAATGCCTGTCAGCCTTGGACCTGAAGCTGCGCGAAGAGTTGCAGGAAGAGATCCGCCGCATTTACCGCGAGATCGGCACCACGGTTTTATTCGTGACCCATGACCAGACCGAGGCGCTGACCATGTCGGACCGGATCGCGATCCTCGAAGGCGGCCGGATCGTGCAGATCGATGCGCCCGAGGCGCTCTATGATCGTCCGCGCACCCGGTTTGTGGCCGACTTTATAGGGCAGTCGAACATGTTCGATCTGGCGGCTGTAAAAGATGGCCGCGCAGAAGTGCCCGATATGGGTATAGATATTCCTGTTGCGGACACTTCCGCCATTGCAATCAGCTTGCGACCCGAGCGCATCCGCGTGGTGCTGGGCGATGCGCCAGAGCACAAATCCATTTTCGAAGGTGTTGTTGAAGACGAGACCTTCTTTAGCCCGGTTGTAGCGCAATCAGTGCGCCTGGCGTCTGGCCGGGTGCTGGACGTGCGTAGCCAACGGTCGGGGCACGATCACCTGCCACATACGGGCGAAACCATCAAACTGGTCTTCGACCCGGCAGACGCCGCTCCATTGGCCGCTGACTGAACTCAAACAGGTCTAAGGGAGAGAACCATGAAACTGGCCAAGACTTTCATAGCGCTCACGCTGGGCGCCACAATCGCGGCAAGCGTCACATTCGCCGAAGGCACGCTGACCTATGCCGGGTCGGGCGGTGGCCTGGCGCAGGTGATGAAGGGTGTCTTTGACGATCCGTTCACCGCCGAAACCGGGATCGTCGTGAAGGCGCAGGCCACGACCGAGCGCGCCTCGGCTCTGAAGGCCATGCAAGTGGCTGGCAAGGTCACATGGGACGTGGCCGAACTTGACCCGGTTGCCTATGCCACCGCCTCGCTGTCGGGCTGGCTGGCACCGCTCGATTGGTCCGCCATCGACCCCGACAACAATCTACCGGACAGCGCAAAACTGCCTGACGCGGCCATCGCGGCAACCTTCTCGACCATCATGGCGGTGCGTACCGACAAGCTGCCCGAAGGCAAGCGGATGGCTTCCTGGGCGGATTTCTGGGACATCGAAACCTTCCCCGGTGGCCGTGCCTTACAGAACCAGCCGATCGACAACCTCGAATTTGCCCTGATCGCAGATGGGGTTGCTCCGGCAGACGTGTAGACCGTGCTGGCTACGCCGGAAGGACAAGACCGCGCCTTTGCCAAGCTGGATGAGATCAAACCGCATATCACCGCGTGGTGGACCGCCGGTGCACAGCCAGTGCAGATGCTCTCGGACGGGGAAGTCGCATATACCTCGGCGTGGAACGGGCGCATCACCACGCTGGCTGGCGAAGGTGTGCAGGCTGAAATCAACTGGAACGGTGGCGGCATTGACCTGCCCCCCTTCGGTCCCTCGTTCATAACGAGAGTCTGCGGGTTTGATCTTGATAATCATGGGTTTCGGTTTGGGCAAGCGCGCCGGGCGCGGAGCCCTCAAATTGCTCAAGCGCTCGGCGCGCTTGCAGTG
>NZ_JBGFGP010000068.1:0-26208 GCF_041224545.1 Sedimentitalea sp. XS_ASV28 | reverse complement strand
CGTCGGCATGCCCGCCTCTTGCTCCTTGATCATCCCGATAATCTGCGCCTCGGTAAAACGGCTCTTTCGCATTCGTCTGCTCCTTCAAGGTTGGGCAGACTCTACATCATGATGAGGGATTTCGCGGGGGGCAGGTCACCGGGAATATCGGCAGCGATGCCGAATCTCGAATAGTCTTCCGCATGGGCGGCCAAGGCGCCCAAGATCCCGCTGCTCGCCAATGCAAGCGCCGAGAATGATCCTGTCAGTGGTTTTCTCATGATGTCCTCCCAAATTTGAACGACCCGTCAGGGGATAAGAACGGCGCGGCCCTTGATCTTGCCGTGATGCAGGTCCTGAAGTGCGGCATTCGCGTCCTCGAGCTTGAATTCCTGGGTTTCGAGCTGAACCAGTCCGCGATGCGCCAGCTCCATCAGCTCGGTGAGTTCGGCCCATGTCCCGACGAGATTGCCGATGATGTTCTTTTCGGTGATCACCAGATCGACGGTCGGCACCTGAACGTCTTCACCGTAGCCGATCACGTAATAGCTGCCGGCGCTGCGCGTCATCGCGATACCCTTGGCGGTGGTGCCTTTTTCGCCGACGAAATCCAGAACCGCCTCGGCACCATGCCCCTTGGTCATGGACAGAACCGCCTCGACTTCACCACCATCCGCCTTGACCAGATGATCCGCGCCGCACTCCTGGGCAAGCTGCAACGACGCGTCGGATGTATCGACGACGATGATTTCGGCCGCGCACATTGCCCTGAGAACCTGAATGGCGATATGCCCCAACCCGCCGGCTCCGATGATGACGCAGTATTCGCCGGGCAAAAGGTGGCGTGTCGCCTTCTTTGCAGCGCGATAGGCGGTCAGCCCTGCGTCCGAATAGGGTGCGACATCCTTGGGACTCAGCGTTTTGGGCAGTTTCACGATATTACGCACCGAGGTCACGAGCGCTTCCGCATAGCCGCCATTGCTGTCGAGACCCGGAAAGGCACCCTCGCCGTGCATGTCCTGACCCCGGCGGCAGGCAAGGCAAGTGCCGCTTGAAATCTTGGGATGCACGATGACCGGGTCGCCCTTGGCCACTCCCTCTACCTCGGAGCCGACTTCTTCGATCCAGCCGGCATTCTCATGCCCGAGGATCAAAGGCAGAAGCGCGTCTCCGGTCGGGTCCATATGCGGTCGCCAGACACCCTCGATCACGTGCAGATCGGTGCGGCAGACGCCCGCACCACCGATGCGCACGATCACCTCGGACCCTTTCGAAAGCACCGGATCGGCAATATCCTGATAGGTCAGCCAGGACGCTGCGGTCAGATCGTCGTCGTAGTTATGAAGCACCTGGGCTTTCATTATGTTATCTCCCCCATCGCAATTCGGTGCGGTACCGCGCCCGATAAATCTGGCAGGCAAAAAATCGCCGGAATGAGGAATCCGTGTTCAGAAACGGAAAGGTGCCAATCAATCCATGTTCACAAATTGATCATACGGGTTGATCTGGCGAACCCTGCTGGGGTCTATTGATCGCGTGATCATGCCAACGCTGGGAGGACGTTGTGCAAACTGCATTCAGAAAAGCGCGCGCGTCGCTCGAAGCGAGAGGTGTCTTTGCACATGGTGCCGTTCCGGACCCGATCGCCGATAGCTGGCATCGCTGTCTGAAAAGCGGACTCGACCCCAAGGGCGAGCCGTTGGATGCGGTGATATCCTTTCAGGAATTGCGCGAAGCAAAAGAACGGCACGCAAAGCTGATCGCCATTGTTCGGCCGGAACTGGAACTTCTCAGCAACCAGATCGCGGGAACCAACCATATGACCGCCTTCGCCGATCGCGAAGGCGTCGTGCTCGATGCGATCATGGATAACGAGTTTCGCGAGTCCGAGTGCTCGCGCAGCATCCGTATCGGCTCGATCTGGCGCGAGGAACTGCGGGGGACCAACGCGCTCGGACTTGCCCTGCACGCCGGCGAGGCAAGCATGGTGACGGGTAGTGAGCATTTTTTCGCAAAGCACGGGCGTGTTTCATGTGTGTCCGCGCCGATATTCGATAGCCAGGGGCGCATTGTCGGTGTCCTGGATGCGTCCTCCGAAGTCGCCGCGCGGCAGTTCCATACACAGGCGCTCGTGACGCTGGCGGCCGGCAACATCGAAAACCGTATCTTCGTCGATGAGCACCGCGGCGAGCACATCATTCAATTCCACCCGCGCGAAGAATACCTGACAACGCAAAGCATCGGCATGATCAGTCTTGATGATGATGGCCGCATCACCGGTTCCAACCGGCACGCGGGCGGCATCCTGAAAGGTCTGGAACTTGGCTCTGCAAAGTCGTTTTCCGATCTGTTTCAGGGTGGCTTCGGTGCCGCCATGAAGCCGATGGTGGATGGCGAGGTCATCCGCCTGGTCGATTGGCTGAACGCAGCCTATTTCGCACGCATCAGAGCGACGCGGCGAAACCCCGACTACGCGCATTTGAAGCGAACGGTTGCCGTTTCGATCCCGGCTGTTTTCAACCTTCCGAGCGCGCCCGGCAGGCCGGTGTTTCGCGACGAACAGGTGCGCAACAGCCTGCGGCTCGCGATGCGCTCGGCGCGGGTCGGGGCGCCATTCTGCATCATCGGCGAACCGGGAACGGGCCGGACCACGTTGGCGCAGACCGTTCATGAAGAACTGCACAGTGACCGTCCGCTTATCCTGGTCGACTGCCAGACCGCCAACGACCTGAGCCAGACCGAGCGCCTGATGGCCGACATTCTCGGGGAGACCGATACACAGGAATTTTCTCTCCAGACCGGCGGAACGCTGCTTCTGGAAGATCTGGAGGCAATCCGCGGCGGCGCGGCGGAAAGACTGGCGCAGGTCATCAACCGGATGCTGCAGTTCAAGACTTCACCTGGCTGGAGCATCATCTGCACCGGGCAATCGGAAACGATGCCGAATGACCAATGGCCGCCGCATGTCAGGATGGCTTTTTCAAGACTGGTGCAGATGAGGGTGCACCTTCCCGCCCTGGTCGACCGGACGGATTTCGCTCAGATCGTCGCCTGCATGATGGCCGATATTTCTCCGGGCCAACAGTTCTCGCCCGCCGCGATCGAGGCGCTGAAACGGATCGACCGCAGCCAGAATCTCGCCGGGCTGGCAAATCAGCTTCAGGTCCTTGCCGTGCAATGTCCCGGCGGCGTCATCCGGGAAGAACATGTCGAACGCAAGCTCGGTCTGCCCGACGATCCCGAAATCGCCTGTCCACGTTGCTCCGGAAACGCCGCCCGCGAGGCCAAATGCCGCGAGATCAACAAGGTGTTCCGGCAATGCAACGCAAATGTCGCTCTGACCGCCCGCAAACTGGGCGTATCGCGAAACACGGTCTATTCCCACATCCCCACTTAGGTTTTTGAAGCGTCTTTTACGTGTAACAGGAATGAGGGTTTCGAGATTTGTAAGCGTATGCAAAGCGCATTGCGCAGCAATGTCCCGAGAGGGGATCATCACGGTCTTCATCTCGCCGTAATCGGCAGCCAGACCGGCCATCATTCGCGTGAAGATGGCTGGTCGCTCCACAATGTCCAACGGGTTTAGAACAACTTGTGCAGCCCGTAGGTGCCGGGGGCATTACACCATCTAGATCGGCCCGCCAGCTGCCAACTGACACTTCCTGAACGTCGCCATTTTTACGCCTCTCGCCTGATCTGCGGGTGATTGAAACCACGATTCATCCGTTCTTGTGAAGCGGAACAAGGGCAGATTTTTGGGGATATGTCAGTAGAACATACGCTAAGCGCACATTAGGCGATGGCTATGTATCTGAAGTTGGTGCCCAGGAGAGGACTCGAACCTCCACGTCCTTGCGAACACTAGCACCTGAAGCTAGCGCGTCTACCATTCCGCCACCTGGGCAGGTGTCGTGGAGCGACGCTTTAAGTGGAGAAGGGTGGGGTGTCAAACGGAAATTGCGAAATTATCCGCCAAAATGCCCGCCTGTCGTTCTCATTCGGGACTGTCGAGCCGTGGCTTTCCTGGCCAGCGACGCTTTTGCGCCTTGTTTGCGTGGATTTGGGGCGGTAGATCGGATTAGACCCAGATACAAGGGAGCGCTGGCATGTCCAAACTGGTCACTATCTATGGCGGATCCGGATTTGTAGGGCGGTATGTCGCGCGGAACTTTGCACAGGCCGGTTGGCGGGTTCGCGTTGCCGTGCGACGGCCCAATGAAGCCATATTCGTCCGCCCCTATGGTGTCGTGGGGCAGGTCGAGCCGGTGCTGTGCAATATTCGCGATGATGATTCGGTTGCGCTCGTGATGCAGGATGCGGACGCGGTTGTGAATTGCGTCGGCATTCTGAACGAGACAGGCAAGAACAGTTTCGACGCCATTCAAGCCGAAGGGGCGGGACGAGTCGCCCGGATTGCGGCGCAGCAGGGTATCGAACGCATGGTGCATCTCTCGGCGATCGGGGCGGATGCCACATCGGACAGCGACTATAGCCGGTCCAAGGCGATGGGCGAGACCGCGGTCCTGGAGCATATGCCGAACGCGGTGATCTTGCGACCTTCGGTGATTTTCGGTGCAGAGGACAATTTCTTCAATCGCTTTGCCGGAATGGCCCGCATGGGACCATTCCTGCCGATCGTGGGCGGCGAGACCCGCTTTCAACCGGTATTTGTCGATGATGTGGCGAAAGCAGCCGTCAAGGCGGTGACCGACGAGGTTGCTGCGGGTGTCTATGAGCTGGGCGGACCCGAGGTCAGGACCATGCGGCAGATGATGGCGCAGATGCTGGATGTGATCAGCAGGCGCCGGGTGGTGATCAACCTGCCGTTCTGGCTGGCGCGGATCATGGCCTTTGGTTTCGACATTCTGCAGGTGATATCCTTTGGTCTGATCAGGAACGGGGTGCTGACGCGGGATCAGCTGCGTAATCTTCGCCGTGACAATGTTGTCGGAGAGGATGCCAGGGGGTTTGCCGATCTCGGTATTAAACCGGTCGCGATGGAGTCGGTCCTGCCCGAATATCTCTGGCGCTTTCGCCCGTCCGGTCAGTACAATGCGCTGCAGAAGTCAGCCAGCAACCTGCGCACCTGATCCTCCGTAGGCATAGACCAGCAGCACAATACCGAGCGCGATCCGATAGATCACGTAGGGGGTGAAACTGACGCTGCGCAGCAAGCGCATCATCAGGGTCAGCGCCAGAAGCGCGGCGAAAAAGGCGAATACGGCGGCGATTGCCCCATCACGCATCGCGGCGGTGTTGGCGTCGAGCGCCACTTCGGCACCGAGCAGGATCCCCGATGCGAGGATCGTCGGAATGGACATCAGCATCGCGAGCCGGGCAGAGTCTTCGCGCGTATATCCAAGGCGGCGCGCCCCCGTGATCGTGATGCCGGACCGCGAAGTGCCCGGGATAAGGGATATCGCCTGCCAGCAACCCATGATCAGGGCGTCCTTCACCGACCAGTCCGCCGCCGTCCGGTCCGCCGCGCCGGTTTGATCGGCCCAGTAAAGCACAATGCCAAAAATCAGCATGGTCCAGCCGATCACCGTGACAGATCGCATGGCATCGCTCAGCCCGGTGAAATGCAGAACGGCCCCCGCGACGATGACCGGGATCGTTGCAATGATCAGTCCGAGCGCGAGCCGCGCGCCGGGTGTATCGGTTTTGCCGAGTAAAAGCCGCGGCAACCCCAGCAATCCGATCCGGACATCGCGCCAGAAATACACCATCACCGCACCGAGCGTTCCCACATGCACGGCAACGTCGATCAGTTGCCCCTGATCGTCCATGCCGGTCAGGCCGGGCAAGAGAATCAGATGACCCGACGAGGAGACCGGCAAAAATTCGGTAAGACCCTGGATCAGGGCCACGAGGAGAAGTTGGAACAAGGGCATCTTATCGCGGCACCAGAAAATTCATGTGTAACGGTGACAGGTATAAGTGCTTTGAAAATATAGGAAAGCTGAAATATAGGTCCGGATTGCTTACTAATTTTGCGTGGTTTTGGACGTATCTGCACCCTTTTAGCCAGATAAATGCAAAATTAGGTCAGCAGTTCTGACTTTTAATCATTCTGCACTTCGCTTAGAGACTGTCTGAAACAACGTATCATGGAGTTTTCGCCGTGGCAAAGCAACCAATGCTGAAATTCGTTCAGATTGATCGGGACATGCCGGCCAAGCGAGATGCCGGCACGCGACGCGATGATTTCCACGAGATCTATGCCGAATTCGCCGAGGCGAAAGCCAGGGAACAGGCGAGCCGGTGCAGCCAATGCGGCGTACCCTACTGCCAGAGCCATTGTCCGCTGCACAACAACATTCCGGACTGGTTGCGTCTGACCGCCGAAGGGCGTCTGCAAGAGGCCTATGCGGTCAGTCAGGCGACCAATACCTTTCCGGAAATCTGTGGCCGTATCTGCCCGCAGGACCGACTGTGCGAGGGCAATTGCGTCATCGAACAGTCCGGGCACGGCACGGTGACGATCGGCGCGGTCGAGAAATACATCACGGATACCGCGTGGGAAGAAGGCTGGGTTGAGCCCATCGCGCCGGCGCGGGAACGCACCGAAAGCGTCGGGATCATCGGCGCCGGTCCCGGCGGGCTGGCCGCGGCGGATGTTCTGCGACGGGCGGGTGTGCAGGTAACCGTATATGATCGCCATGACCGCGCGGGCGGGCTTCTGACTTATGGCATTCCCGGCTTCAAGCTGGAAAAGGATGTGGTGATGCGTCGGAACGAACAGCTGGAAAAGGGCGGTGTGACCTTCCAGCTGAATTGCAATGTCGGCGATGATATCACGTTTGACGAAATCCGCGAGGAACATGACGCCGTGATCGTCGCCACCGGCGTTTACAAGTCGCGCGATCTTGCCATGCCGGGCAGCGGATTGCCGGGGATCGAAAGAGCGATTGATTTCCTGACTGTAAGCAACCGCAAGAGCTTTGGCGACACCGTGGAGGATTTCGAGTCGGGCCGCCTGAATGCCGAGGGCAAGCATGTTGTCGTGATCGGCGGTGGCGACACCGCGATGGATTGCGTCCGCACCAGCATCCGTCAGGGCGCGAAGAGCGTCAAATGTCTTTATCGCCGCGACCGCGCAAACATGCCGGGCAGCCAGCGCGAGGTGGCCAATGCCGAGGAAGAGGGCGTGGTCTTTGAATGGCTGAGCGCGCCCAAGGGCTTTGTCGGCAACGACGCCGTGAGCGGTGTCATGGTTCAGAAGATGCGGCTTGGCGCGCCTGATGCGAGTGGCCGTCAGTCCCCCGAAGTGATCGAGGGTGCGGATTATGTCGAAGAGGCGGACCTTGTGATCAAGGCGCTTGGCTTTGAACCGGAGGACGTGCCCGTGCTCTGGGATCAGCCCGATCTTGCCGTCACACGATGGGGCACGATACGCGCCGAGTTCACCACGGGTGAAACCGCCCTGGACGGGGTGTATGCCGTGGGCGACATCGTGCGCGGTGCCTCGCTGGTGGTTTGGGCGATCCGGGATGGTCGCGATTGTGCCGAGGCCATCCTGACCCGGCTGAACGCGGGCGCGGGTGCGATTGCCGCGGAATGAACGGGGCCTCTGGCGTGTTTCTACGCGCCGTTGCCTGAAAAGCGGGTGCTGCGCGCACCCTTGGCCTTGGTCGTGAATTCCTGCGCACCAAGGTCATGCCGAGCCAACCGGACGAATGGTCAGCAAAGGGTCAAGAACGTGAACCAGGGATGGGGCAGAACAGGACGTAAAATCGCGGGGCGCATCGCCGTAGCCGCGATTTTTGCCGCTGTAGCGTTGCCGCCCGTCCCGGCAGCGGCTCAAATCCCGGTTCCCGCCGACTGTCGCGCCATCGCGACCGTACTTCAGGCGTCCTGTAACGCGACCACGCTGCTTGATTGCGGTGTTTCTCGCGAGGCGCATACCTATCAGAAGGGCGAGCTGCAGATCGTTCGTGTTTTTACACCGGACTGGAAACTGACAGAGTTTCGCGATCCGGGATTCGGTGACATGCGCATGACTGCGGTACCGGGGACCGTTTCGAATACCAACATCCCTGCGCTGCTGAGCGCCGGCTGGTCGCAGGAGTCGGGCAGGTTCACCCTGAGCACGCGCATGATCGACAACCGCTCCTATGTGCTGAGCGGGTATATTGAACTGACGGGCGAGACCGAATTTCTGGGGGGTGTGCGGTTTCAGAAGGCCCGCATTCATAGATCTTACGAAACCGATTTTGGCGCCGGAGGCATGGAATTCGAGATTGACATGTATGTCTCTGCCGAGCGGGATCTGATGTTCGAAGCGGCCTGGTCACGCAGCGTTTTCGGAAGCAAGCGCGAGTATTTCGCGTATACGCCGTTCGGTCTGGCCTGGCCCGGTCAGGAGGGTTTCATGGCTGCGGAATCGGAGGCGGACTGTGATTGAACGGGTGCTCAAGGCTGGCGGATTGCCGCGTGTCGTCACGGCTCTGATTGCCATGATCGGCAAACCTGTGTTGGTACGGCGGCTTGCTGAACCGGTCCTCGATATCACCGTGCTGTCCCGGCAAAGCAGATGGGCGATCATCAGCGACTGGCCGGGGCTGAATGTCTCGTCATGTTTGCGTCGAAAAGTGAGAGGGGACAACGCATGAGAACGTCTAAAACAGGTGGCTGTATGTGTGGCGCAGTGCGCTACACCCTGAAACAGGTGCCAGATCATATCGGCGCCTGTCACTGCGGCATGTGCCGGAAATTCAGCGGCGGGATCGAACTCGGGCTGGATGTCCCGCTTGACGGGATTGTCTGGGAGGGTGAGGATTCCATCCGGATCTACAAATCCAGCGACTGGGCCGAACGCGGATTCTGTGGAACCTGCGGATCGAGCCTGTTCTACCGGATCCCGCGCGGTGGCGTGATGCCGGACGGCATGATGATCCTGTCCGCCGGCTCACTGGACGATCTTGGCGACCTGCCGCTGACACAGGAAGTTTATATCGACTGCAAACCCCAAGGTTATGCCTTTGCGGGTGATCGCACACAACTGACCGAACAGGACGTTCTCGACTTGGTGTCGGCCTCAGAACAAGGAAGCAATCCATGACCAAATTCGACGAAAACTGGGCCCGGGCAGAAGCCGAAAAGCGCAAGTGGCTCGCCGAGAATGGCATGTACTCCGAAAGCGACGAACATTCGTCCTGTGGTGTCGGATTGGTGGTTTCCATCGACGGGTCCAAGAGCCGCCAGGTGGTGGAATCCGGGATCAAGGCGCTCAAGGCGATCTGGCACCGTGGTGCGGTGGATGCCGATGGTAAGACCGGCGATGGCGCAGGCATTCACGTGCAGATCCCGGTCAAGTTCTTTTACGACCAGATCGAGCGTACCGGTCACGAGCCGCATCATGACAAGCTGATTGCCGTCGGTCAGGTGTTTTTGCCGCGTACCGATTTTGGCGCACAGGAGAAATGCCGGACCATCGTCGAGACCGAGATCCTGCGCATGGGGTATTACATCTATGGCTGGCGCCACGTGCCGGTGGATGTCACATGCCTTGGAGAAAAGGCCAACGCGACGCGGCCCGAGATCGAACAGATCATCCTGTCCAACATCAAGGGTGTCGATGAGGAAACCTTCGAGCGTGAACTGTATGTGATCCGGCGGCGCATCGAAAAGGCGGCGGCGGCGGCGGGGATCAACGATCTCTATCTCGCATCCTTGTCCTGCCGGTCGATCATCTACAAGGGCATGATGCTGGCCGAACAGGTGGCCGAGTTCTATCCCGATCTGATGGACGAGCGGTTCGAAAGCGCGTTCGCAATCTATCACCAGCGCTATTCCACCAATACCTTCCCGCAATGGTGGCTGGCACAGCCGTTCCGGATGCTGGCGCATAACGGCGAGATCAATACGCTCAAGGGCAACCTGAACTGGATGAAGAGCCACGAGATCCGCATGGCCAGCGCGGCTTTCGGAGACATGGCCGAAGACATCAAGCCGATTGTCGCCTCGGGCAGTTCGGACAGCGCGGCGCTGGACTCGGTGTTCGAGGTTCTGGTGCGGGCCGGGCGCAGTGCGCCGATGGCCAAGACCATGCTGGTGCCCGAAAGCTGGAGCAAGCAAGCCATCGAATTGCCGCAGGCATGGCGCGACATGTATTCTTACTGCAACAGCGTTATGGAGCCGTGGGACGGACCGGCGGCGCTGGCCATGACCGATGGTCGCTGGGTCTGTGCCGGGCTGGATCGCAACGGATTGCGCCCGATGCGCTATGTGGTGACAGGCGACGGGCTGGTGATCGCCGGGTCGGAAGCCGGGATGGTCCCGGTTGACGAGGCGACCGTGCGCGAAAAGGGCGCATTGGGTCCCGGACAGTTGCTGGCCGTCGACATGAGCAAGGGCAAACTCTATCGCGATAACGAAATCAAGGACAAGCTGGCCAAGGCGCTTCCCTTTGGCGAGTGGGTCGGCAAGATCAACGATGCGGATGAAGCCCTGTCCGGTGCCCAGGAAGCGCCATTGTTCGAAGGGGCCGAACTGCGCAAGCGCCAGATTGCCGCCGGCTACTCGGTCGAGGAGCTTGAGCAAATCCTGTCGCCGATGGCAGAGGATGGCAAGGAAGCCCTCGCAAGCATGGGCGATGACACGCCGAGCGCGGTCCTGTCCAAGCAATATCGCCCGCTGAGCCATTTCTTCCGGCAGAACTTCAGCCAGGTGACCAATCCGCCCATCGACTCGTTGCGCGAATATCGGGTGATGAGCCTCAAGACCCGTTTCGGCAACCTCAAGAACGTGCTCGATGAAGATAGCAGCCAGACCGAGATTGTGGTTCTGGAGAGCCCGTTTGTCGGCAACTCGCAATGGACCAAGCTGATCGAACAATTCAACGCGCCCTGCATCGAGATCGATTGCACTTTCGAGCCGGGCCAGGGGGCGTTGAATGCCGGGCTGAACCGCATCCGATCCGAAGCCGAAGACGCGGTGCGGTCGGGCGCCGGGCATATCGTGCTGACCGATCAGTTTTCCGACGCGGGCAAGGTGGCGATGCCGATGATCCTTGCCACGAGCGCGGTGCACAGTCACCTGACCCGAAACGGGTTGCGGACCTTCTGCTCCCTCAACGTGCGGAGCGCAGAATGCATAGACCCGCATTATTTTGCAGTTCTGATCGGGTGTGGTGCGACCGTGGTCAACGCCTATCTGGCCGAGGATTCGCTGGCCGACCGTATCCAGCGCGGCTTGCTTGAGGGTACGCTGACCGAGGCGGTTGCACGCTATCGCGAAGCGATCGACCAGGGATTGCTCAAGATCATGGCCAAGATGGGGATCTCGGTGATCTCGTCCTATCGCGGCGGTCTGAATTTCGAAGCGGTGGGTCTGTCGCGCGCCATGTGCGCGGAATATTTCCCCGGCATGCTCAGCCGGATCTCGGGGATCGGGATTCACGGTATCCAGCACAAGGCGGAAGAAGTGCACGCGCGCGGCTGGACCACCGGTCAGGACGTGCTGCCCATCGGCGGTTTCTACAAGGCGCGCAAATCGGGCGAGAGCCATGCCTGGGAAGCATCGACGATGCACATGTTGCAGATGGCCTGCAACAAGGCGTCGTTCGAGATCTGGAAGCAATATTCCGCCCGGATGCGGAGCAATCCGCCGATCCACCTGCGTGACCTGCTGGACATCAAGCCGCTGGGCAAGGCGGTGCCGATCGAAGAGGTTGAGAGCATCACATCGATCCGCAAGCGCTTTGTAACGCCGGGCATGTCGCTCGGCGCGCTCAGCCCCGAGGCGCACAAGACGCTGAACGTCGCGATGAACCGGATCGGGGCCAAGTCGGATTCCGGCGAGGGCGGCGAGGATCCGGCGCATTTCGTGCCCGAGCCCAATGGCGACAACCCGTCCGCCAAGATCAAGCAGGTGGCATCGGGCCGTTTCGGTGTGACCGCCGAATACCTGAACCAGTGTGAAGAGCTTGAAATCAAGGTCGCGCAGGGTGCCAAGCCCGGCGAAGGCGGGCAGTTGCCCGGCATGAAGGTCACCGACCTGATCGCGCGGCTGCGCCACTCGACCAAGGGCGTGACGCTGATTTCGCCGCCGCCGCATCACGACATCTATTCCATCGAGGACCTTGCGCAGTTGATCTATGACCTCAAGCAGATCAATCCGCGCTGCAAGGTAACGGTCAAGCTGGTGGCGTCTTCCGGCGTCGGCACGATCGCCGCCGGGGTCGCCAAGGCCAAGGCGGACGTGATCCTGATTTCCGGCCACAACGGCGGTACGGGCGCGAGCCCGGCAACCAGCATCAAATATGCCGGTCTGCCCTGGGAAATGGGTCTGACCGAAGCGCATCAGGTTCTGGCGATGAACAAGCTGCGCGACCGCGTGACCCTGCGGACCGATGGCGGGCTGCGCACCGGGCGTGATATCGTCATGGCGGCGATGATGGGGGCCGAAGAGTTCGGCATCGGCACCGCCGCGCTGATTGCGATGGGGTGCATCATGGTGCGCCAGTGCCAGTCCAACACCTGCCCGGTGGGCGTGTGTACCCAGGACGAGGCGCTGCGCGACAAGTTCACTGGATCGGCGGACAAGGTGGTGAACCTGATCACGTTCTACGCGCAGGAAGTCCGCGAATTGCTGGCCAGCATCGGGGCACGTTCACTGGACGAGGTGATCGGTCGGGCCGATCTGCTCAGCCAGGTCAGCAGGGGCAATGCGCATCTTGACGATCTTGACCTGAATCCCCTGCTGATCACCGTCGATGGCGCGTCGAAAATCGTCTATGACCGTGACAAGGAACGCAACGCGGTGCCCGACACGCTCGACGCGGAGATCGTGCGTGACGCGGCGCGCTTCCTGCGGGATGGCGAAAAGATGCAGCTGTCCTATGCGATCCAGAACACGCATCGCACGGTGGGCACCCGCACCAGCAGCCATATCGTGCGCAACTTTGGCATGCGGAATGCGTTCCAGTCGGATCACCTGACGGTCAAGCTGCAAGGCTCGGCGGGTCAGTCCCTGGGGGCCTTTGCAGCACCGGGGCTGAAGCTCGAAGTGTCGGGCGATGCCAATGACTATGTGGGCAAGGGATTGTCCGGTGGCACTATTGTCGTGCGTCCGCCGCAGGTCAGCCAACTGCCAGCGGATCAGAATACCATCATCGGCAACACCGTTCTTTACGGTGCCACCGATGGCTACCTGTTCGCCGCCGGGCGAGCAGGCGAGCGGTTTGCCGTGCGCAACAGCGGGGCCAAGGTCGTGATCGAGGGCTGCGGGTCGAACGGGTGCGAATACATGACCGGTGGCGTTGCGGTGATCCTGGGCACGATCGGTGCCAATTTCGGGGCCGGGATGACCGGCGGGATGGCCTATCTCTATGATCCCGACGGGCTTGCCGAGACGCTGATGAACAAGGAAACGCTTGTCACCTGCCCGGTGACGGTGCCGCACTGGGAAACCCAGCTCGAAGAGCTGATCGAGCGTCATGCCGCGGAAACCGGCAGCCGCAAGGCCGCCGACATCTTGCAGCACTGGGATATCGAGAAATCGAATTTCCTTCAGGTTTGTCCGAAAGAGATGCTGGCCCACCTGCCCGCGCCGCTCAGTCTCGAGGCGACGGCCGTTCCGGCAGAATAACAAGGAACCATCGGCACCAGACCATGATCTGGTGCCGAATTGTTCCCTTCAGCACGCGTTAAAACGAGACCCAGGCGGCATTTCGGGCTGATGAGCGCACGCAGGCATCCACGAATTGCACCCCGCGCAAACCGTCCTGAACGGTTGGATAGACCACCTCCGGGCCGGGCGTTTTGCCGTCGCGATGGGCGATGATGGCGTCGGCGGCTTCGCTGTAGATATTGGCGAACCCTTCCAGGTATCCTTCGGGGTGGCCCGGTGGAATACGGCTCAGGCGTCCGGCGGCACCGCCAGCGCCAGCGCCGTTGCGGGTGATCAATTGCTTGGGTTTTCCGAAGGCTGTGAACCAGAGGTAATTGGGATCTTCCTGCGCCCATTCCAGCCCACCCTTGTCGCCATAGACCCGGATTTTCAGGGCGTTCTCGTTGCCCGGCGCGACCTGGCTTGACCACAACATGCCCTTTGCTCCGCCCCTGAAGCGCAGCAGGACATGGGCGTTGTCGTCGACCTGCCGTCCGGGAACAAAGGCATCAAGATCGGCGGCGAGGCTTTCCGGCTCCAAACCTGTCACGAAACAGGCAAGGTTGAAGGCGTGGGTGCCGATATCTCCGGTCGAGCCACCCGCACCCGAACGCGCCGGGTCGGTGCGCCATTCGGCCTGTTTGACCTCCTGCTCGGTGGTGAGCCAGTCCTGCGGATACTCTGCCTGCACCACGCGCACCGTGCCGATATCGCCGGCGGCAATCATAGCGCGGGCCTGTCGCACCATCGGATAGCCGGTGTAGTTATGCGTCAGAACAAACAGCGCATTTGATGCTTCTGCCGCCTTGACCAGCTTTTTTGCATCCGCAAGCGTCGATGTGAGCGGTTTGTCGCAAATCACGTGAATACCGCGCTTCAGGAATTCACGCGCCGCGGCGTAATGCACGTGGTTCGGC
Organism: Sedimentitalea sp. XS_ASV28; assembly: GCF_041224545.1. Classification (NCBI taxonomy): domain Bacteria; kingdom Pseudomonadati; phylum Pseudomonadota; class Alphaproteobacteria; order Rhodobacterales; family Paracoccaceae; genus Sedimentitalea; species Sedimentitalea sp. XS_ASV28. The sequence continues at coordinate 11,698 of NZ_JBGFGP010000068.1, read as the reverse complement.
GTTACGATGGAGACCGCCTCGATTCCGGTTTTGAGCCGCGCCTCGCGGATTGCCATCTGTTTGAAGTCATCATAGATGCGCGGCAGATTCAGCGCCTCGCCCGACGCGCGGGATTTTTCCGGTGTCGATGACAGGGCACCCGCTACCAGTTCGAAACGGTTGTCGATCCGCGACGCGATCCGGTGAACGGCCCCGATGAAGGCGTCATTGCCGCCGCCCACCATGCCAAGTCTGATCCGCGCCATATCAGGCAATCCCCAGCATCTTGCGGTTGGCCGCCTCGTCGGTGCCGCCGTCGGCAAAATCGTCAAAGGCCCTTTCGGTGACCCGGATGATGTGGTCGCGGACAAATGCCGCCCCTTCGCGCGCGCCGTCTTCCGGGTGTTTGAGGCAGCATTCCCATTCGACAGTGGCCCAGCCATCGAAATCATTGGCGGCCATTTTCGAAAAGATGGCGCCAAAATCCACCTGGCCGTCACCTAGGCTGCGAAAACGACCGGCGCGGTCGACCCACGGTTGATAGCCGGAATAGACGCCCTGTCGTCCGGTCGGGTTGAACTCGGCATCCTTGACGTGGAACATCTTGATGCGCTCCTTGTAGATGTCGATATTGTCGAGATAGTCCAGACGTTGCAGCACGTAATGCGACGGATCGTAGAGCATGTTGCAACGCGCGTGGTTGTCGACCCGCTCAAGAAACATCTCGAACGTTATGCCATCATGCAGGTCTTCGCCGGGGTGGATTTCATAGCAGACATCGACTCCGTTTTCCTCGGCATGATCCAGAATTGGACGCCAGCGGCGCGCGAGTTCGTCAAACGCGGTTTCAACGAGGCCCGCAGGCCGTTGCGGCCACGGATAGACATAGGGCCAGGCCAACGCGCCAGAAAACGTCACGTGTTTGTCGATGCCCAGGTTGGCGGATGCGGAGATCGCCATTTTGACCTGATCCACGGCCCATTCCTGTCGGGCCGCGGGGTTTCCGTGCACGCTGGGATCGGCAAAGCCGTCAAACGCGCTGTCATATGCGGGATGCACCGCGACCAGCTGCCCTTGCAGGTGGGTCGACAGATCGGTGACCTCGATGCCATTGGCGGCAGCCTGTCCCTTAAAGTCGTCGCAATAGGCCTTGCTCTCGACAGCGCTGGAGAGGTCGAACAGGCGTGCGTCCCAACTGGGCACCTGCACCCCCTTGTAGCCACAGTCGGCCGCCCATTTCGTGATCGCGTCCCACGAATTGAACGGGGCTTCATCGCCCGCGAACTGCGCCAGAAACAGCGCCGGTCCCCTGATGGTCTTCATGTGTGATCCTCCCAACTCGGTGCCGCGTCACTGCGGCATGTTTTCCTTAAGGTATATGTCGATACGGATACGTTCCTGGGCGAGATTGATGGGCATGCTGTCGCTGTAGGCACGCATGATACGAACCGCACTGCGCACCAGATGTCCGCAATCCTGGCTGATCACGGCGTCGAACACACCCGTCGCAAGGGCCGACCGTGACAGAGGCGTAAGCTCGTGTGCGATCACCACCGGGCGGCGGGCCGGCTGCCATGTGCGAAAGGCGCGCAGCAGGCCTTCGTTCCCGGCGGCAGAGGAATAGATGCCGATGACATCGTCGTGGCTCGCCAGAACCTCTGGCACCAGCTTTTCGATCAGGGCGGGGTCGTCGCGACCTTCGAGCGAGGCAAGTATCTCCAGGTCGGGAAATTCCCGCGCCATCACCTCGTCAAATCCCAGCCGCCGCTCAAGGTGGTCTCGCGCCAGCATGGAACCGGTCAATACCGCGATCCTGCCCCTTGCGTCGCCCAGGAACCGCCCCAGAAGCTGCGCCGCCGTGCGCCCGGCGGCGACATTGTCGAGCCCCACGTAGAAATCCCGCTCGGAACTCGGGATGTCGGCAACAAGTGACACGACCGTGACGCCGTTGGCCTTGAGATGCGCGATGGAATCGCGGACCGAAGGTGTCTCGGGGCCGAAAATGGCCACGCCATCGACCTTGGAGGCATCGACCGCATCAATCGTTTCGGCCAGCGCCATCGGGTCGAACGCAGTGACGCGAGTACAGGACAGCCTGGTGCGTTCGTGGCGCATACGCCGGTTCAGCTGTTCGATCTGCGCTTCGAGCATGACCAGGAATTCGTTGCTGTTCGACGGCAGGATGAACATGAAGTGATAGATCCGGCCACGGGCGAGATTGGCGGCGGCGGTATCGCGGACATAACCCAGCTCTGCTATCGCCTTGTTGACCTTCTCGACCGTCGCCTTGCGCACCCCGGGGCGTGCGTTCAGCACCCGGTCGACGGTTGCGAGGCTGACGCGCGCAACGCGGGCGATATCGTTGATCGTGGGGTTCGCGAGAGAGCGCGTGGCTGGCTTCATGGCGTCATGCTTGCTGCGATTACAGGGTTTTGGCCAGCCCCTCGAACAGGCGCGCGACCGCCTCGGCTCCGGGGTCATTATGTCCGACAAGATTTTCCGGCGGCACGTAAGAGGCGCGTCCTGCCTTGGCCCGGTCCATCGTGGCCGTGCCGTCCGCGCCGGCACGGGCGGCGGCGGCGGCGGCGCCGACCCCTTTGGGCAGGGCCGCGAGCGCAGGCGCAAGCGCGTCGATCATCGTGCGGTCGCCCTTGGCGGCTCCACCCACCTGGCTGATCCGGTCCAGTCCCGCGAGGAGTGCCTGGGGTGTCGGTTTGCCGTTGGCGCAGGCATCGCCGGTTGCGCCAAAGAAGATCGCGAGAATGACGCCCGACGATCCACCCATCGTCTGGCTGAGTTCGTTGCCGACTGCCCGGAAGAGCTGCGTCAGGTCCGCCAGAGGCATCCGGTCGAGCGCACCCCTGAGCGCCCGCGCCGCCGTCGCAAGCGTGCTGCCGGTGTCGCCATCACCGGATTTCGCGTCCAGCGCGTTGAGATCGTTCTCGGCCGCGATCAGTAGATCACAGGCGTGTTCGATGACCGATCGTGTTTTCGGGTTGCTGGACGGAATTGGCTGTATCGGGCTGAGCCCGTCGGGCAGCGGACGGGTCGCGACCGGAGAGATATCCGACATCCCGGGCCAGGCCGGCAGGTCCACGGGAGCGGACAGCAGTGCCCTGGTCGCGTCGTCAACCGGCAGGATCGAGACCGAGAAGCCATGCATGTCAAGCGAGGTCATAAGGGGGGCCGGTCCGATGATATGTTTGATGTTGGCCGCCTTGGGCGAGATCGCAAGCTCGTGTGCCAGAACGCTCATCTCCAGTGGCGTGGTCGAGCCGAGATTGTTCAGCAGCGCCACATGCGGGCCATCCCCGATCCTTGGTGCGAGCCGGTCCAGAACGATATCCATCGCGGTTCTGGCATCCGTGAACGCGACCTGTTCGATCCCGGCCTCGCCATGAATCCCGAGACCAAGTTCGGCCTTGCCGGGTGCGATGCGTTCTTCCTTGGCCGAGCCCGGAACCGTGCAGGTATCAAGGGATTTGCCAATTGATGCCATACCGGAAATTGCCGATCGCGCCGCCGCTGTAACAGTGTCGAGATCGGCGCCGTCCTGGGCCAGCGCCCCCGCGATCTTGTGGACAAAGAGTGTGCCTGCAACTCCGCGTGCCTGTGGCAGGTCGGGCAGGGCGATGTCATCATCGACCACCACCATCGACACCTTGAGCCCGAAGGCGCGGGCGCGTTCGGCGGCCAGGCCGAAATTCAGACGATCACCCGTGTAGTTCTTGACGATCAGCAGGCACCCCGCCGTGCCCGTCACCGCAAGAATACCCGCCAGCACAGCATCGACCGAGGGTGAGGCGAAAACCTCGCCGCAGACCGCCGCTGTCAGCAGGCCTGCACCGACAAATCCCGCATGCGCGGGCTCGTGACCCGAACCGCCACCGGAAATCAGCGCGACGCGTGACTTGTCCCAATCGGCACGGACAACGACCTTGATATGGGGATAACCGTCAAGCCGCGCCAGCGCCCCGCCCGATGTCGCAAGCAAACCGTCAACCGCGTCGGTGACAAGCGTGTCCTTGGCATTGATGAACTGGCTCATGAGGTCTTCTCCCTAGCGGATGCGGTTGCCCTGCGTATCAAAACACAGGGGATTGCGCGGTTCGATCTTGATATGCGCGCCGGGTTGATAATCGGTGTCGGGGGCGGCGATAGTGGTTATGTCATGTCCTTGCAGGTTCAGATGCAGCCGCGCCTGGTCGCCCAGATGTTCGACCCGTTTGATGACGGCGTCCTGGCCGCTGCCCTGGGTGATATGTTCGGGGCGCAGTCCGATCCGGTCGGTACCATGGGGAACATTGCCGAAAATACCGGCGGGCAGGATGTTGATCCGGGGAAGTCCGAGGCGGCTTGCGACATAGAGGCTGTTGGGATTCTCGTAGATCTCGCGCGGGCTTCCGAATTGCACGAGCCGGCCATGGTCCAGAACACCCACATGGGTGGCCATGGTCATCGCTTCGATCTGATCATGCGTGACATAGAGCAGCGTCGCGCCCAGCGATGCATGGATGCGTTTGAGCTCGACCCGCAGGTCGGTGCGCAGCTTGGCGTCCAGTGAACTGAGCGGTTCGTCCATCAGATAGATCGACGGATCGCGCACCAGTGCCCGGCCGATGGACACCCTTTGCATTTCGCCACCGGACAGGGCCGTGGCCTTGTTGTCGAGCTTGTGGCTGATCTGGAGCACGCGCGCGACCTCGGCCACCTTGCGTTCGATTTCGTCGGGTGGTGTGTTGAGGATCGGCGATTTCAGCGGAAATGCGAGGTTGTCGCGCACGGACAGGTGGGGATAGAGCGAGTATTGCTGGAACACCATCGCTACATCGCGCTGGGCGGGGGTTTCGTTGCCCACATTTCGACCGCCGATCCAGACTTCGCCGCTGTCCATCTTCTCAAGGCCCGAGATCAGCCGCAGCGTGGTTGTCTTGCCGGCGCCGGTCGGACCAAGCAGGACGACAAAGGCACCGTCGGGAATGGTCATCGTCATGTCGGCCACGGCGATATCTTCGCCATAGGATTTCGACAGGTTCCTGAGCACGACCTCAGCCATGAGCGAGCACCTCGTTGTTCAGCGTCGAGCGCAAGGCCGCGCCGCTCGCTTCGTCAAACAGCGTGATCTTTCGCGCGTCAAATTCGAGCCCGACGGTTTCGCCGATCTTCGCGGTCTGGGCGCTGTCGATGCGGGCCTTGATCTCTCCGTTTGCGGTGGCAAGTGTGACGATCTGGGTGGTGCCGAGATACTCCGACGCCAATATCTTGCCGCGATAGCGGCCGGTATCGGTCAGGGCCACATGCTCGGGTCGCACCCCGAACACGAGCGTGCCGACCGCACCCTGTAACTGTTGCGGCACATTCAGTGTCACTCCATCAAGCGAAACCGAGCGCGCCCCATCCGCAATGGCGCCGTCGAACCGTAAGAAGTTCATCGAGGGCGAACCGATGAAATCCGCGACAAACATGGTTGCAGGCTTGTCGTAGATCTCTTGGGGCGTGCCGAATTGCTCGACCACGGCGTTGTTCATGACGACGATCTTGTCGCCCATCTGCATCGCTTCGAGCTGGTCATGGGTCACGTAGACGGTCGTGGCATTCATCCGGTCGTGCAGCGCGCGCAGCTCCTCGGCCATGTGCTCGCGGAACTCGGCGTCGAGCGCGCCGAGCGGTTCGTCCATCATGAATGCCTTTGGGTCGCGCACGATGGCACGGCCCAGGGCGACGCGCTGCCGGTCGCCACCGGACAGGCCGCCGACGGGGCGATTCAGGATGTCCTGAATCCCCAGAATTTCCGCAACCTCGCTGATCTTGGCCCTGACCTGTGCGCGGGGCATGCCCTGGCTGATCAGCGGGTAGCTGAGGTTCTTGCGCACGTTCATGTGCGGATAGAGCGCGAACATCTGAAAGACAAAGGCAATGTCGCGCTGGCTTGGCGGTTTCTGGCTGATGTTCTCTCCGTCGAGGAAAATCTGCCCCGAGGTCGGCAATTCAAGCCCGGCGATCATGCGCAGCGTCGTTGTCTTGCCACAGCCCGACGGACCGAGGAGCATGAAGAATTCGCCATCCTCGATGGTAAAGCTCGACTCTCGCACGGCGGTGAAATCGCCGAATTCCTTGCGTATCCTGTCGATGACGATCTGGGCCACGGGTCAGTCCTTGAAATGGGACACGATGATGAACATCACGGTGCCCACCAATGTGGTGATGAACGAATAGGTGTAGGCCCAGAGAACGAAAGGCTGCATCAGCATGAATACCCCGAGGCCGATCAGGATGGTCGCCAGCATTTCCCAGGGGCCGCGACGCAGGCGCAGGAGACCGGTGAAGAAGTTGCTCATTTGCGGACCGCTCCGAATGTGATCCCGCGTAGCAGGTGCTTGCGCAGCAGGATGGTGAATATCATCACGGGCAGAAGGAAGATCGTGGCACCTGCCGCCACTGCCGGCCAGTCGAGTCCGCCAACGCCGATGATGGTCGGGATAAAGGGCGGTGCGGTCTGGGCGGTGCCTGACGTCAACAGCACGGCAAAGGCATATTCGTTCCAGGCAAAGATCAGACAGAAGATCGCGGTCGAGGCGATGCCGGTGGCGGCCTGCGGCAGCACGACCTTGTAGAACGCCTGAAACCGCGTGTAGCCATCGATCAGGGCGGCCTCTTCGTACTCGCGCGGAATTTCGTCGATGAACCCCTTGAGCAGCCAGACCGCCAGCGAGATGTTGACTGCCGTATAAAGCAGGATCATTCCGAGATGGGTATCGGACAGCCCCAGTTGCCGATACATCAGGAAAATCGGGATCGCGACGGCGATCGGCGGCATCATCCGGGTGCTGAGGATAAAGAACAGCAGGTCATCGGCGAGCGGTATCTTGAACCGCGAAAAGGCATAGGCGGCGAGTGTGCCGAGCACGATGCTCAGAAACGTCGAGCCGAAACCGATGATGACCGAATTCAGAAACCGTTCGCCGAACTTCGACGGGCCGGCGATGACCATGTCGTATTCACGGACGATCTCCTCGTACCATGTCTTGGGTGGGTTGGCTTGGAGATACTCATCGGTCTGTCGCGTGCGGGTCGTGAACAGGTTGACATAGCCTTCGAGCGTCGGCTCGAACACGACCTTGGGCGGATAGGAAATGGCGTCTGACGGCGACTTGAACCCGGTGAGCATGATCCACGCCAGCGGCACCATGGTGATCAATGCGTAGAGGATGACCAGCGTACCGGCGAACCATTTTGACCGCGGGCTTGGGTCGGTGACGGAAAAGCTGCTCATGACGCGATGCCTTTCGGGCAGGGGGATATCGGGGTCTGGCACGTGTGCATGATCACCGCTCTTTCACCTTGTTCAGTGCCTTGACGTAGATGCTGGCCAGCCCGAACACCGTGACGAACAGGATGATCGCATAGGCCGAGGCATAGCCGGTTCGCCATTTTTCAAAGGCCTCGCGTTTGAGGTTGATCGAGGTCAGTTCGGTGGTCGAGCCCGGACCGCCGCCGGTGAGCTGCACCACGAGGTCGAACATCTTGAAGTTCTCGATCCCGCGAAACAGCACGGCAAGCATCAGGAAAGGCAGCACCATCGGGATGGTGATGGTAAAGAACTGCCGCAGCTTGGACGCGCGGTCGATTTCGGCGGCTTCGTAGATATAGTCGGGAATGGATCGCAAACCCGCCAGGCAGATCAGCATCACGAACGGCGTCCACATCCAGGTGTCGACAATGACAATCGACCACGGGGCGAGATCGACCGAGCCGAGCATCTCGAAACTGGACGGATCCTTGCCTGTAAAGAACCCGACGACATAATTGAACAGGCCGATCTGGGGTTGATAGAGGAATTTCCAGAAATTCCCCACGACCGCCGGCGACAGCATCATCGGCAACACGATGATGGTGGTCCACAGGTCGTTGCCCTTGAATTTCTTGTTGATCAGATAGGCCAGGGTAAAGCCGATCAGCACCTGAAAAAAGATCGTCCAGAACAGGAAATGCGCCGTGGCCTGCATGTTCAGCCAGATGTCGCTGTCTGTCAGTATTCGTTCGTAGTTGCGCGTACCGATCCATTCGACGGGACGATTCCGGTTGGCCTTGAAATTGGTGAAACTGAGCCGCACGGTCCAGATCAGCGGGAAAATGTTGATCGCCAGCAACAGGAAGATCGTCGGACCGACAAAGAGCCAGGCAATGGCGCGATCGCTCAGCCCCCTGATCTTGCGCGCGATCCGGGGCGGGGTGGCGGCGGCGGCACGGGTGGTTGTGGACTCGGACATGTCACGGGATCCGGTGGTCAGAGTGTGGGAGGGTATGTCCCGGAATCGCTTCCGGGACAGTTCATCATCAATCATCCCCGTCCGCGGGGCGGTCGTGTGGATCAGAGCTTGCCTTCGTCTTCGAAGACCTCGGTCCAGTCCTCGATCAAGAGGTCGAGCGCTTCCTGGGCGGTGCCCTGGTCGGCGACCACGTAATCATGCATGCGCTTTTGCATCGCCAGCAGCAGTTCGGCATAGGCCGGCTCCTGCCAGAAGTCCTGAACGTTGGCCATCGCTTCGAGGAAATCCCCGGCAAAAGGCGCGCTGTCCTTGAATGTCGGGCTCTCCAACACGGCGTTGTGCGCGGAGTAACCGCCGAGATCCCACCACTTCTGCTGTACTTCCGGCTGCGCGAACCATTTGATGTATTCCAGCGCGGCGTCCTGCTTGTCGGAATAGGAGACTACCGAAATGCCCTGACCGCCGAGGGTCGAACCGGGTTGGTTCTGGGGCGGGTTGACGAAAAAGTCGATCTTGTCTCCGCCGGTATTCGGGTCGGCGTAAAGGCCCGGGAAGAACGCGAACCAGTTCATCGCCATTGCGACCTGTCCGGATTTGAACGCGTCCAGGCTCTCGCCCATGTAGGAATTGGTATAGCCCGGCGGCGTCGCGGTTTCGTAGAATTCCTTGTAGAATTCGAGCGCCTCGACGGCCTCGGGTGAATTCACGGCGCCTTCCATGTCATAGGAACCGGGGGTGTTTTCGTATTTGAAACCCCACGGATACAAGGCGCCGGTTACACCCATGGTGATGCCTTCGGACCCGCGCTCGGTGAAGATCGCGGCACCGTAGACAGTTTGACCGTCAATTTCGCGCCCCTGAAAGAACTGCGCAATTTCAAGCAACTCCTTCTGGGTTTTGGGTTCGGCCAGCTCGCGGCCCGTGGCCTCTTTGAATGCGGCCTTGATGTCGTCGCGTTCGAACCAGTCCTTGCGATAGAACCAGCCATTCGCGTCGCCCATTGCCGGCAGGGCGTAATAATTCGGCGTTCCCTTGGGCCAGGTGGAATAGGCATAGACGGTGGCATCGGCAAAGTCGCTCATCTCGATGCCTTCGGCTTCGAAAAAGTCGTTGAGCTTGACATAGTGGCCGTTCTCCGCACCGCCGCCAATCCATTGGCTGTCACCGATCAGGAGATCGCAAAGCTGTCCGCCAGAGTTCAACTCGTTCAGCATCCGGTCCGCGAAATTGGGCCAGGGTACAAATTCAAAGCTCATCTTGTGGCCGGATTCGGCTTCGAATTCCTTGCTCAACTCGACAAGGGCATTGGCAGGATCCCAGGCCGCCCAGCAAAGTGTAAGGTCCTCGGCTTGCGACGCCCCGGCGAATGTCGCCGCAGCAAGGCTGATCGCGCTGGCAGATGCCAGTTTCAGAGACTTCATGATTTTCCTCCCATTCGATGCACGGCGATCTCTTGCGGACGCCGATTCGTCGTTCAGACGACTCGAACGCTAGTTGAGGTGCGCACCTCATGTCTAGAAATTTCTGATGTGCGTACCTCAAACCGTGCCGGAAAAAATGCCTACCGATATGAAATTGTTTGTTTATCAGCGATATTTAATGTTATTCATCCGAGCCGTGGCTTCGACACTCTTCCGGGTTGGGACTGTCCTGCGTGCACGTCCCGGCGCGCCAGGGCGCTATGCCGGCCAGCCTGCTCCGTGTGCAAGGAACGCCGATGCTATTGTCCCGGCTGACGTTACAGCACCGTCGCTTAATCGTGAGTCAATTTGGTTTGGCGGCGCGGGATGAGCGGGTTATCTCAGGGCAAACGAATTGCGGAGTTTCCATGGCCCATCGCTGGAAGAATGATCTGAGTATGCAAGATGCAACGCCCCGTGGCGTTTTCCTGAACCGTCGCCAGATCCTGGCCGGTGCCGCCGGGATCGGTCTGGGCGCGATTGCCGGACCGTTGGCGGCCGGGACCGACCTGGAACCGACAAGTTGGGAAGACATCACGAGCTACAATAACTTTTACGAGTTCGGAACCGGCAAGGGAGATCCGGCGGCGTATGCCGATGCGCTCACCACGTCGCCGTGGAGTGTGACCATCGACGGATTGGTGGATCGCCCGGGCGAATACGATTTCAAGGACATCATGTCCGAGATGACGGTCGAGGAGCGCATCTACCGACTGCGTTGTGTCGAGGCGTGGTCCATGGTGGTGCCGTGGAACGGTTTCGAACTGGTCGATCTTCTGGCGATGGCCGGCGTCAGGGACGAGGCGCGCTATGTCGCCTTCCAGACCGCCCTGCGTCCCGATGAAATGCGTGGTGTCGGCCGACCGGTCATCGACTGGCCCTATGTCGAGGGGCTGCGCCTTGACGAAGCGCTGCACCCGCTGACCATCATGGCCACGGGGATCTATGGCAAGCCGATCCCCAATCAGAATGGTGCGCCTCTTCGGCTCGTGGTGCCGTGGAAGTATGGCTACAAGTCGATCAAGTCGGTCGTGCGGATCAGTCTGGTATCGGAAGAACCCCCGACCAGCTGGAACACCTACAGTTCCCGTGAATACGGCTTCTACAGCAACGTGAATCCGAATGTGGATCATCCACGCTGGTCGCAGGCCTATGAGCGCCAGGTGGGGGGCGGTCTTTTCGCCAAAAAGGTGCCGACGCTCATGTTCAACGGATACGACAAGGAGGTCGCCGCCCTGTATGAAGGGATGGACCTGGCCAAGTACCACTGACGTGACTGCACAGGTCCAGGGCGTGGCCGACCGGGCAAACCGCGCGGCGCGGCGCGTTCCCGTGTGGATGGTCTATGCGCTTGGCCTGTTGCCGCCGGTGTACCTGTTCTGGTTGGCGGCGACGGGTGGTCTCGGTGCGGAACCGGTCAAAACGTTCGAACAGGAGCTCGGCGAGCTGGCCCTGCAGTTCCTGATCATTGGGTTGGCGATGACCCCTCTTCGCCGGTTCACGGGTCTCAATCTGCTTCGGTTTCGCCGGGCGATCGGGCTGCTGACCTTTTACTATGTCGTTTGCCACCTGCTGGTCTGGCTCCTGCTGGATGTTCAGATCGTCAGCGAGATCTGGGCCGACATTACCAAGCGCCCGTACATTACCATTGGCATGACGGCTTTTCTGCTGATGATCCCCCTGGCACTCACATCGAACAATTGGTCGGTGCGCCGGATGGGTCCGGCCTGGCGGCGCTTGCATCGTCTGGTCTATGCCATCGCCGCCCTGGGGGCGCTGCACTTCGTTATGCTGTCCAAGGGGTTTCAGTTCGAGCCGTTGATATATCTGGCTGTTGTATTTTTTTTATTGTTTTTGCGAGTGTTGGGTTGAGTGATTCTGTTGATTGATTTGGATTGAGTTGTGTTTTTTTGGGGTTGTTGTGGCAGATTTGGTGTTTTGTTTTGTTTTGTTTGAGGGGGATTCGGTTTGTGTTTTGTGTTTTGGGTG
>NZ_JBGFGP010000054.1:0-24025 GCF_041224545.1 Sedimentitalea sp. XS_ASV28 | reverse complement strand
TGGTCGAGCGCTGCTTCAACAAGCTCAAAAACGCCCGGCGCGTCGCCACCCGCTACGACAAGACCGCCGAGAGCTTCCTTGGCTTCATCGACATCACATCTATCCGCCTATGGCTCCGCCATTTGTCAACATGACCTAGTGTTGTGGCATGACATTTGCCCGACCCGACCCATTGGACGTCGCCGAGACGATACCCCGCACGCCGTCCTGGGTCACCTCTGCTCGGGTTGGAACCCTTGAGGATGTTGCGTTTTTGTCAGGCGCCGCACTGAGCCACCTGCATCTTGTGTTGTGACGCGAGGAGGTGCCCAAAGCCTTGTTGCGGGATCGCCTCGCCCTGAGTGCGGCAGCGGCTTGTGTCGCGTTTTCTGGGCGACCGGAGCGGGCAGGGAAATTGCGCGACGTGGTCCATCTGCTGCGGCCCGGCGATCTGCCTGGACCGTCCGGTGAAACCTACCTTGCCTGGCGGCGTGCGGTGGAGCGGCCGGTGTCGATCAAGGCTCAGGGTCGAGCCTTGCCGGCCTTCGAGCCGGGTCAGATCGGGACGTGGCTCAATGCGGGGAAAGGGGGGCCCGTGACCCGGGCCGCGATGGCGCTGGAAGCCGTTCTGTGCGAGGCGCCACGTGCGGACAAGGCCGCGCTGGTCCTCGCGGATGCGGCGCTCGCCCAAGCACTCGGTTGGGATCATCTCGTTCCGCTACTCGCCGCGGGCCTGAAACGCGCTGACCTGCGCAAGCATGGGGACGACCTGCGCTTTGCCAGTCATCGGGCGCTCATCTCCTCGGCGATCGAGGCCGTGCGCCAGGCCGCCGACCTCGCGCGTCGGGCGGCGCATCTGACGGCTGTCGCGCCCAAGCTTCGGGCCAAACCCTTCGTTCTCGTAGAGTAGTTTGACGTCGTAGAGGTCTCACGGGTGCTGGCGATCAAGGGCCGATGTAGCTTGCCGCCGAACAAATCCTCGAAGGAGACGATGTTCATCGTCGCATAACTGCCCCTTGCGCAAGAAGTAATTTTGAATCTGTTTCTGACGCGTCACCGGGTGCTGACATGACCGCGCAGCGCATTGATCGCCTGTGTGCGCTGACGGATCAGAAGTTCCCGGACCCGGAATACCATCGCCGCGCCTTGGGTCTCCTCGCTCTTCACCGGCACCAAGCGCATCGTCGGGCGCTGCGCCGCTTCGCAGATGGCCTCGGCATCGGCGGCATCGTTCTTCTGGCGCTTGACGAAGGGCTTCACATAGGCTGGCGGGATAAGCCGGACTTCATGGCCCATCTCGCCAATCTCGCGGCCCCAGTAATGCGCGCCGCCACAAGCTTCCATCGCCACAACACAGGACGGCAGCTGACTGAAAAACTCCAGAACCTGCGCTCGCCGCAACTTCTTGCGAAGAACAGGTTCCCCCGCTCCATCTGCCCCGTGGACCTGAAACACATTCTTCGCCAGATCGAGCCCGACCGTGATAATCTCCGACATCACCGTCCTCCTTTGTGGATCATCGCAGACCCACCTTGGCACATCGATGCCGTCGGGGGCGGTCACATCATCAAAGCCGTTTGAAAACCAACCTGACCTGGTTCAGGGGATGGGCGCCGCGCGGAGATCGCCTGTTGATGGCCGCCCCGTTCGGTTCATGAGGTACGCAGACGTTCGTTGCGGGACTCACCGCCGATGCCATAATCGCGCCCTGGGTCATCAAAGGCGCGGTGGACCGCCCGGCATTCGTGGCTTATGTCGCGAAGGTGCTGGTTCCTGTTCCTGCCGCCCGACAGCAGCCCGAACCCCAATCCCATCGAAACGGCCTTCTCGAAGCTCAAAACCCACCTCCGGCGCATCGGCGCAAGGACATTCACCTACATGTTCGAGACCATCGCACAAATCTGCGATCTCTACTGACCACAAGAATGCTGGAACTACTTCAAGGCTGCCGGCTATGTCTCAGGTTAATGGCGGGATGCTTTAGAATGTGCCTCGGATGCCAAAGCCAACCATCCTCGGTGTGGTCATGTTGGCGGAGATGAAACTGTTGCCTGTGCCCCGTGTTGTTTGCATGTCGACCGGTGCGCGCTCGTCGAAGACATTCGAGACAAAACCATAGAGCTCGATATTCTCGTTGATGGCATAGCTCGCATTAAGATCCGCGATCGTATAGCTATCGACCGTGAGGCTTTCGGTGTTCGCCAGGTCGGTATAATAGCCGTCGACAAAACGTATCTGGCCACCCACGCGGAACCGATCGGTCACATCCCAATTGGCCGATAGGCTCAGATTGTATTCCGGCGAGTCGGCAAACGAATTGCCTTCGAATGCCGAATTGTCACTGACCTGTTGAAGTTTCGTCTTGGTATATCCGGCACCGAAGGCCAGCCACAGGGTGTCCAGCACCTGATAGTCCACCGAGAGCTCCAATCCGTAGGCTTTGGCGCTTTCTGCGTTGATCGTGTAGCTTTGAAACAGACCGGGCGAGATTTCGACCGGTATGTTCAGCTGGTAATTGTCATAATCGGTGTGGAACAGGTTTGCGTTCACGAACATCCGGTCATTCAGCAACGAGGCGCGGGTGAACAGCTCGTAGTTCCAGCTTTCCTCTTGCTCGAACTGCGTCCAATCTCCGGTGTTGAAATTCAGCGATACGCCGCCTGGATTGTATCCCTTGCTAAGAAGACCGCCGACGACGATGCCGGGTGTCGCTTCATACGCCAAGACCAGCTTTGGCAACACGGCCGAGAATGTATTGTCATAATCAAGCGCAACCGGAGAAAAGACGCCTTCGCCCGTGCGCTCGGTCCGGTCCTGCTGGTAACGCAGTGAGCCGGTCAACGACCAGCTTTCGGCAAAGCGATAGGTCATTTCGCCAAAGACACCGAGGTTTGTTTTGGTGTCGTCGAAAGATGATGTCCCGCGCAGATAGAGTGTTTCATCCGATTTTGTCCGCGCGGTGTAAATCCCGACAAAACCGCTCAAGGCATCGTCGATTTGCCCGAATGTCATGCGGCCTTCGTAGGAATAGTTCTTGCTGTAGATGTCCGCATCACCGGCATCGGCCATACCGATGATCCGATGGGCCTCGGAATCGGAATACTGGAACTGATTGAAGACCTTGATGCCAGTGCCAAAGTCATAATTGATGTCGAGGACCCCGACATTCGTGGTCAGGTCCCACGATGGCATAGAAGCGGCGATGGTTTCCAGATCCTCGTATGGCGGCGATGCGGCCTCGAAGGTCGGGCGGTTCGACTCCGAGCGTGCATAGGTGAACATCGACTCGAAACCCGGCAGGTCGACCGGTTGCCAGAGCACCTTCAATCGACCGTTCAGGCTCTTGAAATCATTGTCGACACTGCTGCTGCCAAAGTTGGGATTAACGTATGTTATGAACGTGTCCCGCGCAGTGTAGTCCAGCGCGAGCCTTGCCGCGACGCTGTCGCTCAGGGGACCGGAAACCATGAGTGATGCACGACGTCCCGAATAGCTGCTCCCCTCAAGCTGAAAGGCATATTCCGGGGTGAAGGTCGGATCATTCGTGTTGACTATGATTGCGCCGGCGATTGCATTCGCACCTTGCGAGGTTGTCTGGGGGCCGCGAAATACCTCGATACTCTCGACGTCCCATATCGAGGACACACCAAAGAGGAATTCGTTGAATCCCTGATAGTGACCGTCAACATTGGTCGTGGCGCGCGGAACGGTGCCGGAAAAAAATGCGACGGCACCGCTGTGAGGTCCCTGGGAATCGACGCCGCGAATAATGGGCGCGGACACCGTACCGGGATAAACCACGTTCGGGACACCGTTTACGGCTTCGCCGACAGAATTCGCGTTTGGCCGAGTCTGGTCCAGCACGTCACTGGTCACGACGGTCACCGAGCTGGCCGTGTCCTTGATTTCACGGTCCAGTTTTTCACCCGTGACCATAATAGTATCAAGGACATAGGCGTCACTGTCTTGTGCGATTGCGGGCACTGCGCCCAGAGCCGTTGCGAATGAGATGACGCTGGCGCTGCGCATCAACCCGGCGGGAGTTGAAATCGACATATTTAATCCGTTCGGAGATGTTTCGGGAGACGCTGGCTAGGACAAACTGTAGCTTGTGCCTGGCAATGGCCGTTTCACAATCCATAACGCGTTCCGCATGTCAATACGGTCTCGCAAGCTTTGATCAGGATATGTGCGACGGAAACCACAGAAGAGGTAGACGAGATACATGGCAAATGAGGACAAGACGACCGCCAAACGTTCGCCAAACATCCAGTCGGTGTCTGTCGCCGCGCGCATTTTGCGTTTGCTTTCGACATCCTCGGGCGCTCTTGCGCTCAGCGAAATCGCCCGGCGGTCGGATCTTGGGCGTTCGACGGCGCATCGCTATTTGCAGTCGCTGTTACGCGAAGGGCTTGTCGCGCAGGATGTCTCAAGCGGGCGATACGATCTGGGACCAGAGGCATTGAATATCGGAGTGGGTGCGCTCAAGCGCATCGACCCCATCGAAGTGGCTGCGGAATCCATGAAAAGCCTGAGCCAGTCACATGCCTTCAGCGCGGGCGTCGCAATCTGGACCGAACGCGGGCCGACCTTGGTGCGCTGGTATCGCAGCGCCTACTTTTCGATCAACCCGCTTGCGCTTGGCGACGTGCTGCCCATCGACAACACGGCGTGTGGGCTGGTGTTTCAATCCTATCTGCCCGGCGCGATGATCGAGCGTGCCAGACAAAACCAGCCTGTCCATTTTCGCGGCACACCTCCTGATCCCGAGCGACTACACCATATTCGCGAAACCGCCTGGGCAGAACTGACGAGCCATCTGCTGTCCAACGTGACCGGTCAGGCCGCGCCGATCTTTGATGCGCAACTTGAAATAGCCTGCGTTGTGACAACCGTCACCGATCTCGGGCAACTTCACGAACCCGAGGACCGGGACCTCTTGCTGAGCAGAGCGAGATTGATCAACACGAAAACAAGCGGGCAGGCGATCTAGCTGGGCCGCCTTTTGTGCGGCACGATCATCGGGGTGCCGCTCTCCGGATCCGGGATCACCAGCGCCGATAATCCAAAGACGCGTTCAACAAGCGCACTGTCCACGATGGCGGCGGGTTCGCCTTGTGCCACGATGGTGCCTTCGCGCATGGCGATCAGGTGCGAAGCATACCGGCAAGCCTGATTCAGATCATGCAAGACCGCCACGATGGTGCGCCCTTCGTCATTCAGAGTGGCGAGCAGGTCCAGCACCTCGATCTGATGCGAAATATCGAGATAGGTCGTGGGTTCATCCAAGAGCAGGATCGGGGTTTGCTGTGCGAGCGCCATTGCAATCCACACCCTTTGCCGCTGCCCGCCGGACAATTCGCCGACAAACCGATCCGCCAATTCCGTGATATTGGTTGACACCAACGCCTCCTCGACCGCGCTGGCGTCTTCGCGCGACCACTGGCGCAAAAAGGACTGATGCGGATAGCGGCCCCGGCCCACGAGGTCGGCCACGGTGATCCCGTCGGGTGCAAGCGGTGACTGGGGCAGCAGCCCCAAACGCCGTGCCGCATCGCGCGCCGGCAGTTCTCTTATATCCTTGCCATCCAGCACGACCTGACCGGCGCTCGGGACCAGCAACCGCGATAGCGCACGCAGCAAGGTTGACTTTCCACAGGCGTTCGGGCCGACGATCACGGTGAATGATCCATCCGGAATCGCCACGCTCAGATCCCGGGACACCGTTCGCTGGTCATAGCGCAGGGTGACGCGTTTTGCGCTCAGCCGCTGATTCATTGGGCATTCTCCGCAAGGTGTACCGAGACCGTATTGCATTGCGGAATCCGTTCTGCAATATGCAGGTCAGCCAGCCTGGCCGGTCTGTCATCCCTCGTCGGAACCGTCTTGCAGCCGAACGACCTGTACGGAAACGCCAACAGTTCCAGCTAGGCCAGTGTAATGAAATCACAATTCCCCATTTCAGCCTCGCTGGGGCTGTTAGCGTTTTTTGCGGCTCCCGCCCAGTCTCAGGAGTGGCCGCGCAACGTGATCCATGAAGCCGGCATTTTGACCCTGGACGCACAACCCCGCACGGTCGTCTCGACCACGCCGAGCGTTACCGGAATTCTGCTCGCCATCGGTGCGCCACTGGTTGCGAGCGCCGCGACCACGCCGGGGCCCTTGACCGATGACAAGGGCTTTTTTTCGCAATGGGCCGATTTGGCGGACGAACGCGGCGTCGAGGTGCTGTATCCGAACCTGACATTCGACATGGAGTCGATCATCGGCTGGTGGCCCGACCTGGTTGTTGCGTCGACAACCGGTGCCGACAGTATCCTGCCGCAATATCCGCTGTTGCAGAGCCAGGGTATTCCCACCATCGCGGTGAATTATTCCGACCGCAGCTGGCAGGACCTTGCCCGGGAACTTGGGCAGGCGTTGGGCGTCGAGCGCGGTGCGGCGGATGCCATTGCGCGCTTTGACCAGAACATCGCCGAGATCGCGTCGACAATCACGCCACATGATGGCACGGTCACGATTGTCGGCTACCAACTTGCCGGAACCTATTCGGTGGGCAAAGCGAGCAGCCCGCAGGCAACCCTGTTGACGGCACTGGGTTTCGAGGTGGCCGGGCTGCCCGACAGGCTGCGATCGCAAGTGACCCGGTCGTCGAACTTCGATTTCTTCTCGCGCGAAAACCTGACCGATGCGATTGTCGGCGACACCGTATTTCTGCTGAACGGGACGGAAAAGACCGTCGACACGTTTCTGAATGATCCGGTCCTCGCGAACCTGCCCGCAGTTCGGAATCGCCAAGTCTATGCGTTGGGCCAGACGTCGTTTCGGATCGACTATTTTTCCGGCCTGCAAATGGCCGAAACCGTGGCGACACAATTCGCCGCGCAATGACGGGCCACCTGTCAGACTGTGCCTGGCGTCGGCTCGGCTGGCTCGCGTTCGGTGCGGTATGTCTCGTCATTCTCTCGATGCTCAGTCTCGCCATCGGCTCGCGCACAATCCCGCTGGCCGAGACACTGGACGCGCTTCGCAGGTTCGATCACGGCGATGACCTGCACCTGATCGTGCGAGAATTGCGGATCCCGCGCACCTGCCTGGCGGTACTGGCGGGCGCCTCGCTGGGTGTGGCCGGGGCAATGGTGCAGGCCATCACGCGCAATCCGATGGCTGAACCGGGCTTGTTGGGTATCAACGGCGGCGCGGCCATCCTGGTGGTTCTTGGTATCGCGGTTTTTGGCCTGACCGGCATGCACCAATATGTCTGGTTGGGCTACGCCGGTGCCGGACTTGCCGGGGTTGCGGTGTTTCTGCTGGGTCGCGCGCATCGGGCGGGGACCGATCCGGTGCGGTTGCTTCTGGCCGGTGCGGGACTGTCGGTGGTTCTGGGGTCGGCCACCAGTCTGGTTATTCTCAACGCGGACGCCGGGGTATTTGACACTTTTCGAAACTGGGCTGCGGGATCCGTAGAAGGCCGCAACATGCAGATCGTGAGCACGCTGGCCTTGTCATTGTTGTGTGGCAGTTCAATCGCACTGGGCCTCGCCAGTAGTCTCAATGGTCTGGCGTTGGGCGAGGATGTCGGCCGGGCGCTCGGGATACGGCCCGGGTGGGTTTGGTCACTGGCCTGTTTTTCCGTGATGATGCTGGCCGGTGGCGCCACGGCGGCAATCGGACCGATCGGCTTTGTCGGGTTGGTGGCACCGCACCTGGCGCGCGTGGTTTGCGGACCGGATTATCGCTGGATTTTTCCGTACGCGGCCTTGTTTGCCGCCATGCTGCTGTTGATCGCCGACATGATTGGCCGGGTCATAGCCACGCCGTCCGAAATCCCTGCGGGCATTGTTTCGACGCTCCTTGGAGGGCCGTTCTTTGTTTACGTGGCAAGGCGCTTCAAATTGGCCCGGCTATGAGGTTCCGCGATCAGCACATCATCCGGACAGGACGGGTTTCAATCCTGCTGCCGCTTCGTGTGGTGGCGGTTTCGTCGGTTCTGGTGCTGCTCGGTCTCGTGCTCGCGGTGCTGTTGCTCAATACAGGCACCCTGCGCCTTGGAGTCACGGATGTCCTTTCCGGTCTTCTCGGCGATGCGAAAGACCCCCGCATAGACCGGGTCGTAATGGGTATTCGGTTGCCACGCCTTCTGACCGCGGCGCTTGTCGGTGCTTCTCTCGGGCTGGGTGGTGCGGTGTTCCAGTCGATCACACGTAACCCGCTGGGATCGCCAGATGTTATCGGCTTTACAACAGGTGCGGCCACGGGTGCGATCGTTCAGATCATCCTGTTCAATGCCGGTCCGTTTCAAACTGCCATCGCCGCCATCCTGTTTGGCATGACCACTGCGCTGGTTGTCTTTCTGATCTCGCGGCGCGGCCAAAGCTCTGGCGGATATCGTCTGGTTCTGGTGGGGATCGGCGTTGGTGCGGTGTTATCGGGGGCCAATACACTGTTATTGGTGATGGGCGATCTTGATCAGGCCATGGCGGCGCAGGTCTGGCTGGCAGGGTCACTGAATGCACGCACCTGGGGCCATGTGGGACCAGCGGCGCTTGGATTGTTCCTGTTTGCGCCGGTTGCCGTTCTCCACGCGCGCAAGCTGGTGATGATGGAAATGGGCGATGACATGGCCCACCAGCTGGGGGTCGAGGTTGAACGTGTGCGCCTGATCATGGTGATCATGGCGGTCGGGTTGACATCGGTCGCAACCGCCGCCGCCGGCCCGATAGCATTTGTCGCGCTTGCTGCTCCGCACCTGTCGCGCAAATTGACCGGTACTCCCGAGGTATCCTTGTTGCCCGCTGCCCTGATGGGCGCGCTTCTCGTCATGGGTGCGGATCTGTGCGGTCAGAATCTGCTTGGCAAGTTGTCGCTGCCCATCGGTGCGATGACCGGGTTTCTGGGCGGGCTTTATCTACTGTGGCTGTTGGTGGCACGCGGGCGTTAGAGCCAGCGCTCGCGCAAATGGCCCAAAAAGCTCTTGGATTTATAGTCTTTCCGGAACAAACCCCGTTGTGCCAATTGCGGGATCAAATCGTGCAGGGTCCGTTTCATCGAATCCACGCCACCACCCGGCACGTTTATGAAACCATCAATCGCCCCGTCCCGGTGCCATTCCGCAATCTGCTCGGCGGCATCGTCTACGGTGCCGATGATACGCCAATGTCCTGACCCGGCGGATTCGGGACGTTGCAGCAATTCGGACACCGTCGGTTCATCGCGCTGGATCATACGTCGTAACAGTTCGGAATGCGTGCGGCTGCGCAGTGTGCCGGGCAGGGCGGGCAGGTCGGCGGCGCGGATCGGGCGATCATCCGGCCAATCCGTCAAATCAATCCCGATCATCTTCTTGACCATGTCCAGACGGCGACCGCGATCGATGCTGGCATTGGTTTCCATGAAGAGGTCCTGGGCCTCGGCGCGGGTCTCGGCCAGATAGCAATTCAGCCCCGGCATGATCACGATGTCGTCTGCCTCGCGCCCATGCGCAACGGCGCGCTTGCGTAAATCCGCCCGCAGCGATATTGCGGCATCCTTGTCAGGTGTCGAGGCAAAGATGGCATCCGCCACCTGAGCGGCGAACTCACGGCCAGTTTCAGACGCACCGGCTTGAATAAGAGGGATCCGATCACTGTTGGGGGCGCGCACGTTTAAAGGCCCTGCAACTTTGAAATAGCTGCCCTCATGCTCGATGGGTTGTATCAGGGATTGATCGTATCCTTCTGTCCCGGGCGCAGGGTTGCTCGCCCACAGACGCCTGACAACCTCCGTGAACTCTGCCGCACGGGCATATTTCTCATCTGGCGATGGCATATCGTCGAAACCGAAATTCCTGTGTCCATCCAATGCCGTAACGATATTCCATCCTGCGCGCCCACCGCTGAGCCAGTGCAGTGTCTGAAGCTGTCGCGCAACGATATACGGGGGAAAAAAGGTGGTGGAGACGGTGGTCAGAAGTCCAACATGACTGGAATGTTGAGACAATGCCGCCAGCTTCAACGTCGGATCAAGAGAGCCCGGACCCGGTCCCTGGCCGCCCCGCAGGCCACGAGGATTTGCGAAAAGCGTGTCAGGCAGAAACATGAAATCCAGCTTAGCGGTTTCGGACATGCGACAAAGCTCGATGTCGGACTCAATCGGATAGGTGTCATTGGCCTTAGCCGAGAAAGCGACACTATCCTTTTCGTCAAGCCACGTCGCTGCGAGAGACATACCAATATGTAAGATTTTCTTGTTTTCAGCCATAGAATTGGAGTTTTCCGGAATGCTCAATTTGACTCTTGCCAAGTTTTACGTCGCTTTCGAATTCGTCAAAATCGGTTGTATCGCAAAGCGATTATTCGCCCGTTTGGTGGCCGCCTATGGCGATCCAGCGTGTCGTGATCACCGGCAAGCTCCGCAGTTGTGACGAATTTACCCCATAGTGCTTGCTTCCATTCCGACGAGTGGATCGCACCATCAATCCGTGGGATGAAACACCTAGCGTGGCCAAACCAGGCGATCAATTTAACAGTCCCTTCAAAAACTCAGGCTGTAACCTGCATAGATGCGCCGGCCCTCGTCTGCCACGCGGATCGCATCTCCGTTCAGCGGGTTCACGCGTACCGAGCTTGCGGTGATGTTGTCCTGCTGACGGTCGAATAGATTGCTTATGCCATACTGGAGCCGACCTCGGCCCAGGGGGTATGAGCCGTAGATGTTCACCGTGATCATCTCTTCAAGCACCGGATTGCCGGCTTTGTCGCGACCGGCGGCATAAACAAGTTCGCCATTCAGGCTGGCGGTGTTGGCAAACTCATAGCCGGCCGTCAAGGTTGCCGTGAATGGCGTGGGAATGCGGTTGTTGGGCAGCCAGCTTTCGCGCGAGCCATCGCCGTCAGTGTCGTAATTTCCCTCCTGCCAGCCCAGCAGCGCACCGAATTTCAGCGCGTCGGTGGCAGCGTAAGAGAAGATAGCCTCGCCGCCCCATACGCGTTCTTTCTGCTGGGTCACGGTATTGGTGGCACTGTCAAACACCGTGCCCTCATCCGAAGACGATACGAACATCGACGCTGACGCCTGCAGGCGATCTCCGAAATAGCGCAAGCCGATCTCAGCGGTATTCACGATCTGCGCCTCTGGCTGCAATGACGCGAAGGAAACGGTCTGCCCCGGCGCCAATGGGTTCGGAGGCATCGCACGACGGGTGAAACTGCCGACATCCGGAACCGAAAAGCCCTGGCTTAAACCGGCAAAGAGGTCGAACGATGGCGTCACGTGCCAGACCGCTCCAATATTTCCGACCACGGCATCGTAATCGAAGTCACCTCCGGTTACATCGACCGCCGGCAAGAGCAAGGGGCCGCGGGCGGTGAGCTGCACTGCGTCAGGGCGGGTGAAGTCGCTCACGGTCAGTTGGAATTTCTCGGCCCGCACGCCGGCGCTGAGGTCCACGTTGCCAATCGGCACATCAAGCTGTGCGAAACCGGCCAGACTGGTCTGAGTCATCGGCGCGATGAGGTCGCGACCGGCCAGATCCCGCTGCGTGACATCGTCACGACCAAAATCCATCCCCCAGGTCAACTGCGCCCCACTCTGCCAGCTATCGAGCGGCGTTCGGATGGTAAGCCTTGCGCCCAGGCTCTTGGTCGAAAGTTCGCTCTGCGCGTTCGGATCTTGCGCCAGATTGATCGGGCTAATCGGATAGTAGAGAGGATTGGCGACTCCCGCCGGCACAAAGGCCGCACGCCGGTCGATATCGCTGCCATAAAGGTTCAACTCCGTGGCACCGATGCCGAGAGCATCATTGCTCCATGTCAGATCGAAATTGCGGCCGCTATCCTTTACTGACGCGCCGGTATAGGCGTCGGATCCCACACTGACAGGGTTGGTTGTGTAATCGGTGAACTTGTCGATGTCCTGCTCGAAGGAATAGCCGCTGAGCCGAGCCAGAAACGTGTTGCTTCCGGCGCTCCAGTCCAGAACCAAGGCACCGGTAAAATTGGTGTAATTGTCTGCATTCCCTTGCCCGACCAGCGGATCCGAGGGAATGCGGTTGCCGTTGCCGTCATAGAGATCGCCCATCGACCGGCGTGAAAGTTCGAGCCGTAAACCCAGATCGCCGACGCGACGTTCATGGCTGAAGGTCAATTCGCTGCCGATGCTATCACTTTCCATACCTGTCGAGAGTCCGAAGGACAGATCGGTGCGCTCCGCATCACCTGGCGTCTTGGTCACGATATTGATGATGCCGCCAGTGGCGCCATTGCCAAACCGTGCGGTCGAGGTCTTGAGGACCTCGATGCGATCGATGCTGTCGGGATTGATCATCGCCAGTTCGCGACCAAAGCCGCGCAATTCGGATATCCGCGGTGCGCCGTTGATCAGGATTTGAGGAGAACGCCCGCGCAGGGTCTGGCTGGCTTCGCCGATGGTGCCGTTTGACGGTGCAAATCCGGGCACGAGATCACTCAACACCCGTTCAAGTGACTCGCCTGACAGCAGTCGCTCGGACAGTTCGGCCCCTTGTATCACCTGGACCGAGCCCGGAATCGCGCTCTCGACTGCACCCGTGCGGCTGGCATTGACCACAATTTCTTCAAGCTGCACCAAGTCCGAGGCATCATCCTGCGCCAACGCGGAACCGGTAATAAGTGCAGCGGCAGCGGCACCGTTCAGCAAGTGAAATCGGGTTTTCATACGGAATACTCCTTGGAGATGCTATGGGAACTGGTCAAATTCCGGACCGGCGCAGGCAGGCGCGTCACTGCGATCCAGCCGGTTACAAGCGACAGGACGGCGGCAATGGCAAATACCGGGCCGTAACCCATGACAGAGGCCATCGTCCCGGCGATCATACTGCCGAGCATGAACATCAGCAGGTTGACCGAGGTCAGAAGGGTGAAATCGGTGCCGGCCTGAGTCAGCGAGGAAAAGCGCATGAAGGCGGTATAGAGGCCCACCATCTCGACATAACGCAGGAAGGTGTCGACGGCCGACAGTGCCACCAGAGGCCATGTTCCGATCCCCATCGTGGCGGCGGCGAAGAAGGCTGCGAAGGTCAATGTGCGCCCGACGATCAGCGACAAGAAGAACGCCCGCAATCCGATCTGGTCTATGATCCATGCCGCAGTAGCGGCACCGAACAACCCGACCAGCGCAGCGGAACCACCCGAGATCAGCCCCACCTGCGACAAGGTGAACCCCTGATCGATCAGGAAAGGCTGTTCCAATGCCTTCACCAGACCTTCGGGCAGGCGAAAGACAAGGGCGAAGACAAGCATCGATCCGGCCATGGGCAGCGCCAGAAAATGCCTGAACGTGGCCTGGCCATAGTCGTTGGGTAACGCGCGGCGGTTGCGCGTCTCGGGCACTGCCAGAAACGGCAGGGCAGACAATCCGGCCACCGCTGCAACAGCCAGCAGCGCCGACTGCCATCCGAGCCAGTCGACCAGCAGAAGAGTTCCGGAACCACCGATCAGTACGCCGAAAGCCACCGCTCCGGCCTGGATCGCGTTGCCGAATGCCTGCTCTTCGGGCGACAAATGCTCGATTGCCCAGCCATCGGCGGCAATGTCCTGAGTGGCGGAGGAAATCGACATCGTCATCAGGATCGGAAAGAAGCGGATTGCGTCAGTGATCGGGTCGAGCATCGACAGCAGGGCGATGCAGGACAGGGTCAGGCCCATGCAGACCGCCACAACGCCCTTGCGACCAATACCCGGCCGCCGCGCCAGCCTGTCCACCAGCGGTGCCCATGCCGCTTTTAGGACCCAGGGCGCCAGCAACACCCCGAAGGCCCCGATCACCGCAAGGTCGACGCCGCGTGCGCGCAGAATCGGCGGCAACGCAGCGGCCACCAGATAGAGCGGCACCGACTGCGCCAGATAGAGTCCGGCGAGGGCTATGGAAGTGGACCTTGGGGGCCGCGTCAAATGCTCAACCTTTCGAGGATGGGGCTGGCACAGGAAGCTGGCTGATTCCCGATAGTTTTAATCAGATATGGCGGTATTGACAATCCGCCGCCGCTGCACAGCGGTTGTCGCGTTTGTGCTGTTGGCACCATCGCGTCCGGGCCAATCGACCAACGGTGGTTCTGCCGCACCCTCTCCGGTATCGAAAACGCGCCGCCCGGTCAGGTCGTTCAGGATCACAGCGCTGCGCCAGGCCGCAAGGCTGATTTGCGCATCTGCGATGCCGTGGCTGTGCCGTCCGTGGTTCATTGCGTAGAATGGTGTCTCGTGCGGTCCGTCCCAGATCACCCTGAAACTCTCCTCGAGCGCCAGCGACCCGTCGGGTTGGTACCGGGTTCGTCCCGCCAGTTTGCGCAAGCAATCAGGGATGGCAGGACGATAGCCGGTTGCAAGCACCACCAGATCAGCCGTGCATTGCTCAGTTCCGCCACCGGCGACCCTTGCATCGATCACTTGTCCCGCCGGACCCTTGCGGATCGCGCGAACGTCGCGTCCCGGACGCAATACGACATCGTGCCGACCGGAGCGGCGACGTTCATAAAGTGCGCGATAGATCGCGTCGGCAGTTGCCGCAGTGATACCGTCGCTGGTGTATTTCTGTTCCTCAAGCACCAGCTTTCGTTCCGAATCGGGCTGGCGCCGCCAGGCGGAAATATAGTCGGGGGTGAAAAACTGGTCGATGAACGCGCCATCCTGCAGGGTCCAGAAACCGGACCGCCGGCTGATCCAGACGATCTCGGCCGGCGGGGTACGGCGCGCCAGCAAATCCAGGACGATTTCCGCCCCTGACTGGCCGCCACCAATGACCACGATCCGGCGCCCGGCCACAGGTGGCGCACGATCGAGCCAATGCGCCGCGTGCAGGCAATTGCTGTCAGGGCAGACGAATTCTGGGATCCGAGGCGCATGCCCGACACCCAGCGACAGGGCACGGCTGCGCCAATGCCGCCCGCTGGCGCTGGTGATTATGAAGGCGGTTCCGTCATGATCAATCGTTTCGATTTCCTCACCGAAGGCAGTTGCCTCCAGACAATGAGCGACCCACCCCATATAATCGGCGAATTCCACCCGGCTTGCGCAGTCCAGACGCGCGGCCATGAAATCGTGAAAACGTCCATGGGTGACAAGATAGTTCAGAAAGCTCCAGCGGCTGGTCGGTTGCACCGGCGTGACCAGGTCCTTGAGGAAGGAGGTCTGCATTGTGGTTCCCGGGATCATCATGCCGGGATGCCAGGCAAAGCGGGGCCGACGTTCGGCGAAACTACAGCTCAGCCCGGATACGCTGTCGGCCAGTGCGGCGAGGGAAAGGTTGAAGGGGCCGAGCCCCACGCCGAACAAATCGAGCATCATCGCAGGGTCCTCTTGCAAATCAGAAGAGCAGCAAGGGCAAAGCCGCAAGCCAGCAGGAAGGGCGCGACCGGGCTCAGCGGGAGACACAGCGACGCCGCACTGGCCCCAATGCCGAGCCCGGCCAGCAGTGCCGAACCCTGCCAGGCGGCGTTGCGCCGGGCCGCCGCCGGGCGCAGGGAGATGACACGTGCCAGATGCCGCGCAATGATCACCCCCGATGTGCCTGCAGCCAGGGCCGTCGCGACAACCAGCACTGCGGGTTGCGGCCAGAGAACCGGCAGAAACAGAGCGGCGACCAGCAGAGTGGCGGCCGGACGGATACCGGTTGAAACCGGCGTCACGAAGACATGCGCCAGCATAAGTGCCAGATAGCCTGTCCCGAGACATAACCCGGCAATCGCCGCCGCCCGCGGTGCCGGAAAGTTCTGTGCCAGCAGCGGCCCGAGGCCAAGTTGCCCCGCGCCCACCGCGCATTGCACCAGGAATGGCACCGCCAGAGCCGCAGTCCAAGGCGTGCGCTCGTGGTGGCCGGTCGTCATTGGCAAGCACCAATCCGTCCGAGCGAGAAGAAACAGACTGACTGTCGCACCGATCAGCGCAGGCAGAAGCGGTATCACGATTGACAACCGGACCAGCGGGCCGATCAGCGCCGCGCCAAATGCCCGGCCCAGTCCCGGTCCGATCTGCAGTCGTGCCAATGCGGCAACAGGCCGGCCAACGCTGGCGCTTGCCCCCTGGGCCACTGCCAGGGTGGCGGCCGCAGCTGTGCCCTGCACGATACGGATCGCCAGCAGCAGGGCGAATGCGGCGACGGCCGGAGCCGGGACGAGCAACAGCCCCATCAGCGCCAGCGAGGCCAACATCTGCACTGCCATCGCCACTCGCAGCCATTGCCGCGTCATACCACCGACCAAAAACGGCGCGATCACCGAAGAGACGAGCAATCCAACTCCGACTGCCAGCCCTACTCGTCCAGGTGTCAGATCCAGTTCCTCCGCTATGACCGGCAGCATGCCGGTCAGCGCAGTCTGCTGAAAGGCGTAACCTGCCAATATCGGCCCCAGTGCACGTTGGATTCCGGTCTTTACAATTTCTGTCTGTCTCATGACCGATCTCGCAATTTATAGTTGACTATTATAGTAAAGAATAGAAACCTGAAACCCCGAAATCAGGGTGGAACTCAGACATGATCCATGAAATGCCCGAGCTTCCGGCGCTCGATGCGTTCCTGAATGCCGCCCTGCGGGAAGGCTCGCTGGCGGGCGCACGGCTTGCCGGGGATCGGTTATGTATTCCCACCGAGAAGGGCGATTTGGTGTTTTCCGTGGCCGGGCGCGCGCTCTTTCGCAATCGCTTTCGCGCCGATGTGCGACTGGCGGGCCACCAGATCGGCATCGGCGAGGCGCTGGCGCTTCTTGCCCGGCCCTATGGCGCCGTCTTCGCCGCACGGGTGATCGACAGCCTCACCGCGATCCGGCGTGCACCACCGCCAGAGTCGGACGATCCTCGCAACTGGTCATTTCAACAGGCCGAATCGGCATTGCGTGCCGGGCACCCATGCCATCCCAACCCGCGATCTCGGGACGAGATGGATGCTGGCGATGCTCGCCGCTACGCGCCTGAATTCGGCGCGAGCTTTGCGCTCGTCTGGCTGGCCGTGTCACCTGACGGCGTGGTAGCATCGCCCGGGGCCGCGAAGCGGCTGGCGGAACTGGCCCACGCTGACGGAGCACCTGAGGCAGCTGCTCCCGATCTGGTCCGCCTGCCGATTCATCCGTGGCAGGCAGAGCAAGAGGCCGAACGGATCGCCGCTGCCGGAGCGCAGGTGATCGGACAGGGGAAAGCCGCGTGGCGCGCCACCGCTTCGATGCGAACCTTGCACGCGTGGCACGCGCCGGTGATGCTGAAGGGATCGTTGTCATTGCGGCTGACCAATTCTTGCCGGGTGTTGCAACCGCGCGAGATGCAGCGCGGGAGTGATCTGGCGGCGCTCCTGGCCGGGCCGGTCGGCGACAGTTTGCGGGTGCGGTTTCCGCAGATGCATATCCTGCGCGAGGCAGATCATGCTGCGCTTGCCGATAAGGGCGAGCCCATTTCCGAAACGCTCATTTCGCTGCGCGACAACCCGTTTCACAACCCGCATCGACCCGGCCCGGTGATGCTGGCCAGCCTGTGTGAGGCAACGTTTGGCAGGCCGAGTCCGCTCGTCCGGCTGATCCGGTCGGGCGAGGCCCGGCTCTGGTTCTGCCGTTTCTTGCGCATCGCCGTTCTGCCGCTGCTGGAAATCCGCGCCAGTTATGGGCTGCTCTTCGGTGCCCATCAGCAAAACATGATGATCAGATTGCATGAAGACGGCATGCCCGTCTCGGTCTGGCTCCGCGATTGCCAGGGAACCGGCCATATCGACCACTTTCACGACACTTTGGCCGTGCACTGTCCGACGCTTGGAGCCGGAGCCGACAATATCGTATCCGCCGATCTCGGCGATCGCCTGCTGACCTATTATCTTGTCGTCAACGGCGTGATGCACCTGCTGTCGACGCTGGCGCTCGATGGGCTGGCGGATGAGGGCGACCTTCTGCGGGACTGGCGTGATTTTCTCGTTGCGGCGCGTCGTGACTGCGGCGACGACCGGACGCTCTATGACAAACTCCTGGAAGGTGAAGAACTGACCTGCAAGGGCAATTTCGAGACCTCGCGTCGCAGCGTGAACGAGGCCGACGGCGGCAGCGACGGACAGCTTGCCAGTTTCCTGACACTTCCAAATCCGATTGCGTTTTTCGAAAGGACAACCGCATGAACATTTCCGCAGCAACCGATATGTGCGCCGACCTCTGGGAAGAACTCGAAGCGGCCTTTGCCGATCCCGAACGCCGAGAATACCGGCTGCCTCCGGATCTGCCGCTGCGGGCACTGCGCTGCGCACGGCCCGACGGCGTGATCACCCGCGCCGGTTTCCATCAGTCTGCCCCGCTATGGATCCGGCACGAACCGCAAGGCTGGCTGGAAGCACGGAACGTGGCCAGCCCGGACGGGCGCGACCACCCGCTGCGCGCGCCAAAGCCTTGCGGTCTGGTCTATGAACGCCATGATCCGGTGGCGCGTCTCAGCGTCTCGTTCCGCACCGTCGACCCGGAACTCGATCTCGACCGGTTTCACCGCTGGCAGAATGATCCTCGCGTCGCTTTTTTCTGGGAAGAGAACAAGCCCCGCGCTGAATTGAAAACCTATCTCGAAGACCGCCTCGCCGATCCCCATTGCCTCCCCCTGATCGGCTGTTTCGACGGTGACGAGGCGGGATATTTCGAAGCCTACTGGGCACGCGAGGATCGGCTTGGCCCCTATTACGAAAGCCTGCCCTGGGACAGGGGCTGGCATGGGTTGATCGGCGAACGGCGGCATCTGGGCCGTCGCAAGACAGCCGCCTGGTTGCGTGGGCTCAGCCACTATCTGTTCCTGGATTGCCCGATGACCACGCAACTGGTGGGTGAACCGCGTTTCGATAATGCCAAACTGCTCTCCTATGCCGATGCGCTGGCGTACGAGAAGCTCAAGGAATTCGATTTCCCGCACAAGCGATCGGCGCTCATGCGCTGCGCCCGCTACGAGTTCTTCGGCCGGGTGCTGTGATTGCCGCCTACGGCGCCGCATCGCGCCGGCTACTCGCCAAGATGATCTCGGAACTGGCCTGGGAAGAGGTGGTCTCGCCGCGTGCGGGCGCGTTGCAGCTGGCCTCTGGTGCGGTTTGGCGCTTTCGAGGGGAACGTCGCATATGGGGTAATCTCGACATCGATCCCGACAGCATCGCCCGTGAAGGCGGCGAAACCTCTCCGTTCCGCCTGATTGCCGATGCAAGGGCCGAGATGGGCATGACGCCGGCAACCGAGGCAATGTTCATCCGCGAGATCGCCAACACACTGGCACAAGATGTCGCCACCGCGACGAAATGGGGCGCCCTGGACGGCCAGACCCTCATCGCGCTGCCCTCCGAGGATCTTCACGCCGCGCTCGAAGGTCATCCCAAGGCGCTCGCCAATCGCGGACGGTTGGGTTGGGGCATGGCCGAGAATGCCGCCTATGCACCCGAGGCCGCACGACCGATCCGCCTTTTCTGGCTCGCAATGGCGCGAGGGGATCTGCTTGAAGCCGGCAGCACCGATGCCGTCCTACGCGATTGTCTCGGCACCGATTTCACGCGGCTTTCCAAGGCAGCAGGGGCGGATGCGCTGATGCCGGTGCATCCGTGGCAATGGAACGGTCATCTCGCCCAAATCACCCTGGCAGAGCAGGCAGAGGGCCGCATCCGTCCATTGGGCGAAGCCGGGCCGGCGTTTCGTGCCACGCCATCGATCCGCACGCTGACGCGCGCCGGCGGGAGCCATGACGTCAAGCTGTCACTCGGCATTCTCAATACTTCGGCATGGCGGGGAGTTCCCGGCAGGTTCATTGAACATGGACCTGCCATTTCCGACTGGCTCGCCGGCATATGCGCCGCCGATCCGGACCTGGCTGAAGTGTTCGTGCTGCGCGAAACCGCCGGCTTGTGGTGGCGTGATCCGGTGATGGCGCTTTGCGCGGACGCCCCCTATCGGCATCACGAGACGTTGGGCACGATCTGGCGCGACCGGGCCGAGACCCGCGCCGAAGGTGCCACGCCGGTACTGCATGCGGCCCTGTTCCATTGCGGCACGGACGGCGCGCCGCTGGCCCTGCATTACGCGAGACAGGCCGATATGGAACCGGAGGACTGGCTCGCGGATTTGTTCCGGGTGACGGTTGTGCCGCTTTGGCTGCTGCTGGCGCGCTACGGGGTGGGCTTCATCGCACATGGCCAGAATATCACTGTGCTCCTGGACGAGGGCCGTCCTGTGGGCATGATGTTGAAGGATTTCCAAGGTGACATGGACCTGGTAGATCAGGAATTTCCCGAGTCAAGCGGTCTTGATCCGGCGATCCGAGCGATTCTGCCGCGCAAGCCGCCGCTGGTGATTATCCACGACATCCAGACCGCGCATTTTATCACAAGCCTGCGGTTTCTTTCCGCCCGCCTTTCCCGTTGGCTTCCCGAGTCGCGGTTCTATGCCATATTGCGCGACGAATTGCTTGCCGCGCGCGCCCGGCACCCCGATCTCGCGACGCGTTTTGCGCTTTTCGATCTGTTCGCGCCAAAGATGCCAAAGGTCTGCATCAACAAGGTGCGTTTCGAGATCGGCTACGAGGATCGCGCCAGCCGCCCATTGCCCGCGCGCGGCACCGATCTGGATAATCCGCTTTTCACCGGTTATTGAAAATCCGATTATTCAGTGCCTTCCATTAGGCAGCAAGACGGACGGCCTGGTTAGGGATCGACAGCTCTCTCAGGATAACGCACCGTAACGGCGCGAACCGGACCTTTTCCGTGGTGATCCGGATCCGGTCTGTCTCGGCCAGGACTTTCACCACACTTTTTTAATCGCAGGAAATGCCTGCCGCCCGAAT
Source organism: Sedimentitalea sp. XS_ASV28 (assembly GCF_041224545.1). NCBI lineage: Bacteria > Pseudomonadati > Pseudomonadota > Alphaproteobacteria > Rhodobacterales > Paracoccaceae > Sedimentitalea > Sedimentitalea sp. XS_ASV28. The sequence goes on along the minus strand of NZ_JBGFGP010000054.1, from coordinate 3,272 downwards.
GGACGCTCTCGGCCCTGGCGCGGTCTCTCCTGAAATCGTCCGGCGCCGACATGCGTCCGCGCCGGACAATACGGCTTGTCAGACTATGTCGAAATGACCGCCGAGATCTGCCAGGACATCGTTTGCATCGAGGTCCGCCAACAGGATGTAGCTGTCCGCGCCAAGATCAACCACCGCCCCGGCACCACCCGCATCGTTGGAAATCCGGGTCGCCAGATCGATATAATCCTCGATCCCGCTACCGTTCAGATTGCTTCGCAACACTATTGTGTCATCGGCTGGATCAAAGCCGTTGATCACATCCCTGCCATCGCCACCGGAGTAGAAAATCTCGTTCGAACCGCGACTGGCGTAGATGATATCGTCGCCGCCCTGACCATAGACTTGGTTGACGCCCTCGACTTCAGTGGTTGTGCCGTCAGAATTGGTGACGATGTAGGTCGAACTGCCTGCCGCGATCCAGTCATTGCCGTCGCCGGCGGTGATGATGTCCACACCGGAACCGCCGAAGATGACATCAATGCCCGAACCGCCGACCACGAGATCGTCACCGTCGCCACCGAACAGCGCGTTATTGCCGTCTCCACCATAGATCAGATCATTGCCCTCGCCGCCGAACAACTGATCGTTGCCTGCTCTGGCGTAGAGAAAATCGTCACCCTCGCCACCATCGCCCCAGTTGTTTCCGGTTCCCAAATAGATGAAATCGTTACCTGCATCGCCAAAGACGAGGTCGTCGCCACCCTCGGTGTATGCAACGTCGTCGCCGTCCCCAAGATAGGCAACATCGTTACCATAGCCCAGGCGCAGCCCATCGTTTCCGGCACCCGCCCAAACGATCGACGGACCTCGCCCGCCCGAAATCAAGTCGTCACCGTCGGTCCCGAAGGTGATACCGCCACCGCCGATCAAAGTTGGAAAAATAGGCATTAGCCCTCCTTTCACGCCGGCCAGACCGGCGCATCCTGTTTATGTGATCAATTTAGAGATGAGCTGGTGGCGTTGACTCAATCCGCGGCACCACTGGCATGCTCTTGGCTAACATATATCCTGAGTAAATCAATCGGAAATTGTAGTCGGCCTATGTCGGATCGCCGGACAAGCCAATTTGGTGAGATATGGCCCGGCAAATTTCAAGATCTGAGTCAGGAGAATTTCCCGCTCCTGATACGGCAGGCCGCCTCCTTCGTCGATCACTACAACAACCATAGCTGCCATGAGAGTCTGGCCAAGCTCACGCCCGGCGATCCCTATCATGGCGGCGGCGCAAACATCCTGAATATTAGGCTCAGGACTCATAGCCAATAGATGACGGTTGCGGCGAGAGCGATGGCGGAGAAGAAAGCCTTGGGGCACCGGTCGTATCTGGTTGCCAGACGCCGCCAGTCCTTGAGTCTGCCGAACATGATCTCGATCACTGCCCGGCAGTGCATTGCGCAGCAATGTCACGAGAGGGGCGGTTGCGCCGTTTGTAGCGGCGCTTGTCGTATTTCACGGCCGTCTTGCGTTGTTTTCTGCCTGGGATGCAGGCGCGTATCCCTTTGTCTTGCAACGCTTCTCGGAACCAATCGGCGTCGTAACCCCGGTCCCCGAGCAGCCAGTCGACATCCGGCAGGCTGCCGAGCAGTGCCCGCGCTCCGATGTAATCGCTGACCTGTCCGGCGGAGACAAAGAAGTTGATCGGGCGCCCCTGACTGTCGCAGATGGCATGCAGCTTGGTATTCATGCCGCCCTTGGTGCGACCGATCAGGCGGCCACGCCCCCTTTTTTCACGCCCAGGCTGGACGCCGTGCGATGTGCCTTGAGGTAGGTCGCGTCCACTGTCCGGCAGGGCATTGCGCGGCAATGTCCCGAGAGGGGATCATCACCGTCCTTTTCTCGCCGTGCCCGGCGGCCAACCCGGCCAGCATCTGCGCGAAGATGCCTTTATCGCTCCACCGCTTCCAACGGTTGTAGAGCGTCTTGTGCGGACCATACTCTTTCGGCGCATCCCGCCAGCGTAACCCATTGCGGTTTATGAAGATAATACCGCTCGGGACGCGGCGATCATCGACGCGAGGCTTACCGTGGGACTTCGAAAATAAGGCTCCTGACGCGCCATCTGCGCGTCGCTCAGCCAGAAGAGATCAGACATGTCACCGCTCGTTTTCTGAACGCTGAATCATGCTGATCAGGGGAAATCAATGGGTCCTGAGCCTAGATAGAGATCAAGAAGCAGACAATCCGAATACACCAGTTGCAGCACCAGGCTGCGACCGCCTATAGCGTTTTGCACTTAATTTGAGGTTGTTGTCATGTTAACTCGACGGACCGGCAGAACGCTGGGCGTTGAGACATCAGATGCTCGCGGCGGTTTACCATGCGTCGAAAGCTTCCAATCTGTGATATCGAGTGGCGTTTGCAGAGCGGCGGCAGACGGGGATCGAGAAGCGATTTCTGACGGCGGGCTGGCAGGCAACGAACCTCTGCAACCCGCGCGGCGAGCCGAAATCCCTGCATGCAACGCTCTCACTTTCGAAACGGCAGATGGCTGTTCTTGGCTTGATTGTTCAACCCCTTGTGCGAGCCACCTTGTTGCATGGATTGATGAAATCCGCGAGGGGGTCCGTTGTCATTTCGTGAAGGTTGCCCATCATGCCGCACAAATACAATGCCCGACGGCGGGACAAGTTTCCGGCGGCGAAGTTCCGTGTGACGAACTGGCCTGCGTACAACGAAGCTCTGCGCCGTCGCGGGGATGTGACGGTTTGGCTTGAGGGCGGCGCTGCCAAGAACTGGCGCGCTCAGCGTCGTAAGACCCGAGGCGGTCAGGCCAGATATTCCGACTTTACGATCGAGACTTGCCTGACCCTGGGGCTGATTTTTCACCAGCCACTTCGGCAGACGCAGGGCTTTGTTCGCGCGCTTCTGCAAACTGATGGGGTTGGACCTGTCGGTGCCAGACTTCTCGACGCTATCGCGACGGGCCGGGGGGCTAGTGGTTAAAGACTCCAGGCCGAAATCGACCGGCCCCATCACGCTGATCGTGGACAGTACCGGTCTCAAGATGCATCGCAGCTCAGGCTGGCATGAGGCCAAGCATGGGACCGGAAAGTCCCACAGAGGCACTGTAAATTTAATGCCGTCGGTGGCGCGATATGCCACTTGAGGGCATGACCAAACCTGACCTTTACCGCCGCCACCGGTTTCCGCCCAATGTCATCGCCTATGCAGTCTGGCTGTATTTCCGCTTTCCTCTGAGCCTTCGGATGGTAGAAGATCTTCTCGCCGAG
>NZ_JBGFGP010000038.1:0-21402 GCF_041224545.1 Sedimentitalea sp. XS_ASV28 | reverse complement strand
CGATCGGCTGGCAAACTTGGCGACAAGTGGCATCTGGAGGAAGTTGTCGTCTCGATCAGAGGGCGCAAAAATTGGCTGTGGCGGGCGGTCGATCAGGACGGCTTCGTGCTGGACGTTCTGGTCCAATCCCGGCGCAACAAGAGGGCAGCTCTGCGCCTGATACGCAAGCTGCTAAAGCAGCAAGGCCAAGCCCCTATTTCGAGCCGATCCCGTTAACTTTACAGTGCCGAGCCGTCGAACCGGGCACGCCTTGGTGGCAATTGCTTCACATGAATTGCGGAGCGATCGTGGCAGTCTATCACGAAACGCTATAGCATCCTGAGCCAATAACAATTTGATCCTTACGCCGACGACCGTCATTTATCATGCACGAGGAGGACCATCCATGAATCAACATCTGTCCGGCGCCGTGGCGACCACCGAGGCCTCTGCGGCTGACACCCTGCTCGCGCAGCTTCAGGCCGCAGGCATCGATTTTCTCTTTGCGAATGGTGGCACGGATTTCCCTCCCCTCGTCGAGGCCTATTGCAAGGCAGAGGTAGAGGGGCGCGCGCTGCCCAAGCCTGTCGTGGTCCCGCACGAGAACACTGCCGTCGCGATGGCGCATGGCGTCTATCTGGCCACCGGGCGGATGCAGGCGGTCATGGTGCATGTGAACGTGGGCACCGCCAACACCATCAACGCCGTTCTCGGTGCCAGCCGTGAACAGGTGCCGATGCTGCTTATGGCGGGGCGCTCGCCGTTTTCCGAGAAGGGCCATCTCGGGACCCGCACGCGATACATTCATTGGGCGCAGGAAATGTTCGACCAAGCCGGAATGATCCGCGAGACGGTGAAGTGGGACTACGAGCTGCACCTTGCAGATCAGGTGCGCGATGTCGTCAACCGCGCACTCGAGGTGGCCGCTTCCTCTCCCCGGGGGCCGGTCTACCTGACGCTGCCGCGCGATGTGCTGGCCGCCGAGGATACGCGCAGCGAAGAGGCCATCGCCCCCCGCCCGCCGGTTGAGGCGCCGACCGTCCCCCGCGCCACGCTCGAGCGCATTGCAGCAATGTTGCAGGAGGCCGAACGCCCCCTGATCGTCACCGCGAACGCCGGGCGCGATGCCCGCGCCTTCCGCGCGCTCTCTGAACTGGCCGAACGCTATGCGGTGCCGGTGACGAGCTATCACCAGCGCTTCGTCTCGATTTCGTCCGAGCACCCGTTCGAGGCGGGCCACGATCCGATGCCCTGGGTGCGCGAGGCCGATTTCATCCTTGTGCTCGACTGCGATGTGCCCTGGGTGCCGCAGCTGGCAGAGCCGCCGGCAGGGGCTAAGATCGTGCATGTGGGCGAGGACCCGGTGTATGCGCGCTATCCAATGCGCAGTTTCCGCTCCGACATGTCGGTGGCCGGCCGCCCGGCGGATATGATCGAGGGGCTGCTGGACATCCTCGGGCCGACAATGCCCCGCGCCGAGACCCGCCGCGAAGCGCTGGCTGCGCGCATCGCAAAGGCCCGCGAGGACATCCGCGCCAAGGGGGCGCCGCAGGAGAGCCTGACGCCGGAATACATTAGCCGCGTGATTGGCGAGATCGCCCCGCCCGAGGCCGCCATCGTCAACGAATACCCCCTGCGGGTCGAACATTGCGTCCGGACTGAGCCGGGCAGTTACTTTGGTCTCTCGCCGGCGGGGGGCCTCGGCTGGGGTCTGGGCGCGGCGCTGGGGATCAAGCTGGCGCAGCCCGAGCGGGACGTGATCTGCACCATGGGCGACGGCGCCTATATCTTCACCAATCCCACCGCGAGCCATTGGGTGGCGCAGGCGCAGGGGCTGCCGGTGCTGACCATCATCTTTAACAATGCGCTGCACGGGGCGGTGCGCAACTCGACGCTCGCGATGTACCCCGAGGGACACTCGTCGCGCGGCGGCGGGCGGATGCTGGCCGACCTCAGCCCGACACCGGCCTTCGAAAGCCTTGCCGGGGCCGAGGGGCTGGGCCTGCGCGTCGAGACCGTCGATGACCTGCGTCCTGCGCTCGAAAAGGCACTGGCGGCGACCCGGGCGGGCCAGCAGGCGCTGGTAAATATCCTCTGCGACTACTGACGGAGGCAATCATGGCTAAATCCGCTTGGGGACCCGGGTCCCGCAGCGGTCGCGCGGCACAGATGACCTATGCCGCACCGACCTATGAATTCCTCGAGGAACGCGCCCGGCGCCGCGTTCCCAAGTTCGCCTTCGATTTTGTGCAGGGTGGCACCGGCGCCGACTGGGGCGTCGAGGTAAACCGCCGCGCGCTCGACGCCATCGAGATCGTCCCGCGCTACGGCGATTTGCGCAAGGCCGACACCAAGGCAAGATTGTTCGGGCGCGGCTACAGTGCCCCGATCGGCATCGCCCCCACGGGCATGGACGCGCTGATCTGGCCGGGGGCGACCATGTCGCTGGCGCGGGCCGCCAAGGCGGGAGAGATCCCCTATATCACCGGCACGCTGGCCAATTCCACGCTGGAGGAGGTGGCCAAAGTGGCTGGCGGCAATACATGGCTGCAGCTTTACGGCTTCCCGCGCGATGATCACCGCGTGACCTTCGACATGATCGCCCGCGCCAAGGCGGCGGGTGTGACGGCGATCGTCGCCACACTTGACGCGCCGGTGCGCGCCAAGCGCCCGCGCGATCTGCACAACCGGCTCGTCGTGCCGTTTCGCCCAACGCCGCGCACCGTCTGGGAGGTGGCGACCTCGCCGGCCTGGACTTTGGCGCTGCTGCGCCATGGCGCGTCGAAATTCGCCAACATCGACCGCTACGTCGACGGCAAGCCAACGCTCGATCGGGTGGCGGGCTTTGTCCAAAAGGAACTGATCGGCAGCTTCTCTTGGGAGGAGATCGCCCGAATGCGCAAGGCGTGGGACGGTGCGCTGATCGTCAAGGGCGTGCTGCATCCCGATGATGCCGCCGCAGCGGTGAACGCGGGTGCGGACGGCATCATTGTGTCGAACCATGGCGGGCGGCAGTCGGATGCGGCGCCCAGCCCCGCCGACGTGTTGCCTCGGATCCGCGACCGGGTGGATGGGAGGGCGACGCTTCTGTTCGACAGCGGCGTGCGCTCCGGGCTTGATGTGGCGCGGGCGTTGTCGCTTGGGGCCGAGGCAGCCTTCTGCGGTCGCGCCTTCTTATACGCGCTGGCAGCGCTGGGAGACGACGGCGGCAGCCATTTCGCCGGGCTGATCCGCGAAGAGTTTGCCGTCACCATGGCGCAGTCCGGGGCGTGGAGCGTTGCCGATCTGTCCAATGTCACAATCCGGCACCGCGATGCCTATGCAGCCTGATCCCGGCGCGCACCGCTTCTGGCGCTTCTCACTTGGCCGCTATGGCCAAGCGGAGATACCGCCGCTGTGTCTCGCGATCCAGGAAGAGACCGGCGCCGACGTGAATTTACTGCTCTTCGGGCTCTGGCTGGGGTCCGAGGGGCGGCGCATCAGTGCGGATGAGGCGGCGCGCTTTGCCGAAGCTGTCGCCGAATGGCACACCGAGGTCGTACGGCCGTTGCGGGAGGTGCGCCGACGGCTCAAGGGCTGGCAGGTCTGCCCGGACGGCCCGCGCGAAACGCTGCGCGCAGGAATCCAGAAATGGGAGATCGCGGCGGAAAGGCTTGAGCAGGACATGCTCTATGCGCTGTTCGAGGACCGGGTTTCCATGCATCCTGAAAGCTACGCCGCCGATCCAGACCCCGCCGCCGCGATGGCTGCCAATCTCGACAGGTTTTCAGCTCTTGCGCCTCAGGGCGCCGGAAAGGCTAAAACGCGCGCCGCGCTGGTGGCGCTCTGCCTCTGACGGCGCTGCTCAGGCGTCGTCTTTCCAGCGTTTGACCGTCCCGGTCTCGATGGCGAACATATCCATCACCCGGCCCAGCGTGTGGCCGACCATCTCGTCCAGCGTTTCGGGGCGTGCGTAGAAGGCCGGCACCGGCGGGGCTATGATCGCGCCGATCTCGGCGAGGGTGGTCAGCGTGCGCAGATGTCCCAGATGCAGCGGCGTCTCGCGCACCATCAGCACGAGGCGGCGGCGCTCTTTCAGAACCACGTCGGCGGCGCGGGTCAGCAGCGTCGAGGTGACGCCATTCGCGATCTCCGAGGCCGAGCGCACCGAACAGGGCGCGACGACCATGCCCAGCGTGTGGAATGACCCGCTGGAGATCGACGCACCGATATCCTCCTGCTTGTACCAGCGGTCGGCCAGCGCGTGGATGTCGGCGATCTTCCAGCAGGTTTCATGTGCGACGGTGATCTCGGCAGAGCGTGACATGACGAGATGCGTCTCGACCGGATGATCGCGCAGCATCTGCAGCAGCTTTATGCCGTAGATGACACCGGACGCACCGGAAATGCCGACAATCAGCCGGTTGTTCTTGGCCATGACACAGTCCTCCCGGAGCGCAGACTGCCAATCGGGAGCCCCGCCGGACAAGATCGTTGGCCTGATAGGGGGTATCGTGCTGCGCTATACCTTGGAGACATCGCCCTCAAGAGAGACAGATACGTCGTAGGAGAAGTCGATCATCCTCTCGCGCAGCTCACCGATCAGCAACTCTGCAGCCCGCGACAGCGGCCGGTCGGGCGCAGTGATGCACACCAGCCGCCGCGGAATCGTCGGGGTGATCGGATAGGCCTTCAGCTGCCCGGCACGTAGCGCGCGACTGACCGCAAGCGGCGGTAGCAGGGTGAAGAAATCTGAATGGGCGATGAAATCCTCGATCGGTTTGAGGTCATCGAACTCCATCCGCGGCTCGAGCGTGACGCCCGAGGCCATGGCGGCGTGATCCATGATCGCGCGCAAGCCGTGGCGTGGGGACGGGATCACCAGCTTGAGCGCGTTGAGGCTTTTGATGTCGACCGGCGTCGGCAGCGGCAGCGGGGTGCCTGCGGCCCCGATGAGCGCAAGGTCTTCGCAGATGATGTCGGTCATATGCTGGCGGCGGGCTTGGGTCGGCAAGTTGATCACGATGAGATCGAGCTGCCCCGAGCGCAGCAGCTCATTCAGTTCGTCGGTATAGCCCCCAGTCGCGCGCACGTGCACATCGGGATATTTCTGATGAAAGCCGAGCAGCGTGTCGACCAGCGCGTTGTTGGCCACCGATGTGACTACGCCGAGCGTGACGGTGCCCCGGATCTGCCCGTCATCCTCTTCGAGCTTTTGGCAGGCAGCGCGCAGATCGCGCAGCACGCCGCTGAACATCCGGTAGGCTTCGTCGCCCTGTTCCGTTGCCACCATGCCCTTTGGTGTGCGGACAAAGAGCTGGAGACCGAGTTCCTCTTCGAGCTTGGAAATCTGCTGGCTCAGGGCTGGTTGCACGACGTTGAGCCGCTGCGAGGCGCGGGTGACCGAACCCTCTTCGTAGACAACCGTGAAATATTGCAGCTGCCGCAGTTCCATTGTTGCGCTCCTCTCTGTTTCTGCCATTGGCCTCCTTTGGCATAGTGATGCGCTATACCTCCAATCATTCGATATTACTAGAATGTATCGCGGTCTCTTCGTAGCGTGCCTCTCAACGGGAGGATCAGAATGAACGCTTACGACGACAAGCGCGGTGTACACGCCGCTGCGGCCTCGCAAGCCCGCCGCGACATGGACCTGCGCGATTGGCTGATCCGCCTTCATGCAAGCGACCGGCTGGCCACCGCCAAGCCCGGCATGCCGCTGCGCTTCGGTGTCGCCGGGCTTGCCAACCGCCTCGACGGCAGCAAGGCGCTGGTCGCCCCGTCTCCTGAGGGAGCAGAGGGCGGCACGGTGATCTCGGGGCTGCTGTCGCGCCGCGAATGGATGGCCGAGGCGCTGGGGATAGCCCCCGAAGATCTGCTGTCCGAGTTTCAGGCCGCTGTCGCAAAGCCGCTTCCCTGGTGCGAGGTTCCGCGCGGGCGGTGCCAAGACGTCACCTACGAGGGCGACGCCGTCGACCTGACCCGGCTGCTGCCGATCCCAACCCACAACGAGCACGACAGCGGGCCCTATATCACTGCGGGTCTGATGATCTGCCGCGATCCGCGCACCGGCATCCAGAACGTCTCGATCCACCGGCTGCAGGTTTCCGGCCCGCGCGAACTTGGCGCTCTGCTGCTGCCGCGCCATACGCTGAGCTACTTTGCCGCCGCCGAGGAGGCGGGCGAGGATCTCGAGGTCGCCGTGGTTGTCGGCGCGTCGCCCGCCTGTCTTTTGGCGTCGCAGGCGATCGTTCCGATCCACGTGGATGAACTGGAGATCGCCGGAGCGCTTGGCGGCGCGCCGCTGGACGTGGTGCGCTGCATCGGCAAGAACATTTTCGTGCCGGCGCAGAGCGAGATCATCATCGAGGGCCGGCTGCTGGCCAACACCATGCGTCCCGAGGGGCCCTTTGGCGAGTTCCCGCAGTACTACGGCCCACGCGCGGACCGCCACGTTATCGAGATCGACGCGGTGACCACGCGCCGTCAGCCGCTGTTCCACACCATCGTCGGCGGCGGACTGGAACATCTTATCCTTGGCGGCATACCGCGCGAGGCGACGATCCTCAACACCATGCAGGGCATGTTCCCGAGCGTCACAAATGTGCACCTCGCGCCCGGCGGCACCTACCGGTATCACCTCTATGTCCAGTTGGCGCCGCGTCAACCAGGTGAAGCAAAGAACGTCATCATGGCCGCGTTCGCTGCCCACTATGACATCAAGCATGTGGTGGTGGTGAACAAGGACGTCGATATCTATAACGCCGAGATGGTCGAATGGGCTGTTGCTACGCGCTTTCAGGCTGACCGCGATTTGGTGGTGATTGGCGGCACGCAGGGATCCAAACTCGACCCCTCCACCGATGAGGGCTACGGCGCCAAGATGGGGCTTGATGCCACAGTGCCGCTCGACGCACCGGAGTTCAGTTTCAAGCGCATAAGCGTGCCCGGTGAGGCAGATATTGACCTCGACGCGGTGCTCGACGACAGCGTGCCTGAATGGGATGTCTGCGATGACTGATCTGCTCTCTCCAGAGCACGAGAACCGGCTTGCCACCGCGCCGCGCGGTGCGCTGCAGCTGGCCGAGATCACCGCTTTCGCGGTGTCGGTGCCGCTGCCAGACCATGCGCAGGTTACGCTTGGCGTCGGGCGCACGATCAAGCGCGACGCGGTTGTGGTGCGGGTGCGCAGCGCCGACGGGCTCACCGGCTGGGGCGAGGCGCATCACGGTCGCGCGCCGACCGCCATCGCGGCGATGATCAACGACACGCTGGCCGAAGGGCTGGTGAGCATGGATGGCGGCGACGTGGTCGCGCTCAACCGGCACATGGCCCGCGCGCTGCAGCTAACGCAGGGCAGCTCTGGCGCCGCCGCGCTGGCGATCTCGGGCATCGACATGGCGCTCTGGGACTTGCGCGCCCGCGCCGCAGGCTGGCCGCTCTGCCGGCTGCTTGGGGGCGCGCCGAAGCCGATAGCGGCCTATGCTGGGGGGGTCGCGCTGGGGTGGGATGATCCCGAGGCGCTGGCCGAGGAGGCCCGTGGGCTTGTGGCTCGGGGATACCGCGCCATCAAGCAGCGCATCGGCGATAGTCCACAGCGTGACCTCGCCCGGCTGCGCGCGCTGCGCGACGCGCTCGGCCCCGAGGTCGCCATCATGTGCGACGCCAACTCGCTCTACAGCCCGCGTGACGTGCGGCAGGTCATGACGCATCTGTCGGATCTCGGCATCCGCTGGCTGGAAGAACCGTTCATGCCGCAAGAGAGCCGCCGCTACGCCGATGCCGCGCGCTACGCCACCGTGCCTCTTGCAGCCGGAGAGAACCTTTTTTCACGTCAGGAATTCGCGCAGCTTATCGCCGCGGGTTCGGTGACAGAGATCCAGCCCGACCTGTCGAAGGCCGGGGGCATCACCGAGGGTCTGCGCATCGCCGGCATGGCGCTGGCGCACGGGCTTGATGTGCATCCACATGCCTCGATGACGGCGCTCAATGCCGCCGCGACGCTGCATTTCCTGTCCGCCATCGAGGGGGGCGGCTGGCTGGAGGCCGATGTCTCGCGTTTCAACCCGCTGCGCGATGCGCTGGTGTCGGGGGCGCCGGAGATCGGGGCGGACGGCTGCTTCCGTGCCGGCGATGCGCCGGGGCTCGGCGTCGAGGTCGACGAGGATTTCATAAGGGAACACCCGTCAATTCCGGGCTCTGCCTATCGACGGGATTGAGCAGAACACCGTCCTCGGACCGGTCAATGTCCGAGATTTCAAGGGAGGAAATCATGAAATTCAATCGCAGAACGATCATCGCAGGTGGCGCGGCCATGATGGTCGGCAGCCTCGCGGGCGTGCCGCTGAGCGCGACCACGTCGCCGGTCAGCCTGAAGATCGCGTCGTTCAATGTCGGTGGTAGCTGGTATATTTATGCCACTGCCATCGCCGAGCTGGTGCAGGAAAACCTGCCCGACGGCTCGCGCGTCGAGGTGCTGCCCTATCAGGGCGGTGTCGGCAATCCGATCCTTGTGAACCGGGGCGAGGCCGACATGGGCCTGAGCTTTTCGGCACTGTCCAACTGGGCCTATAACGGTAAGGTCGTGTTCGACGAGACGGCGCCGGATATCCGGGCGCTGTTCGGCGGTCTGAACCGTCCGCACCGGCTTGGCATCGTCGTGCGTACCGACTCGGGGATCGACTCGCTTGCCGATCTCAAGACCACCGGCGCGCGTCTTGTCACCGTGCAGCGCGGCGGCGCCGGCGAGGCACTGGCACGCATGGCGCTGGAGGCCTACGGCCTTGACTACGAGGCCGTGCAAAAGACCGGTGGCCGGGTCTCCAACGTCGATCTGCCTGTGGCCATCCAGCAGATGCGCGACGGTCAGGCCGACGTCTTCATTCACAATATCGGCTACCGTCAGCCCGACGTGATGGAGCTGGCGCTTGGCGGCAAGGTCAAGTTCATCGCGCTTGGCGACGAGCAGATGCAGGCGCTTGCGGATCAGTACGGGCTGCAGCCGGGCCTTGCGATCGAGGTGGGCGAGTTCGAAGGCGTGACCGAGGATGTGCCGTCGGTCGGCTATCCCACCGGCGTGATCGCCAATGCTGCGATGGAGGACGACGTGGCCTATGCCATCGTCAAGGCCGTCTGCGAAAACCCCGAGCGCATCCGCGAGGCCCATGCCTCGCTGGCCACCTTTGATCCGGCCAAGGCGGGCGAGGCGCTGCGCAACGGCAATGTGCCCCTGCACCCCGGCGCGCAACGCTACTTCGAAGGGACCGGTCTGGCCAACTGATCCCGAACATACCGCTGCGCGCGTTCGGGGAGGAACGGCGCGCGCAGCGGACCACCGACACCAGGGGAGGAGCCTGCATGAGACGTCAATTCCTGAAAGGCCTGATGGCCGCCGTTGCAGTGCCGTCCGCGCTGCGTGCACAAGGGCTGTCCGATACGGTTCAGCTTCGCATGGCAAGCTTCAACGTCGGCTCAAGCTGGTACGTCTACGCCGTCGCGATCGCCGACGCCGTGAAGAAGGCCTTTCCCGAAGGCACGGGTTTCGAGGTGCTCGCCTATCAGGGGGGCATCGGCAACCCACACATCGTCCACAATGGCGATGCGGATCTCGCGCTGAGCTTCGCCGCCCTGTCGAATTGGGCTCACGCGGGCCGTCTTGGCTTTGCCGAGCCAATGACCGATTTGCGCGGCCTTGTCGGCAACCTTGCCGCGCCGCACCGTCTGGCCATCGTCGCTCGCCGCGACGCGCGCGTGGGCAGCCTTGCCGAGATCGCCGAGGGCAGGCCCGTGCGGCTGGTCACGACCGCGCGCGGCTCCGCCGGAGAACTGCTGGCGCGGCTCGCGCTCGAGGCCTACGGGCTTGATTACGCTGCGGTCGAGGCCGCAGGCGGGCGCGTCACCCATATAGACCTGCCGGTGGCCATCCAGCAGATGCGCGATGGGCAGGCCGACCTGCTGATCCACAATGTTGGTTTCAAGCACCCCGCCGTGCTGGAGCTGTCGCTTGGCGGCGCGGTTGATTTTCTCGAGATGGGGGCCGAACAGCGCGCCTTCATCGCCGAAACATATGGTCTCAGCGACGGGCTCAGCATCGACGCCGGGGAATACGAAGGCGTCGACAGCGCCATCGCATCGGTCGGCTATCCCACCTCCGTCATCGTCTCGAAACGCATGTCGGTGGATGTGGCCTACGCGCTCACCCGGGCGATCTGCGAGGGCGCAGAGACCCTGAGATCCGCACATCCGGGACTGGCGGAGTTCGATCCGGCCCGCGCCGCGAGCACGGCGGGCAACGGAGGCCTGCAGCTGCATCCTGGCGCAGAACGCTACTACCGCGAGGCCGGGCTGCTGTAAGCCCGCCGATCGCACCCATCAGAAATGAGGGCAGCCCGGGGCTGCCGGAGGACCGTCAATGGACAAGGCATTGAATACAGCCATGCGCGCGATCGCTCTCGCGATCACGATGCTGCAACTCTACAGCGTGGTGATGCAGCCATTGCCGCTGCACATGCACTACATCCTGATCCTGGGCGCGATCTGCCTGCTTGTATTCGGGCGCAACGTCGAGCCGCGCACCACGACGGGGCTTGCCATCGACCTTGCCTGGGTCGCGGTGACGCTGGCCTGGGTCATCTACCTGACCGCCAACCACGAGCGCTACATCACGCGCATCGCCTTTGTCGACCGTCCGACTCAATGGGACGTCGTCGCGGGCATGGCGCTTCTGGTCACGCTGCTCGAGGCGACGCGCCGGGTCGCGGGCATGGGGCTGTTCGTCATTGCCAGCCTGTTCGTCGCCTATGGCTTTCTCGGCCAGTACCTACCCACCGGCATCGGCCACTCGGGCATGACCATGTCGCGCTTTGTCGATATCGAGGTGCTTTCCAACAACGGCATCTTCGGTATCCCGATCGGTGCGGTGGTGTCCTACATTTTCTATTTCATCCTCTTCGCCACCTTCCTTGAACTTTCTGGCGGCGGGCAGCTGTTCATCGACCTGGCCTTTGCGCTCACCGGACGCACCCGTGGCGGCCCGGCCAAGAGCGCGGTCATCGCTTCGGGGCTGATGGGGTCGATCAATGGCTCGGCAGTGGCCAACGTGGTCGGGACCGGCACCTTCACCATCCCGCTCATGCGCCGCTTCGGCTACAAGCCGCATTTCTCGGCGGCGGTCGAGGCGGCCTCGTCCACTGGCGGGCAGCTGATGCCGCCGATCATGGGGGCTGCGGCCTTCGTGATGGTCGAGCTGACCGGCCTCGACTACGTCACCATCCTTTCGGGTGCGGCCATTCCGGCGCTGCTCTACTACCTTGCGATACTCTTCGCGGTCGACCTGACGGCCAAGAAGGACGGTCTGCGCGGCATCCCCAGGGGCGAGCTGCCCGACATCCGCAAGGGCATCTTCCGCCGCCTGCACCTGCTGGCCCCGCTGGTCGTGCTGGTGGACATGATGATCAATGGTTCGTCCCTGATGATGTCGGCGATCTATGCCTTTGTCGCCGCCATCGCCGCGAGTATGATCACCAAGGAAACCCGCATCGGGCCGATGGCCATGCTCAGAGGGCTGGAACAATCGGCCTATGCGATCATCGTCGTGGCGATCCCCTGCGCCACCGCCGGGCTGATCATCGGAATCATCGTGCAGACCGGGATCGGCCTCAAGTTCACCAGCTTCGTGCTGTCGCTTGCGGACGGGTCCATGCTGCTGTCGCTGCTGGCGGTGATGGTCGCCTGCATCATCCTCGGGATGGGGATGCCCACGGTGTCGGCCTATATCATGGTGGCGATCCTGATGGCGCCGGCCCTGTCGCAGCTGGGGATCTACGTGCTGTCGATCCACCTCTTCATCCTGTATTTCGCGCTGCTCAGCTTTGTCACGCCACCCGTGGCGCTGGCCTCCTACGCAGCGGCGGCGCTGGCCAAGACGGACAGCACCAAGACCGGCCTCACCGCGTTCAAGCTGACGCTGCCCGGGTTCATCGTACCTTTCGCCTTCGTCTACAACCCGGCGCTGGTGATGAACGGGGCATGGTACGAGATCGCGCTTGTCAGCGTCTCGTCGATGCTGGGGGTCTATGCCCTCGCAGGCTCGGTGGTCGGGATGCACCTGCGCCGCAGCACCCGGATCGAGCGGCTGGTCGCGTTTTCCGCAGCGGTGATGCTGATCGTGCCGTACCTGCTCACGGACCTTGTCGGCCTCGCTGTCTTCGGCGGCCTGCTGGTGATCCAGTCGCGCCGTCCCGAGGACGTGGTCGTCGACAGCCGCGCCTACAAGCAGGCGCCCACTCTGCCCAAGGAAGGACTACAAGTTGTCAAATGATCTGAGCCATCCCCGCTACGCCGCCACGCACAGCATCGCCGGCCAGCCCGTCGATGCCGGCAGCGAGGCGCTGTCGGTGAACCCCGCCACCGGCGAGATCGTCGGCCGCTTCCCCGCGGGGGGGCGTGCCGAGGCCGAGGCGGCCATCGCCGCCGCCCGGCGGGCCTTCGACACCACGCTCTGGCCGCAGGCGCCGCGGCTGCGACAGATGGTCCTGCTTCGCTGGGCTGATGCGATGGAGCGCGACACCGAGGCTCTGGCCGAGCTGCTCACGCGGACCAACGGCAAGCCGCTGGTGCAGGCGCGCGGCGAAATCGGCGCCGCCATCTCGGAGATCCGCTATTATGCGGGTCTCTGCCGGCACAACCCTGGCCACTCGCTGGAAGTGGCGCCGGGCGAGATTTCGGTGATGATGCGCGAACCTTCGGGCGTCGCGTCGCTGATCATCCCGTGGAACGCACCCGCCGTGCTGCTGATCCGGTCGCTGGCACCCGCGCTGGCGGTCGGCTGCACCACGATCACCAAGCCCGCGCCGCAGACCGCGCTGTTCACCGCGCGCTGCATGGCGCCGTTGATCGCCGATCCCGAGGTACCCGCCGGCGTCGTCAACCTTCTTTTCGAGACCGGCCACGAGATCGCCGAGCTGATGACCACCCACGAGGATGTGGACGTGGTGAGCTTCACCGGCTCCAACCTGGTGGGCCAGCGCATCATGGCCGCCGCCGCGCCGACCATGAAGAAGCTCTCGCTCGAGCTGGGGGGCAAGTCCTGCTGCCTCGTTATGGAGGATGCCGACGTTGCCGCGATCGCGCCGAAACTGGCCGCTGCCGCGCTGATCATCTCGGGCCAGCAATGCACCGCCGCGCGCCGGGTTCTGGTGCATGAACGGCATTACGACACGATGAAATCGGCGCTGTCGCAGGCGCTTGCCGCAGAAACCATCGGCAACGGTCTGGATGCCGGTGTCACCATGGGGCCGCTAATCGACGCAGGGTCGCGCGACCGGGTCTGGACCGAGATCGAGGCCACCTTCGATGCCGTCGACGAGGTTGTCCTGCGTGGTGCTGTTGGGCAGGGCCCTCAGGGCAGCGCCTTCATGACGCCGTCGCTTGTGGCCCATCGCGACGACAACGCCGGCTTCGTGCAGGAAGAGATCTTCGGCCCGCTGCTGGTGCTGGAGTCCTTCGGCTCGGAGGCGGAGGCCGTCGCCAAGGCCAACAACACGGTCTACGGCCTGTCGGCCTCGGTCTGGACCCGCCAGACCGACACCGCCTGGCGGCTGGCCCGCGCGCTGCGCAACGGCACGGTTTGGATCAACGACCACAACAAGCTCTTTGCCGAGGCCGAAACCGGCGGCTACCGCCGCTCGGGGCTGGGGCGCCTGCACGGCCATGACGCGCTGCTGGATTTCTGCGAACTCAAGCATGTCTATCAGGACGTGGGCGTGATCGGAGCGGCCTGAGCATGACGGTACGACCCAACCCCCTCCGCTCGCCCGAGCGGGTCGAAGACGCGGCATTGCTGACCGGACGCGCGCAGTTCATGGACGATCTGCCCGAGCCGGGAAACTGCCTGCATCTCGCGATCCTGCGCGCATCCGAGGCTCATGCGCTGATCACCGCGCTGGACACCGCGGCCGCCCGCGCCCTGCCGGGTGTGGTGGCGGTACTGACCGGCGCGGATGTGGCGGCGCTGACACGCCCGCTCATGGTGGGCGTGCGCTTGCCGATGGAGTGCTGGCCCATCGCGCAGGACCGGGTCCGCTATGTCGGCGAGCCGGTAGTGCTGGTGGTGGCGCGCTCGCGCTACATCGCCGAGGACGCACTGGCGGTCATCGACGTGCACTACGACAAGCTGCCAGCTGTCGTTGCCCCCCGCGATGCGCTCGGCGGCGCGACGGTGCTGCACGACAGCGTCGGCAGCAACCTCGTCTCCGAGCGGAGCTATCGCTACGGCGATCCCGAGGCCGCCTTTGCGGAGGCCGCGCACCGGGTCGAGATTTCGGTCAGCTACCCGCGCAATGCGGTGACGCCCATCGAGTGCTATGGGCTCATCGCGGCCTATGACCCGTTTGAGCAGGCGTTCGACGTCACGGCGAATTTTCAGGGCCCGTTCTCGATCCATTCGGTGATCGCCCGCGCGCTTCAGGTGCCGGGCAACCGGCTGCGCCTGCGCACGCCGCCCGCCTCTGGCGGCAGCTACGGGGTCAAGCAGGGGATCTTCCCTTATATCGTGCTGGCCTCCGTGGCCGCGCGCGTCGCCGGCGCGCCGGTCAAATGGGTCGAGGACCGGCTCGAACATCTCACCGCCTCGGTCTCCGCCACCAACCGCGAAACCACGCTGGCCGCGGCGGTGGATGCCCATGGCCGGGTCACGGCGCTCGACTGGGACCAGCTTGAAGACGTGGGCGCCTATATCCGTGCGCCCGAACCCGCGACGCTCTACCGGATGCATGGCAACATGTGCGGCGCCTATGACATCCAGAATCTCAGCATCCGCAACCGCGTGGTGGTGACGAACAAGACCCCGACGGGCCTTGTGCGCGGCTTTGGCGGGCCGCAGGTCTATTTCGCGCTGGAACGGCTGATGCAGAGAATCGCCGCGACGCTGGATCTGGACCCGCTCGACGTGATCGCGCGCAACCTGATCCCGGCCGATGCGTTTCCCTACCGCACCGCCTCGGGCGCGCTTTATGACAGCGGCGATTACCAGCAGGCGCTGGAGATCGGGCGCCGCGATGCAGGGCTTGCCGAGCTGCTCGACCGCCGCAAAGCGGCGCAGGCCGAGGGCCGGCTCTACGGTGTGGGCTATGCCGTGGTGGTCGAGCCGTCGGTGTCCAACATGGGCTATGTCTCGACCGTTCTGACCAGGGAGGAACGTGCGAAATCCGGCCCCAAGAACGGCGCGCAGGCGACCGCGACCATCGCGCTCGATCCGCTGGGGTCGGTCAGCGTGCATGTCGCCTCGGCGCCGCAGGGTCAGGGGCACCGTACCGTGCTGGCCGGTGTCGTCGGCGAGGTGCTGGGCCTTCCGGCAGAGGCGGTGCAGGTGCGCACCGATCTCGACACCGGCAAGGATGCCTGGTCCATTGCGTCGGGCAACTATTCCTCGCGGTTTGCCGCCGCCGTCGCGGGCACCGGCAAGCTGGCGGCGACGCGCATGCGCGTCCGTCTGGCCGCCATCGCCGCACCGCTTCTGGGCGTGTCCCCGGACGAGGTGCAATTCGCCGACGGCATGGTATCCGCCAAGGGCGCCAAACCCATCCCCTTTGCCCGGCTCGCGGCGACAAGCCACTGGGCGCCGGGCACCGTGCCCGACGGCGCTGAGCAGGCTCTGCGCGAAACCGTCTACTGGACACCGCCGCAGCTCGAGGCGCCGGACGAGGCCGACCGGGTGAACAGCTCGCTCTGTCACGGGTTCATCTTCGACTTCTGCGGGGTCGAGATCGACCGGCTGACCGGTGCCCTGCGCATCGACCGTTATGTGACCGTGCACGACTGCGGACGCATCCTGCATCAGGGCATGGTAGACGGCCAGATCCGGGGCGGCTATGCCAATGCCATCGGCGCGGCTCTCTACGAGGAATATGCCTATAACTCGGGCGGCGCCTTCCTGACCGGCACCTTCGCGGATTACCTAGTGCCCACCGTGGCCGAGGTGCCCGCGCCCGAGATCCACCACCTCGAGACCCCGTCGCCCTTCACGCCACTCGGCGCCAAGGGGGTGGGCGAGGGCAATTGCATGTCGACGCCGGTTTGTCTCGCCAACGCCGCCTCCGATGCGCTGGGGGCGGGGATCCTGACCCTGCCGATGACCCCCGCGCGGCTGCGCGCCGTCTTTACGGATGATGAAGCGGCGGCGCCCGAAGGAATGAAACCCGCCGCCGCTACATCGGGGCGGGGGCTCAGCGGTGCGGGGGAGGTCGAGATCGACGCCCCCCGACAGACGGTCTGGAACACGCTGCTCGATCCCGAGACGCTGGAGCGCATTGTGCCCGGCTGCCATGCGGTGAAGAAGATCACCGACACGCATTTCCGCGCCGACGTCACGCTGGGCGTGGGGCCGGTGAAGGGGCGCTACACCGTCGACGTCAAGCTCAGCGACCTTGTGGAGCCGCAGTGCGCCACGCTTTCGGGCGGCGCGCGCGGGGCACTCGGATCGGGCGAGGGCGCGGGCCGGGTGATGCTGGAAGAAACCCCCGGAGGCGGCACCCGCATGCGCTATGACTACGAGGCGCAGGTGGGCGGCAAGGTCGCTGCCGTGGGCGGGCGCATGCTCGACGGTGCCGCCAAAGTGGTGATCGGCCAGTTCTTCCGCGCGCTGGCCTCCCAGACCGGCGGCGGTCCGGCGAAATCCGGTCTGTTCGACTGGCTCATGTTCTGGAGGCGCTCATGAAACCGGCCCCCTTCGACTACATCCGCGCCGAGACCTGCGAGGAGGCACTGGCCGCCCTCTCCGAGCATGGCGATGCGGCACGCATTCTGGCCGGCGGGCAGTCCCTGCTGCCGATGCTCAACATGCGGCTGGCGACGCCGTCGATCCTGGTCGACACCTCCCGGCTGGGGCGCAGCGCGCAGATCCGCGCACAGGGCGACAGCGTCGAGATCGAGGCGGGTGTCAGTCAGGCGCGGCTGCTCGGCTGGAGCGGCCTTGCCGAGGCGCTGCCCCTCTTCGCCAAGGCCCTGCCCTGGGTCGGCCATGCCCAGACCCGCGCCCGCGGCACCGTCTGCGGCTCGGTCGCCCATGCCGATCCCTCGGCCGAGATCCCGCTTTGCCTCGCGGTGCTCGGAGGCGAGATCGTGCTGTCGACCCGTCGCAAGTCGCGGCGGGTGGGCAGCGGCGATTTCCACATCGGCATGATGATGACCGGCCGTCGCAACGACGAGATGCTGACCGCGCTGCGCCTGCCGCAGGCCCGGCCCGGCGAAGGCTACGGCTTTGCCGAATATGGCCGGCGTCACGGCGATTTCGCCGTGGTCGCCTGCGCCGCAAAGGTTACCGCGGACAGCATCACTCTCGGCGTCGGGGGCGTGGGAGACACGCCCGTCGTGATGCACTGGGACGCCCTTGCGGGCAGTGCGCTCGACGATGCCCTGAACGCCTGCGCCTGGAGCCTTGGTGCCCGCGACGACGTGCAAGCCGATGCGCGGATGCGCCGCGATCTGGTGCGTGGCCTCGGGCGGCGTGCCATCGACACCGCACGGCAGGGGATTGCAGAATGACCCGACTGAACAAGAACGAAACCACGCTCATCCGCCTGACTCTGAACGGGCGCGAGGTCGAGGGCAGGGCCAGCCCGCGCCTGCTCCTCAGCGACTTCCTGCGCCACGAGTTGGGCGCCACCGGCACCCATGTGGGGTGCGAGCATGGCGTCTGTGGGGCCTGTACGGTGCGCGTCGACGGTGTCATGGCGCGGTCTTGCCTGATGCTGGCGATACAGGCGGAAGGCGCCGAGATCGACACGGTCGAGGGGCTCTCTCCTGCGCCAGACCAGCTGTCGGTTCTGCAGGCCGCCTTCCGCCGCCACCATGCCCTGCAATGCGGCTTCTGTACCGCCGGCATCCTGATGTCGCTCGATACTCTTCTGCGCGACGAGCCCGAGGCCAACCGCGACCGCATCGAGGATGTCGTGGGCGGTCATCTGTGCCGGTGTACCGGCTACGCCCCGATCATTGCCGCCGCGCTCGAGGCGGCGGAGGAACTCAGAGGAGGAGTACATGTTTGATCTCGCGACCAGTTTTCAGGCCAGCGTCGAGCGCGACGGTAGCCGCATCGCCATCGTGGATGGCGACACGCGGCTGAGCTATGTCGACTGGTCAGGCCGCATCGGCGCGCTGGCCGGCTGGTTGACAGCACAGGGGATCGGCCGCGGTGACCATGTGGTCACGGCGCTGCAGAACAGTTGGGAGGCGGCGACCCTGCACTGGGCCTGTCAATTCACCGGCGCCATCGTTACACCGATCAACTGGCGCGCCACCTCCGAGGAATTGGGCTACGTCCTGTCCGATAGCGCCGCCCGACTGCTGCTGTGTGAGCCGGTGTCGGAGTCGGGGGCGCAGGAAGCGGCCGCGGCGGCGGGTATCACCTGCTTCGATATCGAAGTGTTGGACATCGCCGCCATGCCCGCAGCGCCGCTGCCAAGAACCGCGTCCGGCCCCGAGGATATCTCGCTGATGCTCTACACCTCGGGCACAACCGGCAGGCCAAAGGGGGTGCCGCGTCGGCACCGCGCCGAGCGCGCCGCGGCGGTGGCGCATGTGGCGCAGAACACCTACCGCCACGGGGAGGTCACGCTCGGGGTCATGCCGCTCTATCATACGATGGGCGTGCGCTCGCTGCTGGCGATGAGCCTTATCGGCGGCAGCTTCATCTGCCTGCGCCGCTTTGACGTGGCCGAGGCGTTGCGGCTGATCGCCACCGAAGGGGTGAGTTGCCTCTATCTGGTGCCGACGCTTTATCACGCCATGCTGGAGTCTCCCGAGTTGCCGAAGACCGACATTAGTTCGGTGCGGCTGCTCGGCTTCGCCGGGGCGTCGATGTCGGACGGGCTGCTGAAGCGGCTGGAACAGACCTTTCAGCCAGACCTTTTCGTCAACCACTACGGCTCATCCGAGGTCTATACCTTCACCATCCACCAGAACGCGCCGTCGAAGCCCGGCTCGGCGGGCCGCGCCGCGCTCAACCAGCGCATCCGCATCGTCGATCCGGCTGCAAAGGATCCCGACGCACTCTGCCCGGCGGGGCAGGAGGGCGAGATCATTGCCGATCTGGCTGGCGACGAGGCCTTCGAAGGCTACTGGAACCGCCCGGACGGTGACGCCAAGTCGCTGCACGGCGGCTGGTATTTCACCGGCGACATGGGGCGCTTCGATGCCGATGGCGATCTCTTCGTCACCGGGCGCACGGATGACATGATCATCACCGGTGGCGAGAACGTCTCGCCCGTCGAGGTCGAAAGCTACCTGTCGCTGCTCGACGGGATCGGCGATGTCGCTGTGGTCGGGCTGCTGGACGAGCGCTGGGGCCAGATCGTCGCCGCTTTCGTCGAACCCACGCCCGGCATGACCGCCGAGCGGATCGAGGCACATGCCCGCGCCGGGCTGCCCAGCCACAAGCGGCCGCGCCGTATCGTATTTGTCACCGAACTTCCCAAATCTCCCGTCGGCAAGCTGCTGCGCCGCAAGCTCGTCGCGGGAGACTACACCAAGACCGAGACCTGCCCAGAGTCGCAGGCCAGCTAAACACATCGCAAGGAGAAACCCCATGAACCAGCAATTCAGCGACCTGTCCGGCACGAGCTTTGACGGCTTCACCGTCGAGGTAGACGAGGCACGCCAGCGTGGCGACATCATTCTTGACCGCGGCGAGTACAACACGATCTCGATGGGCCAGCGCGACGAGCTGCGCGCCGCCTTCGAAGCGCTTGACGCGGATCCGCGCGTGCGTGTCATCGTCCTGCGCGCCATCGGCGAGCATTTCTCGTCGGGCGGGTACATCAAGGGCTTCCTCGAGGCGAGCCCCGAGCACGTCTCGAAGCTGGCGGACAACATCGCCGCGCCCGCGCGCTGCGAGAAGCCGGTGATCGTGGCGAACCGCGGCTACACCTTCGGCGTGGGTTTCGAGATTTCGCTTGCCTGCGATTTCCGCCTCGTGACCCCGACGACGCGCTATGCACTCCCCGAGCAGAAGCTGGGCCAGATCCCCGGATCGGGCGGCTCTGCGCGTCTGCAGAAGATCGTCGGCATCACCCGAACCAAGGATATCGTAATGCGCTCGCGTCGGATTTCCGGTGAAGAGGCCCACGACTGGGGCATCGCCACCGAAATCCATCCTGATGACCAGCTCGAGGCGGCTACCGACAAGCTGGCGCAGGAGCTTCTGGCCTTCTCGCCGATCGCGCAGCGCACCGCGAAGAAGATGCTGAACCAGACCGAGGATTGCCACCTGCAGACCGCCATCGAGATCGAGGGCTACAACTACTCGCGCTTGCGCCAGTCTGATGACTTCCGCGAAGGCGTGTTGGCTTTCCACGAGAAACGCGCGCCGAAGTTCGGCGGCAGCTGACCTATGTGTTCAGTCCCGGCATTTGGTGGATCGGGTTCAAGATGAATCTGTCCGGCTCTGAAGTCCAGATCTTGCAGATGTACTCGTAAGGTGTGAGCCCGTTGAGGGTCTTGAGCCGTCGCGCGAAGTTGTATGCTGCCATGAAGTCCGTGAGGTGCATTCGCAGCTGATCATGGCTGTCGTAGTGGAAGCGTTTGACGGTGGCCTCCTTGATCGTTCGGTCTATCCGTTCGACCTGTCCATTGGTCCAGGGATGGTTGGGCTTGGTCAGCCGGTGCTCAATCCCGTTGGCCTCACAGATCATGTCGAAACGCATGGGCCGAGAATAAGCAGTGTTCCGGTTCCTAGGCTGCTCAGCGAACTGAATACCGTTGTCAGTGAGGACGGTGTGAACCTGATATGGCACGGCTTCGAGCATGTGTTGCAGGAACTCCCAGGCCGTCTTCCTGTCAGTCTTCCCGACGAGCTGGGTCACGGCAAACTTGCTCGTGCGGTCGATGCCAACGAACAGGAAGAGCTTTCCTTCAGCAGTCTGCACTTCGGCGATGTCTATGTGGAAGAAGCCGATCGGGTAGCGTTTGAACTTCGACCGCTCCGGCCTGTCGCCCTCGACGTCAGGCAGGCGTGAGATGCCATGCCGCTGTAGACAGCGGTGTAGCGCTGAGCGTGTCAGGTGCGGGATGGACGGCTGAAGGGCATAGAGGCAGTCATCAAGCGGCAGCAGCGTGTGGCGCCGAAACGCGACGATGGCCGCCTCCTCAGCCTCCGTGAGGACCGTTGAGCGTGGCTCCTTTGGCCCTGTCTTGAGATCATCGACCGTCTGCCGTTTACGCCACTTCGCAACCGTCTTTGGATTGATCCCCAGCTCCCGGCTCAGCGTCGCGAGCGAAGCTTGCGATCGCTGTATTGCTGCTCTGACGGCGTGCGTGCCCTCTCGGCAGATTTGCTTTGCAATTCGCCTGCCGGGGGACAGTACGTGGCGCTTCCGTGGCGAACTTGTCCCACAAGGCATCCTTCCATTCCTGCGAAAGGATCACACCATTAAACCGTGGGATCAAACA